>DAOUBA010000213.1:0-12894 GCA_034432855.1 Anaerolineae bacterium | reverse complement strand
AGAAAATTCACCACGAAGGACACAAAGTCACACAAAGGAAATAAAGGAATTCCTTCGTGTCCTTTGTGTGCCCTTCGTGCCCTTGGTGGTTTTTGGTTCCGGCTTGTCCGGGTTAGGGATTAGGGATCAGGGATCAGGGATTAGGGAAGGGTGAACTCTCCGAGTAAGATCGCGTTGTCGGGCACGGGGTTGCCGGCCTGGTCAGTGACGGGCAGACGCTCCAGTGTCGCCAGATCGTACATCCCGGCGATGATACGGTACGTGCCCGGCGGTGCGTCGGCGGATAGACTCAATTGATAGGCGTCGGGCACGATCTCGCCGGGTAACCAGTGGTCGGTGGGATGCCGTCCGGATTGCGGCCAGGAATCCGCCTGCGCGTGCACTACCCCATCAGGGCCGATCAATTGGACAAAGACGGTGTACCTCTGGGTGATGCTCGTGTGCGCCTGCCAGTATAACACGATGTCGGCGACCGTGCCAGAGCGCGTCCACCGGGCGCCGATGAGCGAGAGTGCATCGCCCAGGCGATAGTCCAGCGGCGGGACGCCGGCGGGCAAGTGGAACGTGCGTGTCACGTCCACCGTCACTGTGCCCACCTGCACATGCCCATCCGCCGATACCGCCCAGAGCACCGTCTCCCCACCCGGCGTGTGCGGTGAGACAGTCACGCGAGTAATTGTGCGATACCGGTCGCCGGGACGCCACAGGCGGGTCGCGCCCGGCTGTGGCAGGAGCGGATAGGTGTCAGGCTGGCCTTCCACGGTCAGATGTGGCTCGTCAAAGGGGCCATCCACACGCCAGACTGCTTCCACCGTGACCTCCTCGCCCGGCAGAACCTGCTGTGGCCGAATGTCCGCCGCCTCCAACACAAGCCCGCCCAGGCTTGCTGGCGTTACCTGACCGGCAGAGAGCGTCGCCGTGAACGGGCGGGACGGGCGGGCGATGGTGACCGGAGCAAGAACAGCATCGCCGTGCAATGTGCCATCTGGCTCGTAGACGAGCAAGCGGAGTTGATAGAAATCGCCGGGGGGGATGCCGGCGGCCAGCCGCACGGTATAGCGGCCCAGCACCGGTTCGTCGAACGGCCAGCGTCCCGCCACGAGGTACGGGCCGCCGATGGCCATATCGGCCCGCCCCCATTCTGTCCCCGCCGCGTCCACCACCCGCGCCGAGACCGAGAGGTGCTCCGGCAATGCGTCGAGTGCCCGCCAGTAGCAGGCGACGCGTAGTGCTTCATCGCCCGGCACGCTTCCCGGCAGTACACAGCCTTCGAGGCCCAGCGGCAGATCGAACCGCGTGTGCACGGGCGGAGCGACAGCAGGTTCAGATGGAAGTGGCAACCGGTCGGCGTGGAGGCGGAAGTGAAGCACCCGCATTCCTGTAGGCTGTTCCGGCAGGGGCGTCTCTTCGCCTACCTGCGTCAACAGTTGTTCGACCAGGCCTGTCGGATCAATCTGCCACGGTTCCCACTCCACCAGCCACGCGCCAGAGCGTCCCGCAAGTGCCCGATTGAGTCGCGTGACGGTGTTGCGGTAGTGCAGGGTATGGGTCACGTCAAGGAGCGGATCGTCGGGCAGTGCGACCCAACCGGTGTCTCCGAAGTAATACTGCCAGACCGGGAAGGCATGTCCGGGTACGATGAGCGCGATCTCGTCGGGCTGTATCTCTCGGCGCACCAGCCGCGCTGCCATGCGAAAGTCGGATTTGGCAAAGGCGGGGTCAAAGTACCAGTTATGTAGGCCCAGTCCGGCGGTCACAGCCAACACGGTGCACACCAATACTGCAAACAGGTGGGCAAGTTTGCAAGTTTGCAAGTTTGCCAGTTTGCAAGTCTGCAAGTTTGCCAGTTTGCCCACTTGCAGACTCGCTACGCCAATGGCGGGCAACAACACCACCGGCGGTGAAGCGATGATCAAGTAGCGCGGAGCGAATTTGGGTACATCGCGGAAGAGCCAGGACATCACGGTGACCGGCACGGCAAAGTAGGCCAGGAGGAAGAGAGCCGTCTTCCAACGCCGGGCAATCAGCAGGACGGCAAGCCCTGTCAGGCACCCCACGCCCCACGCCACCAGCGCTGCCGTCGCCCGTGTGCCGCTCAGTACCTGCCCGGTCACAAAGCCGCGCGCAGCGCCCCAGGCAATGAACAGCCAGTTGAGCCGGCCAGGCCAATAACCGGCGTTCTGTCCCACGAGAGGGAAGGCATAGGTGAACCAGGGTGTCCAGGCAAGTAAGGCCGCCGCAAGCGCGGCTCCGCCGCGTGCCCAGAGTGCCCATCGCCCGGAACATATGCCCGCGACAAACACGACCAGCGCGTGAAAGGCGAGCAAAAAACCGCCGGTTGTGTGGGCGTACAAGGTCGCTGCATCCGCAAGTGCCAGTCCTATCCACCACCGCCGGCGCGAAGGCACTCGCAGCGCGTGGAGCAGGCAGAGCGTCCCCAGCAAGCCAAAGAGCGCCTGCGGCATATACATCCGCGCATCCTGGCTATGCCAGACGTAGAAGGGGGCAACGGCCGCCAGCAGGCCCGCGAGCAGCCCGGCGCGATGTGAATGGAGCGCCCTGCCCAACGGGACGAACGCTGCAACGGCCGGTATCCCTGTCAACACCGAGAGGAGTCGTATGGCGAACTCGCTCCGCCCGGCCAGGTGCACCCAGAATGCCAGGAGCACGTGGTACAGCGGCGGGATAAACTCGCGCGCCGTCCAGCGCACAATCTCACCTATGGGAAGCGAGGCAACAAAGACACAATATCCCTCGTCGTACCACAGGCTCTGAGCGCCCAGCCGATACAGGCGCAATGCCCACGCCCCCAGCAAAACACAAGAGGCGAAGGGCAAGGCCCTGGATACCGGGCACAGAAAGCGCACAATGAGGGACTTGCTATCCTGCATCTTGCCTCTTGCCTCTCGCCTCCTGTACCACTTTCCCGAACAAGGCTGCCGTCTGACGGGCGATACGTTCCCAGGTGAACTCGGCAGCGAGAGCGCGCGCCCCTTCTTCCAACCGTGTACGCAACGCGGGGTCCTCCGCCAGCCGCATCACGCCGTCCGCCAGCGCCTGGGGATCGCGCGGTGCGACGAGCAGCATATTCTCGCCGTCACGCACCTGTCGGAGCGGCACAGCCGGGTACGTAGTCACGATAGCCCGCCCGTGAGCCAGACAGGCGTGCAGGGTCCCGCGCCGGAACGAGACACCGTCACGGTACGGGAGTACGCACACATCGGTCGCCAGCAGCGCAGCCGAGACTTCCTCCGGGCGCGCGTAGCCCGTCTGGTGAACCCGCTGCACCAGCCCCAGTTCCGCAATCAGCCGCTCGACGTATTCGGCGTAGGCACGATTCGTAGGGTCGGAACCCCCCACCTGTCCGCCGATCATGAGCAGGTGCGCCAGCAATCCGCGCTCGACTAGCAGGGCCAGCGCCCGGATCAGGTCCTCGCCGCCCTTGCTCTCATTGAGGAAGCCAAAGTAGCCCAGCAGCAGGTCATCCGGCTGTATGCCCCAACGAAGGCGCTCGGCGGCGCGGTCGTACCCGGGCGGCGGTGCCGGGGAGATGTTGCTGCCGATGGGGATCAACGCGATATGTGGGGGGTGGGGGGTAAAGCGTAAAGCGTAAGGCGTAAAACGTAAAACGTAAGGCGTGAGGCGTGAGTGGTCTTCGTCGTTGGTGACGATGATGCCGTCGGCGCGGCGGGCCAGCATCAGCACAACCTGCCAGCGCAGGGGGCCTGCCTTGGGAAAGAGATAGGGCACTTTCAGATCATGGAACGTGACGACGACAGGCGGACGCTCCCGCCGACGCGGCACAAAGTTGATCGCCGGATGCAGGCGGTAGGCAGCGGCCTGGTACTGCACATTCAGCACGTCCAACCCCAATTCCTGCGCCAGCGCGAGGATCTGCTTCCAACAGCCCCACTTCCAGTCTCTAATCACCCGATGGATAATCAGTGACTCGTGATGCGTGATGCGTGATGCGTGACTCGCTGACTCATTGACTCGTTGACTCGTTGACTCCCCCGTAATGACATGGACCTCGTGTCCCAATTCCGTCAAAGCCAGACCTAATTGGTGGGTGGAATCCCCTACGCCGCCCTGATCGGGTGGGTATTCGCCGGTGATCAATCCGATGCGCATGATGTGTCTCCTTGCGGTGTCACTTCGGACAGCGGGATCGCGTCGTTGGGCAGACGCTGACCCTGGCCGTCGTAAACCGGAAGGCGTGCGAGCGTCAGCGGATCATACAGTCCGATCAGCAAGCGCGCCAGGCCGTCAATTGGCTCCGTCAACTGGATGGTGTGGCGGTCTATGATAACTTGTTCGGGCAACCACCACGAGGTCGGGTAACTGCCCTCGCACGGCGGTCCATCATGCTGGGCCACCAGGTTCCCCTCCTCGTCCAGCAGATGCACAAAGACGGTATAGTCCGCTTCAGGTGTATGCTCTGCCTGCCAGTGTAAGGTCACTTCCAACGCTTCACCCGTCTGTTCCAGGTCATAGCCAGGCAACCGGATGGCTTCTCCCAGCCGGTAGTCGGTTACACAAGCCGGCGACGGTGCTGGAGAAACCGCGCGCATACGCCAGGGCCCCAAAACGACCATGTCACTGTCACTGCCCATCAGGGTCACACGAGAATCGCCATATAACAATCCCAGCCGGAGCCAATACAGTGCGGGGGCCGGAGACCAGTCGGGAACAGCGAAGCGAAATACCTGGCGCACGGTATCGCCATCTATCCACAGGTCGCTGGGGTAAAGTGTCCCACCAAGCCAGTCGCCATCTTGGGCCACATATTGAGTCGGGTCCTGGGGCCCGAGTTGCGTCCATACCCGGTAGCGGCGGAGCGGGGCCGCTGGTGCGTGCCAGTACACGGTGAAGCGGATCTCCTCACCGGGCATCAGGTCTCTCGCCAGAGGCTCGTAGCCCGCCAGCCGGACGCCGCCCTGAAAAGCCAGGTCCACTACTCGAGCTGTATCCGGCATTCCTTCCGGCAGGCGCGGTGAGGCAAAGGCGGGACGCAGATAACGCCAGGGGACGAGCGCGGCAAAAACAAGCGCCAGGCCCGCCAGAGAGCCCAGCACACAGCGAATCGCTCCGCGGCGTGCCCACTGCGCAAGCCCCCAGGCGACGAGTACCCCAGCAACCGGCAGCGTGGGAAATAGTAACCGTCCTACGGGAGCACCCGTCGCTATGGCCCAACGTACAAAACTCACCACGTTAAGGCCCAGTGCAAACACCACCAGCGCCAGTCCACGCCGTGTTGCCGGCGGCTCCTGCCACAGGTCGCCGCCGGGACGAACCGCCGTCATAACGCCAGCGACGGCTGCGAGCATCACTCCCCCTACCATGATGTACAGTGGGGATTCCACCAGGATCGGCGCCCACCCAAAGCCGGCCCAATAGGAACGGGCAACCATCCATGCCTCGTGCAACCCAAAGTGGGCCAGGGGAATCTGGGCGGCGAAATGCGGCCGTAACCCTAGCAGGTCGCCATAGAGCAGCGCGTTGCGCGCATACCACCAACCGCCCACGGCCAGAGCCGGGAGAATGAACGATATGCCACGGCCGGCGATCAGTGACCAACGCCGGGGCTCTTGTGCATACCGCTGCCAGATCGCCAGCAGACCAACCGGCAGCAGAAGCAGGCCGCTCTGTTTGGTCAACAGTGCCAGACCGACCAGTGCGCCCAGGCCGGCCCAATGCCACCACGACGTGCCGTCGCGCACAAAGCGCACGGCCAGCACCAGGCACAGACCGAATAGCGCATTGAGCAGATTATCATTGGTCACACCGGCCGAAACGAAGAGGAACTGGGGATTAGAGGCCACGAAGGCCGCTGCTCCCAGCGCCAGGAACGACCGGTCGGGCCAGAGTAGACGGACCAATGCATAGGTGCACAGGACTGTCACCGTTCCCAGCCCCAACGATACCATGCGCAACAGATACGCCGCCCGCACCGTGCCGCTCTGCATCACTGTCTCTTCGGCCCGGTGGGCAAAGACGTTCTTGTTCCGCGGATCGCTATCGGCCTGCGGCGCCCAGCCGACCTCCCAACTTGGACTGGGCACGATCAGGTGCGGCAGATCGTTCATGTCCACCCAGGCAGTGAGCAGTGCAGCCAGCGCGTGGTATAGCGGCGGCGCGTAATACAGCGGCGGATCGTGATATTCCAGGAACCAGTCCACGTCTGGCCCGCCGGCACGGCGATCCGGGACCACCGGGGGAGGCAAGGCGCGATGGGTGGCAAAGTAGCGCACCAGGGAGAGGTGTGACCACTCATCGGGTGCTTCGAAGCAGGGGGTCACCAGACCATAGGTCATCCCGACGCCGACGAAGAAGACGAGCAATAGCACGAGCAGTCGGTGGGCGATCCGTTCAGCTATTGGGTGAGGCATCCTTGCACCGTAGCCCCGAGCGCAACACCTGCCAATAGGCCGCAATCCGTTCGGCCCGCAGTGGCCGCTTATGTCCCACGAGCCACTTGGCCCCCTCCAGCCCCAACTGCCAGGCATAATTGCCCAGCAGGAAAAGCCGCAGCATTTCGGCAACCGGCGCGCCGTGAGACTTGCGGAAATAGCGCACCTTGCTGGTGTTGAAGTGGATGTGACGGGCAGCCACGACCTGATCGCTGCTCTTGCCGCGATGGTGGACGATCTGTGCGGCGGGCAAATAGACCACGCGCCAACCTGCCTGGCGGAAGCGGCGGCACCAGTCCAGTTCCTCGGAGTACATAAAGAACCCCTCATCGAGCAGTCCCACCTGTTCGACCGCCTCGCGCCGCGCCATCAACGCGGCGCCGTCCACCCAATCCACGTCGAGCGTCGCATCGTCGGGTTGATCGAGTACGTAATAATGCTCCAGCACACGGCGCGGCGCCAGAGGTTGCAGCCAGGTGGACTCGAACAGGGCCGTGAGGAAAGTGGGAAAGCGTCGCCTTGAGGACTGTACACTGCCGTCGGGATTCAAGAGTTGCGGGCCCACCACGCCCACATCGGGGTATGCATCGGCGTAGGCGACCATTGCGGCGAGCGCCCCCGGACGCACTTCGGTATCAGGGTTGAGAATCATCACATAGCGCCCGCGGGCCATCCGCAGGCCGACGTTGTTGCCGCCGGGATAGCCGAGGTTCGTATCGCTGGCGACGAGGTGCACGGCGGGAAACTCCTCGCACACCATCGCGGCGCTGCCGTCGGTGGAGGCATTATCTACGACGATGACCTCGAGGGTCAGGTGATTGGTGATTTGTAATTGGTGATGGGAGGATTTGTCCCAATCCCCAACCCCTAATCCCTGATCCCTCATCACCGACGCAAGACAACGCCGCAGGAGGTCACGCACATTCCAACTGACGATGACGATCGAGAGGTCAAACATCCGGAACCGCCTGATAATTTCACGCCTCTCGTGCGCAGTTGGACACGGTCAGTGCCGGTGATTGTATCCTTTGTTTCCACGTCTCGATTGCTCGAGGGATTTGTCGTCCCCATTCAGCGCCGTTGTTCGTCGAGTCTTTTAGGGCGACGAACGGTTGCAGATCATCATCAAGAGTGAAATTCGGGCGTACTTCACAGCAGTCATTCATAGACAGCATAGCACGCCACACATTCCACTCAAGAAACAGTGCCGGATCAACAACGTCGCGCTGCCTAATGCGATCAAACATTGCGGCAATTTCCTGTGCCGCCGTGGTCTGCAATCTTGCAGCATATTCGCGCAGACGCTCGGTTTTCCTTACTCTCTCTTGCTGCTCAATCACCTCCCCGAGTTCCGAGGCCGAGAACTGTTCTGCTTCGTGCTGTGGCACACCCAGTGCAATAGCCTTTGCCAAAAGCGCAGATGGGCTCTCCCAGGGTACGGGAGGCAAATCGGGATTGCCCATGTATTCGTAGAAACGGTCAACGTCATAGTAGGTATCCGTCCGCTCAACTCTCATCACGGTCAGGATGTATTCAATCTTGTCTTCATGTAGGGGCGAGATAGCCAGTCCATGAAAATCGGAGGAGAGTGTGAACAGACCTGTCGCTCGAAAGTAACGAATGACGGCATCGGCAACATCTACCGAATTTCTCACTTTCTTAGCAATGAACTCCTCGACCGTTGCCGTAGGGCTCTCGCGGGTGCTTATGGCACTGGCCGCAATCTCCTGCGAATAAACTTGGCGAAAATGCTCTCGGTGTATATGTTGTACAAACTCCATACGGTCACGCCCATGCCGTTTTCCAAGTTCAGCGCGAAACTCTGCAATCATTTGCGTCACACGGGGGATTTCCGTGCGGTTCAGCGCCGGCAGCAGAAAGATGGCAATTTCCCTCTTGCTCAACCCACCCAAATCACGACAGACTCTCAGCGTTTCGACGAAGGGAAAAATGTCCATCTGAACCACCGGGGGATAGCTCCTCCTGGTACGTGGATTCCCTCCGTGTTGCCAGGATGGATACTGCCACTTGAGCATCTGCTTCAGAAACAGCTCTTGTACACGTACACCTTCGATCAAACGGTACCCGGCCGGGGTGATGCGTAGGACACCTGCACTGTCCACAAAAGCAAATCCGAGAGTTTGCATGGGAGCGAAACGGTCGCGTGCCGAAAAGGCCGGGTCGGACGCGGATATGTGGCCTTCGAAGGACTCCAACCGCTTCAAGGATTCGGCGAACGCGATCTGGTGGATTGGATCACCAACTGCGTTTCGTTCTCGCCATCGAACACCTTCTAACTTGGCAAGTTCGGCGAGTTCAGGGGCAATCTTCTCGGGGCTACGCGGGGAGCAGGGCACATACCACGTCCGAGAGACAGCCATAGGCGCTACTCCTTGCGAAAGATGAGGATGTTATGATGCACAATATTCGGCACGTATGCGAAGGGATACCCATAGGGTCTGAGAGGCGCACCGGTTTGATACCATATCTTGACCCCTTTGAAACGGAAGCCTACTTTGCGGAATCGCTCTGCAATATGAAAAGATGCGGGGATATACTCGCCGTCTTGGTACGAGTCTCGAATCATCACGACGGCGTAACGACCCGGCTTGAGTAGCAGGAGGAACCACCGTCCGGCTTCTTCCATACGGTCGTAGTACTGCTCGAACGTCTCGGAATTTCGTAAATCCTGTGGTGACGAGGAAAAAGATTCGAACCGACTGTTACGATTGTTCCAGCCGTACTTTCCATCGCACAGCGTCTTTTCCAGTGCCGGGCTGTAAGGTGGATCGGTAATTATGGCGTCGAATTGCCGTTCCTCTTGAACCATGCGCGGCAGAATCTGTAGGCTGTCACCGCAGATTACTTCTTGAGGTTCAATCCCTTCGCGAGCGCAGATTTCCAAATAGATATCCAGCCATTTCTGCTCCAGTTCGACACCAACGGCCTTACGATTACAAAGGCTCGCCCCTAACAGAGTCCCTCCCACTCCCGCAAAGGGATCAAGCACTGTTTGCCCGGGCTTGGTGAAGAACTCGATGATCTGCTGCATCAGCACAGGAGGCTTGTTTGCATAGTGTTGTCTGCGGAGTTTGTGGCCCAACTCCGATGGGTAGGATGTCTGTAGAACCGTCTTGGTGAAAAACAGCCACTCTTTACCAGTAAGTTCGTTCAACTGGTTCCGCGGGTGCAATGTGCCTCGTAGTTGCTTCTCAGCAGGTTGCATGACTGTATCCGATGTGCTATTTGCTTCTTCGCTATCCGTGTCCATGAACAGTGACAATTGTTCTAACTTACCCGGTTCGGTCAGATAGTCTGCTGACAGTTCCAATAAACGTCTGCGTGCGTCAACAGGCAGAGAATAGAATACCTCCGCCAACTGAACCAATTGCTCTGTATCAGGCCTCATCCCCAGGATCACGCTTACCCTTTCCATCTATTACGTCTGATGACGTTCTTCACCACATCACATCATGACCTATTCTGCCTGCTTTGTCAAGCAATGCCGAAAGGCCCGCAATCCAGATTGCGGGCTCCTTGTGCCTCGGGAGCCATCTCAGACGAGTCTGAACAATCGCTGCGCGTTCTCCGCCGTCGCCCGCGCAACCTCTTCCACCGGGAGGCCGCGAACACGGGCGATCTCTTCGACGACATAGCGCACGTAGGCCGGCTCGTTGCGTTCGCCCCGATGAGGCTGTGGCGTCAGGTAGGGGCAGTCGGTCTCGACCAGCAGCCGCTCCAGTGGCACGGCCGCTGCCACCGCTCGCAGCCGCTCCGACTTGGGGAAGGTCACCGGCCCGGAGAGGCCGATGAAGAACCCCAGCGCCAGCACCTCATCCAGATGCCCCGGCCCGCCGGAGTAGGAGTGTATCACGCCCCCGCCACCCCAGCCTTGTAACATCGTCAGTGTATCCTCCCACGCCTCGCGGCAGTGGATCACCACCGGGCGCCCCAATTCCGCCGCCAGCGCCAGTTGCGCCTCGAACGCCCGCCGCTGCGCCGGACGCGGCGAGAGATCGCGGTAATAATCCAGCCCGATCTCGCCGATGGCGACGACTTTGGGGTGACGGGCCAACTCGCGCAATTCTGCCAGCACCATGGGAGTAAGCGTCTCGGTATCGTGCGGGTGGATACCCACGGCAGCATAGATGAAGTCATACTGCTCGGCCAGCGTCACGGCTGCACGGCTCGATTCCAGGTCGGCGCCGATCTCGATGACGGCGATCAGCCCGGACTCACGGGCCCGTCGGATGACGGCTTCACGGTCGGCGTCGAACTGGGAGAAACTCAGGTGAGCATGGGGGTCAAGCAGAGGCATAGAACTCATTCCGACTTTACTCGACAAAGACGGAGCCGATGGACAGCAAGTTGTGATCACCACTGCTGTCGAGTGACAAGCGGGCTCCATCCGAAAGGCGATAGAGAATCACAGCAACCTGATAATGTCCTGGCGGTATGGTCTCCGGCAGCAGCAACACGCGCCGGTCTACCACTTCCCGCCCAACAGCCCACTTGAGTGGTATATCGCTCTGGGCCAGCGGTAGATCACCATGTATGCCCAATTGCACGAGCGCCTGATAGTTCTCATCAAGTGCAGTCAAAGCCTGCCAGTACAACGGGAATGCCAACACATCACCAGGGCTAAGGCGTGCGTTGATCAGTGGATAGCGGCCACCAAAACTGGCTACTCCTTCATCCGGGCCGACGCCCGGGGTATGGAAGGCTGGCGCCAGGTACAGAGCCAGGTGGTGATAGCCGTACCAACTGCCCTCTTGTCTATAGGCCTCCGCCTCCAGCCAGGAGCCGGGGAGATTATAAGGGTCTTCAGCGGCGATATGGTAACCAAGCAGCCATACGCGCGGATGGATGGCGAAAATATCAGCCAAATCCGCCCCGACAGTTTGAGGGGTAAAGTATGCACGATAGAGGCTCAATGTGCTTTGGGGACAGTAACTAAGCAGATAGCCTACTTGCCAGATATAGCCATAGAGCAGTACATCGCCTGGGCGGGCCGCATTGCATAGGTGAGTTATGACCGGTCGAGGGTCCTCGGCTTGCTCTGCTGGCGTGGGATAGATGTGTGGCAGTTGTTCCGGCTGTGCCAGGACGGCGGTCCACAAGCCGGTCACTGCAAGTGTGAGCACAACCGGTGTCTTCGTAGCGAGCCGTCGTCCCAGGGCCATCATCCCCCGGGCGATGAGCAGATAGCATGGCGGCCCCAGGTAGAGCAGGAAACGGGGTGCAAAAAAGGAGTAGGCGCTCTGGACGAGAAAGGCCGCTATAAACGGTACGACAAACCAGGTGAACAGAAACGCCCGCCTGCGCCCCGTCAGAGCGCCGATGGCCAGTAAGGCTGCCAGTCCACCTTGCACGATCACATGCAAAGGTCCCCATCCACTCGGCACCGGGCTGAACGCATCGCTGGTCTGTCCCAGGTATTCTAGCAGGGGAAAGGGTTCTTTCTGTGATAGCCCTCTGACGCCGTGGACAGTCGTGCTGAACACAATTGACACCCACGGTGCCAGGAGCAAAGCAACCCCTGCCGCCGCCAGAGTCCAGCGTCCTGCTCCACTAAGCACATCGTAACGTGTAACGTCTCTGCGGGTTAGGACCAATACTACGCCGCTTGCCACCCACAGCCCCTGCCATAGGATGAGCAACCCCAGGTAGTAGTGCGTCCCTATGGCCGCCGCTGTGCTCAACAGGTAGATGATCCACCAGCGAATAGCACCCTTGTGTAGAGGCGGCCTGAGTTGGGCATAGCTCAGCCTGCGTCCCCACATGTAAACGGACAGCAACGCACAGGTTGTGGCGAATGCATACCCCTTGGCTTCACGGGCATAATATACCTGCATAGGAGAGATAGCAACGAACAGCGTGGTCAACAGAGCTGCTTCCCTGCCGGCAAGCCAGTATCCTACCGGCCAGGACAGAGCTGCTGCTATTATCCCCAAGAGCACCGAGAAGAAACGTACGGCAAACGGCGAACTGCCGGTCAGACGCATCCACCCGCCCAGCAATAGACGATAAACAGGCGGATCGGTGTCATTGGTAGCGCGTGACTCGCTAACCAGAGCGGACAGGTTCTGGTGGGCCAGGTACACGCTGTTGCCCTCGTCCCACCATAATGGCTGGCGATCTAACTCGATAGTTCTCCAGGCAAAGGCTATCAGCAAGATGGCTACCAGGGCTGCCAACCATCGCCATGTCTGGTCACACATGATACTCAATCCCCTCCCGGCATATTGGTCAACATCTTCCCAGGCGTGCCCCGTCGCCCTCAAGACAGGCCTCTGCCTCATCGCCCTCTCCATCGTCGTCGCGGCGCTTTTCTTCGAGCACGACCTCGTCCTGATCCCGCAGCACGTACCCGATGGCCGCGTGGCGGTCGAGGCCCGAGAGCGCCGCGTTGAGCATCATTATCCCATGTACGGCAGACTCGCGCACTTTGCGCGGCTTGAACGAAGCCCGTGGCGAGACCAAT
>DAOUBA010000212.1:0-7254 GCA_034432855.1 Anaerolineae bacterium | reverse complement strand
AACCGCGAAGATTTTGCTCTTGGCCGCACCGGCCTGAAAGAGCCGGTGCTGGCGGGATTTCTTCCAGGAAAGAAACGCTTCCAGCGCCGCCGGTTCACGGCGGCGCGGTCAATCGGTATTCGATTTGGTTGCGGCCAGAGGCCGCGCTATGTGAGTTTCTAGCGCCGAAACACTTTCACCACAACCACAACCCCAGCCGCTGCAATGAGCAACCATATCAGAACAATCACCACCGCTGCCCAGCGACTCACCGGCTTACCCGCTGCCATCGCCTCGCGTGCCCGCTCACGGCTCTCGGCCCACACGTCGGGCGGGATCATCTTGAGCGCCAGGAGCACCCCTGGCGGCACCAGCACCAGGTCGTCCAGGTAACCCAGGACAGGAACGAAATCCGGGATCAAGTCAATCGGGCTGAAGGCGTACCCGACGACCAGTGCGGCGAACAGCCGGGCGTACCACGGCGTGCGCCGGTCGCGGTAGGCCAGGGTGAGCGCGTAGGTCTCGCTCTTCAGTTGATGGGCGCGTTGCTTCCAGGACTCGATCACCTCGTCTCCTCAACCAACCAACTAACAAACCAACAAACTAACCAACTACCCGCCCTCATGCCTCCGAATCAACGAAATAAACGCCTCCTCCATCCGTGGCCGCGTCTGGCGCAAACCCGCAACCGCGATACCGGCGTCCGCCAATGCTGCCTGTACATCCGGCGCGCGCCGCGTGGCGCTATCCACAAAGACGTGCAGCAGATCGCCATAGGTCTGGACCTCCAGCACTCCCGGCAGACCTTCGAGCACGCGGGAAGCCTCGCGCAGGCGGTCGGGGCGCAGTTCGAGCAATTCTCCCTCCACCAGTCCTCTGATCCGATCCGGCGTGTCGCAGACGATTACGCGCCCCTCGAACATCAGCGCCACCCGCGAGCAGCGCTCCGCCTCGTCCATATACGGCGTGCTGACGAAGAGTGTGACTCCCTGCAAGTGCAATTCGGTCAGAATCTCCCAGAACTCGCGCCGAGAAACTGGGTCCACGCCGGTGGTCGGCTCATCCAGGAAGATGATCTCCGGGGAATGGATCAGCGTGCAGGCCAGCGCCAGCTTCTTCTGCATGCCGCCGGAGAGGTGCGCCGCCCGCCGCCCCTTGAACTCGGTCAGGCGCGAGAACCCCAGCAGGCGCGGGATACGCTCCTGGCGCTCCTCGCGCCCCACCTCGAAAATGTCGGCAAAGAAGGTGAGATTTTCCAGCACCGTCAGGTCGCCGTAGAGCGAGAATTGCTGCGGCATATAGCCGATGCGCTTCTTGATCGCCTCGGCCTCCTTCACCGTATCCAGTCCGGCCACGCGGGCGTAACCCGCCGACGGGTTCATGATCGCGCACAGCATGCGGATCGTCGTCGTCTTGCCGGCGCCATCGGGCCCCAGCAGACCAAAGATCTCCCCCTTGCGCACATTCAAATCCAGCCTATCCACGGCGGTCACCTTCTTGAACCGCCTGGTCAATCCTTGTGCCTCGATAACGCTCTCGCCGGTCCGCCGATTCGCTGATTCACTCATTCCAGCCGTTTCCTGAAGCGCGTCGCCGCGAACGCCATGATCACCACGCCAAAGATCGCCAATGCGACCACCTGCTCCGCCAGCACCTCCAGCCCCACTCCCTTGAGAATGATGCCGCGCAGGATGATCAGCATGTAGCGCAGCGGGATCGCGTAACTGATCCATTGCAGCACGCGGGGCATCGCCTCGAGCGGGAAGAAAAAGCCGGCCAGGAAGATCGAGGGCAGCAGCAAGAGCCAGACCAGCAGCATCGCCTCCTGCTGCGTGTTCGCCACGGACGACACGAAAATGCCGATGCCCAACGTCGTCATCAGGAAGAGGGTCGCCAGCGCCAGCAACAGCCCGATGCTGCCGTGGATCGGCACGCCAAACCAGAACACGCCGATGGCGAGCACTTCGAGCACATCGAAGAAGGCCACGGCGACGTAGGGCAGGACCTTGCCCACGACGAGTTCGATGGGCCGGATCGGCGTGACCATCAGTTGTTCGATGGTGCCGCGCTCGCGCTCACGCACGATGGCAAGCGCCGTCAGCATCGCCGTCAGCAGGAAGAGGATCATGCCGATCAGACCGGGAATCATAAAGTTGGCGCTCTTCATCTCCGGATTGTACCAGACGCGTGGGCGCACCTCCAGCGCGGTCATGCGCTCCGTCGAGACGCCCAGCCGCCGCTCGACCAGGCGCACGCTCTGCGCCATCCCCACCTGCTGCGAGGCGGCCAGGACGACGTTGGCCACATTGGGGTCGGAGCCGTCAATGACGAAGGCCACAGTCGCCGTCCGTCCGGCGGCCACGTCCGCGCCGTAACCGGCGGGGATGATCAGCCCGGCGCGTGCTGTCCCCCGATCCAGCAGGCGTCCCAACTCCGCCTCGTTCCCGACGAATGCGACGATGCTAAAGTAGTCCGAGGCGCGGTAGGCCTCCACCAGCTCACGGCTCTGCGGCGTGCGGTCGGCGTCGAGTACTGCTGTGCGCACATGCTCGATGTCGGTGGTTGCAGCGTAGCCCATGAGGAACAACTGTACCACCGGGATGATGAACATCACCAGCAGCGTGCGCTTGTCGCGGACGATGTGGAGCAACTCTTTACGGGCGATCGTCAGCGTGCGGCCTAACATTACGACTCCTCCGGGCGCGGCTGGAGGCCATAGAGGTACAGTTGCGCCAACTCATCTATCAACTCATCGTCAGAGACGCCGGTGAGCAACTGATCCGGCATCAAAGCGCGCAGGGCAGAGAAGATGACGATGGTGCCGGCCACCGCCGGAACGACGACCTCGACCCGGCAGGGGCGCAACTTCCGCGCCGTGACTTGTGCCTGCATATACTGCGTAGCGGCGGCAAGCAGCGGTCCCACAATCTGCGCAAAGAACCGCCCGCGCAGTTCTTCGTCGGTCCAGATTTCGGTGACCAGGGCCTGGAGAAAGGTGTGATTCTCACGGGCGAACTGGATGCGGTTGCGCAAGATGGCTGCGATATACTCTCGCGCCTCCAGATTCGCCGCCTGGGTTAAGGTCTGATCAACGGGCTCGGCGATCAGGCGATCGGCAATCGCCAGTAAGAGGTCGCGCTTGTTCTTGAAGTAGAGGTAGATGGTGCCCGGCGCGATCCCGGCGCGTGCGGCGATCTCTTTCATCGTCGCCCGGTCGTAGCCCTTCTCGCCAAAGACTGCCGCGGCGGCCTCCAAGATTTCGGCATACCGCGCTTCGACCGGGCCGATTTCCGAAGACGAGACTGGATCCATCACATTCCCCCTAGGGTGCCAAGCCTGTTGTTGCTGAATGAACGTTCGTTCAGTACGCAGTGTATCATACCGGGGGCCCATTGTCAAGCCCTGATAAATCAAGAACAACGACCGCGCCCCATACTTCTGGGACGCGGTCGAAATGCCACATGCCATGCGGCTGCCTGCTATGGTGCGGCGCGCGTCTGATTCCTGACCGGCCGGACCTCCCACGCTTCGCGTGAGCGTGGTCCGCCAGGTACAGAGTATTACGGCGCAGCACTTGTCATTTGGCGGGATAAAAGCAGATGCCCACGGTGCCCGGCCCGGCGTGCGTGCCGATGACCGGGCTGACCGTCGTGCGATAAACCGAGGAGATGCGGAAACGCTCCTCCACCTGCTTGGCGAGTGCGTCCCCTTCCTCGGGAGCATCCACGTCGAGAACGCTGACTTCGGCCATCGGCTTGCCGCCCAGCCGCTCCTCGACAATGTCCAACATTTGAGCGACGGCCTTGCGCTTGGTGCGCACCTGGGCTAACGCCTCCACACGTCCATCCTCCAGGTGCAGCAGCGGCTTGATGTTCAAGGCCGTCCCCAGAAAGCGCTTGGCCCCGCCGATACGCCCGCCCCGATGCAAGAATTCCAGCGTATCCACGGCGAAGAGCACGTTCATCCGGCTGCGCACTTCTTCTGCCGCAACGACGATCTCATCGGGCGACTTGCCCGCCGCCGCCGCACGCGCCGCTGCCAGCGCTGTAAAGCCCAGCCCCATCGAGGTCGAGAGCGAATCCACAATGCGGATGGTCATTTCGGGGAGTTGCTCCCTCGCCGCCTCTGCGCTGGGGATCGTGCCGCTGAGTTTCGAGGAGATAAAGACGCCGACGATTGCATCGGCTCCGGTGCCCACCCGCTGGAAAAACTCGATAAACTCGCCGGCAGACGGCTGAGAAGTGGTCGGGAACGTTTTGGATTCCCGCAGCCGTCGGTAGAACGTCGGCGGGTCTATGTCCACGCCATCCCGGAAGCGCTCGTCGCCCCAGATCAGCCAGAGCGGGATCACCGGAATATCCAGCCCACCCAGGGCCGCACCGGGAATGTAGGCCGAACTGTCCGTTACCACAACGATCTTTTGCCCGTTCATCATTGCCTCCCTTAGAGTGTTTTGAAAATAGTCGAATAGCCGGGTATACTTGTCCACATGAACAAGCAACCGAGAAAAGCATACCCGACCGATTTGAGTAACGAGCAGTGGGCTCTGATTGAGCCGCTTTTGCCGCACAAACAGGACAAACGTGGGCGACCGCGTATCTGGCCTTTGCGCGAGATTGTGAATGCCATTCTCTATATCGCACGCAGCGGCTGTGCTTGGCGGCTGATGCCTCACGATTTGCCACCGTGACAGACTGTCTATGGTGTAACTATTCAGGGCCGATTGAAATCGCCCTCTTTGGGCACTCCGCGCCACGTGTCGGCCTGCGCCGACACTCTATATCAGGTGTAACAGCAGGGGTCGGCGAAGGCCGACCAATGGCCTGTGGCCCAAAAAGGGTGACTTCCAGTCACCGCTGAGTAGTTACAATCTCAAAACACTCTCCTATACTAAGATCCCATATTCCGCACCTTGAGAAGACAAAAAACCGATTTTGTGGTATCCTCCGGGGTGGAGGATACCTATCATTACCCTTGAACGCACTTTAACAACCGCACAACTGGAATTGACGGTGAAGCGGGCGCGTGGTAAACTACAGGCCATCCCTTGCCACGAGGAGGTTGCGATGAACCATCCCCCTGCCGTATGCGAGAAAGCGCAGCAAGTCGAGCGGCTCTTGCAGCGGGTTGAGGCGGGCGAATCCTTCGAGTCCGCGTGTGCCGCGCTGGGTCTGTGTGTCGAGGCAGAAGACCTGCCCAGGCTGCAGGCCAGGTATGAGGTCGGTGGGCGACGGTGGGAGGCGCTGATTGACGGCCGCTATGGCCATCCCCAGAAAGCCCATTCCGCCCTGCGCGAGTGGCTGTATGAGCGGAAGCGGGCGGACGAGTCGCTGACCGCGCCGGAGTTGGCGCGGGAAGTGCAAGAGCAGTTCGGGGTCGCGCTGAGTGCTGGCCACATCAACTACCTGTTACGTAAGGTTGAATTGACACGCCCTCCTGGGCGGCCACCACACACTGAGGGGCGAGAGACGAGCACCGGAGTGACGGCGGTCAGCGAGAGCGACTCATCCCTGGCGAACGCCGGGATTTTTTTCCCTCGAAGCCGCGAAACAAGAGATGGGCGTAGTGGAGGTGGTTGAGGGGTGTCTTGCCGCAGCGCGGCAGGAATATGTCGAGGCCCATCCGGAGACCGCGTTGCGCATCGTGGCGAGCGAGCCGGAGGCGCTGTGGCCCAAGATCGATCACCTGCTCTACCTGCCGCTCTTGCACCTGACCCGTCCGAGCGAGTTGTACTACTATCAGGGCGTGGGGTTGAAGGTGCTGTATGGCTTCACCTACAAGTATCTCACCGTCGAGCACTTTCTGGGTGAGGCCACCCGGCTGGGGATTGGTACTCCCTTGGCCACAGCGCTGGCCCGCTGCTACAGCCAGGCCTGGTATCCGGGGGATGACCCGCTGTTCATCTTCACGGATTGGCACGTCAAGGCCCATTGGACCAAACACCGCGCGCATTCCGGCCACATCGCCATGTTGGAGCGGGTGATGCCCGGCACCAAACAGTTGCTGGTCAACGGGCCGGATGGACACCTGCTGGGCGGATGGAACTATGCCGTGGATACCCACCTGAGCGGGGTGCTGGTCGACCTGGAGGCAGAGCTGGCCACTTGGCTGGGGCGTCCCATCGCCTACAACATCTTCGACAGCGAGGGGAGCGGCTTGCCCCTGGCCGAACGCTATGCTGCAGCCGGGCGGTATTACATCACCGTTCTGCCGCGCCAGGGGGACCAAAGCCTGGCCGCCTTCGAGGTAGTGGGGGAATGGGAAGCCGTCGAAGATGACCCGCATCACGAAGCGGTGGATGCCCGTTGGAAAGCACCGCCGAAGGCGCAGGCCGACCCCCGTCGTCTGGTGCTGATGCGACGGCGCGGCGATACGGACCCGACACGGGTCTACAGCGGTCGGATCCCGCAACACCTCCCCGCCGGTGCTGTGCCGGCCCGCTTCCGGCAACGCTGGTCTCACCAGGAGCGGGTCATCCGGCAGATGGTGAACGGGGCCAATTTGAACGCCAACTATGGCTACGCCTACCGGCAAGTCCCCGACCGCACCGCGCAGCGCCGGTGGGAAGAGGCACAGGAGAGGGTCGAAGCCGCCGAGCGTCGCCTGGCTCAGGAGGAAGAAGCGCTGACGAATCTCCGCCACAAGCTGGATGCGCTCCGGCAGACCTATTGTCGCGAGCGTGCAGAGGTGGAGAGAGCCATCGAGCGCAAGGGGGCCGAGATCGCGCGACGTCAGGAGGCCGGACAGCCGATTCGCCTGGCTCAGAAAGGGCTGCACCGTCGCCAGCAGCAATTAGCAGACCTGACCACCCGCTTCCACCTGCATCACCGCCGGTTGCTGAAACGCTTCGCCCACCACCGGGCGCGACAACGCGAGTGGGCACGCGAACTGACAGCACGGCGCGCCGCCCGCGATGCCATTGACACGGCCACCCTGTGCCGGGAACGGGAACTGGAGAAAGACCAGATCATGCTCGATCTTCAGGTCTTGCTCACCAGTCTACACGATTGGGCGCGCAGTCACTACTTTGCCCCCGTCTGGCGTCACCTGGAGTTGCATACGGCGACGGAGATGATCTATCGCAAGCCGGGGCGGGTCAGGTGGGGACGGGAAGTGATCGAGGTCGTGCTCGACCCGTATCGTTACGCCGACCAGCAGCGGGCGATGGAAGAGACGTGCCGCCGCTTCAACGAGGCACAGGTGCGCTGGCGGGACGGGCGGCTACTCCGTATCCGCGTGGCGCGGGAAGCCGAATTCCAGTTATGCGGTTGTTAA
>DAOUBA010000211.1:0-3536 GCA_034432855.1 Anaerolineae bacterium | reverse complement strand
ATCTCCCCGGAAGAGGAGCAGCAGTTTGATCCCGGCCCCTTTGCCTATCCGTTCTACACGGTGTTTTTGCTTGTGCCTCTAGTCTGGCTGGCCTACCCATGGGCGGAGGCGATCTGGTTGGTGTTCCTGGAAATCTGCCTGTGTGGCGGGCTTTTATTGGCGCTGCAAGTCTACAATTGGCGGCCTCCACGTTGGTTATTGACCTTTACGACTGTCTGGGCGTTCTTCTTCTACCCCAACGCACGTGCGCTCATCCTGGGGCAGTTCGCCGTCTTTGTCTTTGCGATGGTCGCGCTGACGTTGGGGGGGGTGAAGGCACGGCGTGATGTCTTGGCCGGGCTCTGCCTGGCTCTTTCCACCCTCAAGCCCCAGATGGTCTTTTTGTTGGTTGCGCTGCTGCTGGTGTGGGCGGTGCGGGAGCGCCGCTTTCGATTCATCGGCAGTTTCCTGGGTGGGATGGTGGTGTTGGCGGGGGCCTCGTGGGTTGCCGAGCCGGGCTGGGTGACCGGATTCCTCCGGCAGATGATGCGCTACCCGACTTACACCGCCATTGGCTCCCCGATATGGATTGTTGCCCACGTCATCTTTCCGGCGTTGGGGGTCTGGGGTGAGGTCGTACTTTCTGCATTGGTAATGGTGTACTTGGTCGGGGCATCCTGGTGGGGGTTGCGCCAGCGGACGACAGGACGGTTTGGATGGATGGTGGGATTGTGCCTGATCGTCACCAACCTGGTAGCCCTGCGCACGGCGACTACCAACTATGTGATCCTGCTCCTGCCACTGACGATGACGTTCCGGGCGCTACAGCGTGTGCGTAGGGGGGTGTGGCTGGTGCTGTCATTCGAGATCGTGTTACTGGTGGGGCTATGGGTGTTGTTCCTAACCACACTCGTGGGCAAGTTCGAGCACCCGGTTGTCTATTTGCCGCTGCCTTTTGGATTGCTGGCCATCTTTACACTGGCGCGCCGCTGGCTGGCGCAGGAGATGACATGAGCCGCGCGTGTGGGATGCGGATGGGCGGACTTGTCCTCGCCATCGGCGCGCTCTACAGCGGAATCGTGCTGGTGTTGTCGCCGTATCGCGGCTTTTGGAGCGGCGATGCGGGCGTTAAACTCTGGCAGATGGTGCGGGCGTGGCCGGGCTGCTTGCTGGTCTTGCTAGATGTGCGCGTGCTGTTGGGGCGTTGGGGGAGGGCGAGCGCATTGGCCGGACTATGTATTAGGGGCGGCGATGGCTGCCCGGCCCGAAGTCCATTCAGGAGACCCCACTGCTGGAGAGCATCAGCACCCGCTGGCATATCCTGGCGGACACAGTGGTCGCAGGGCCCCCCATACCGCCTTTGACTGTTGCCGACTATGTGCCGCAAGGGCCGCAATGTGGGGTGTGTGGAGATGGTGGTGAAGAGAAGTTGGTCTGGATGGCGAGAATTGGCGTTCCTGATCCTCCTGTTGGCTTTTGGGTTGCGCATGGTCAACTTGCAAAGCCGCGCCCTGTGGTATGACGAGGCCTTTGCCGTGTTGTACGCTTCCCTAAGCCCGGCGCGTATCGTCTACGGGACGGTGACGCCGGTGGCAGGCGCAGGCGCCGCCGACGTGCATCCGCTGCTCTACTACTTTCTCCTTCACGGATGGATGGGGCTGGTGGGCCGCTCGCCGCTGGCGGTACGTTTTCTTTCCGTGTTGCTGGGGATGCTCACGGTGGCGCTCTTGTGGCGCCTGGCGGCCAGGTGCTTCGACAGGCGGGCAGGGCTGGTGGTAGGAATGCTCGCGGCGGCGAATCCATTTCACGTGGCCTATTCGCAGGAAGCGCGGATGTACGCCCTGCTGGCGTTGGCGGCGGTGATGGCGGCGTGGGCGTTGCTGCGGGCGCTTGAGGAGGCGGGGGAGCGGAGGAGCAGGGGAGCAGAGGAGCAGGGGAGAGAGGGGGCAGGGGAGCAAAGGGGACGAGGGGGCGCGGAGACGCAGAGACGGGGAGATGGACATACTGCGGTAAGCAATAAGCGATATGTGATTCGCCGGTGCTTATGGGTCATTGTTCATTGGTCATTCTACGCCGTGGCTGCTGCCCTGACGCTCTACGCGCACAACCTTGGAGCGTTCGTGCTGGCGGCTCTGAACCTGCTGGTGGTGACTCGTCGCCGTTGGTGGCATCGCCTGCCGGCGCTGGCCCTGGCCGATCTGGGGGCGCTCGCGCTCTTTAGTCCCTGGCTGATCGCGGTCTTGCCGGGGCAGATAGGCTTTGTGCGGCGAGGATATTGGCTCGCGCCGCCGGGGGCCGATGAACTGATACGGGCGGTTATGCTGCCGGTTCTCACTTTCTACGAAGAGGCTCCATTTTGGCTGCTGGGAGTGGGGCTGCTCACCGGCTTGTTGCTCCTCGCCCTGCTGGTTTTGCGGGTTCGGAGAACGCGCGCACTGGCTGGCCGGTTCTTGTTTCTTTGGTGGGCACCGGTTGGTCTTTTGTGGCTGGTCTCCCAATGGCGGCCGCTCTATCTGGAGCGGGCGCTGCTCCCTTCGGCGCTCTTTTGTCTGGTGGCGGTGGGATGGCTGTTCGCGCGGGGCGGCTTGCCGCGTCCGGTGAACTGGGTACTGATAGCCTTGCTGGCGGTGAGTACGGCCGGTTCGCTGACTGTCCACTATGCCTATGTCGGTTTCCCGCGACCGCCGTTCCAGGAGGCGGTGGCCTATCTACGCGCTCGCGTCGGGCCTGGCGATGCCGTGGTGCATACCAACAAACTGACCTATTTCCCGATGCGCTACTATGCCTCCGACGTGGCTGGCGTGTTTCTTGCCGATCCCCCTGGCTCCCCTCAAGATACGCTCGCTGACCCCACGCAGGAGGCGCTGGGCATCTTTGCCACGTCCAGCATCACCGAGGCAATAGGAACGGCGGAGCAAATCTGGCTGGTTTATTTTCCACGCGAGGTGGAGGAAACGCAGGCATTGGGAGTTGAGCATCCGGCGCTGATTTGGCTAGAGGGTCGTTTCTCCGAGATGGGTCGGGAGCGGTTCGGCGATCTGGTGGTGGCGTTCTATCGGCGGGAGGAGCCATAGTGTGGAGCGGGTGACGCAGCGGGAATGGATGTGGGCGGTTGGAATGTCTGTTCTGATAGTCGCCGCTTCGACGCTGCCATACCTGGCAGGGTACCTGGCGCAGATGGCAGACTGGCGCTTTGGCGGCGCGCTGCTGGATCGGGTGGACTATCATGGTTACCTGGCGCGGATGCAGCAGGGCTATCGGGGAGAGTGGAGATTCCGATTGCTATTCACGCCGGAAATGCACGAAGGGGTCTACTCTCAACCACTCTACATCATCCCCGGTCATCTGGCGCGCCTGGGCGGACTGGGGCTGCCGCTGACCTATCAACTTGCTAGGCTGGTGTTCGCCTTTCTGATGCTGTTGACTATCTACCCCACATTCCGCACCTAACTGGTGTCCAGATAGCATTTTTCTACATTGGGGCCGAGGAGGCGGAGAATTTGGCGATGTACCGGTTTGAGGTTCAATACCTGCTGCCGGATCTCTTCCGGGGTGCG
>DAOUBA010000210.1:0-55704 GCA_034432855.1 Anaerolineae bacterium | reverse complement strand
TCCGGCGTGACATACGCGGCCTGGAAACGGATCACGCGCCCCTCGGCCACGGCCAGGAAATCCCCGCGCCCCAACAGCCGCTCGGCCCCCGTGCCACTCCAGCCGCTGGCGACGCGGGCATCGTCGGCGCTGGCAACGCGCCCCACCAGCCGCACGGGAAAGTTGGCCTTGACGAGCGACCCCAACACGGCGGCAGCAGGCTTTTGCGTGGCTGCAACGATATGGATGCCGGCCTCGCGCCCGCGCTGCGTCAGGCGGGTCAACGGCTGCTGGATGGCCTCGCCGCCGGTCATCAGCAGGTCGGCCAGTTCGTCTATCACGACAACCACGTGAGGGGACGGCGCAGCGCCGTTGCGCCCCAACTCCGCGCTCCTGCGTTCCATCAGCCGCACCAGGCTGTGCAGCGCCTCCGTTGCTTCGCTCACATCCCGAATCACCGGGCGCGCCAGGTGCGGCAGCCCCTCGAAGATGCCGAAGGCGTGGCCTTTCGGGTCAATCAGCACCAGGCTCAACCCCCCTCCGACTCCCCCCTGAGAGGAGGGAGTGTTGCTCAGCGCCAGGCTGAGGATGATACTTTGCAGGAGCACCGTCTTGCCGGAGCCGGTCGTCCCGGCAACCAGGATGTGGGCCACGTCGGGGCTGGGCAGGCGGATGAGCAGCGGGGAGCCGTCTTCGGCCAGCCCAAGCACCGCCGTGATGGGTGGAATCCTGAGACCATCCTCGTCGAGTTGCCGGTAGAGCGGCAGGAAGCGCACCGGCTGCGGATCGTCACGCGGCACTTCGACAACCACCGCCGCCCCGCGCCGGGAGACCCGGCAGGTCGGCGCGTCGAGCGCCGCGGCCAATTCCTCGCCGAGGCCCTTGATCCTGGAGGTTTTGACCCCCACAGCCGGCAGCGCGTCAAAGCGAATCCAGCGGGGGGTGACGGCGCCGCCGGTGACACGGGCGGGGATGTTGTGGTGATGCAGCACGGCTTCGATCCTGTCGGCCTGCCATTCGAGCAGTGAGTGCATCTATACCTCGACTTCATCGGCCTCTGTCTGCGGCGGCATAATGACCCCGGTGTTCCCAGGGAGTACGGGGAACGGCATCAGCAGCGGCGCGGCGTACTGCGCCCCTGCCTGAAACGCCGGCGCGTTTCCTCTCCGGCGTAACCGTTGCGCCGTGCTTACCCGCACCTCTGCCGTCCGCCGCGCCGCCTCGCTCACCGCCTCGATACCCTGGGTCAGCCCCGCTACATGCCCGCGCACCTCCACCCGGCCCAGGTAGTAGCCCAGGCCGCCGACCAGCGGGAGCGCCGCCGTGGTCAGCCCTGCCCACCAGCGCAGAACCGTCACACCGGCCCTGTGAACGGCATAGACCAGTACGCCGCCCAGCGCCAGGACCACGACCAGACCCACCGCTCCGGCAATGAGCAGCGCCCGCTCTCTGGATGTCAGATTTCCCCTCATCCCTGCCCTCCTGCCTGCCTGCCTGGTTGCCGGGTACACACTCCTGGATGTTTTCAGGCGCTTTTCCGCCGCCGGGTGTGTTCTCCCCAACCAGGCAGGCAGCCATTCTTACCGCGGCGACAACGGAATATCCACGATCCGGCCCGGCCGGATGCCGACCGGACGCGGTTCTGCTTCCATCAGGGACAGTCCCACGCCGGGCAGTCCCTCCATCTGCTCCCGGCCAAGACGTAGCAGCCGGTCGGCGCGCTCGGAACCGGGCCGTCCCAGACCGGCGCTCTCCAACGCCGCTACGAGCGCAGGCCGCCCCCACCCTCTGTAGGCGGCGGCCAGGCCGTAAGCCAGTTCGCGGCCGGTGTACCCCCAGCGCACCGTCATCTCCTGTCCCACATCCCCCGCCTGAAACTCCGGCCACTCGTTCAACACGGGAGGCTGCCGTTCCGCCCGCTCCAGGTTGCCGTGCTCGACCAGCACCAGTTGCGTGCGGTGGATCGCGCCGCCGATAGCGTAGGCATCCCCCGCCCCGGTGAGCCGGTCGGCGCGCGGCGCAGGCGCGCCGACAACCACCTCGCTCGCTTTGGCGTCCAGCACCTTGAGCGCAATCCGCCCCGGCAGATTCCGTTTCACCGCTCCGTTGTCGTTCCCGAAGGCGTCTACGGTCGGATGCTGGGTCGCCAGCAGCGTATGCACCCGCGCCGCCCGTCCACGGCTGACAATGCGCCGTAAGAGTTCTGCCACCAGGGAATCGGCGGTAAACTCCTGGAATTCGTCAAAGAGGATCACCAGACGATTGAAGCGTTTGCTCGCTTCCTCCCCTTCGGCCGCAATGATGCGGTAGCGCTGCTGTAACTCCCTGTACACCCAGCCCAGGGCGTTGCGGGCAGCAACGGTATCCGTCGCTAACGGCCCCACGACGCCGGGCAGGTTGGCCAGAGACCCCAGCCCTGCGCCCAGTTTGCCGTCAACGAGCACCAGGCGATTGAGGGGGTCCCAGGAGAACTGCAGGCCGGCAGACAACAGCGCTACCGTCTTGCCGGAGCCGGTGGTGCCGGCAAGCAGCCAGTTGGGAGTCGCATCATTCAGGCTGCCGATGACGGTCTGGCCGTATTCGTTGATCCCCAGAACCCAACGGCCGTTCCCCTTCGGTTGGCGGCATACCGCCCCCAGGCGAACGGCGTCCTGCGCCAGCTCCTTCGGCCAGGGCGCCTCGACGCGCAGCGCCTGGCCGTCGAGGTAGACAGACGGATCGCCTCGGAAGGGCCAGGGGATGAATTGCCGGGCCATGGCAGAGTGATCGGCGGTCAGGGCGT
This sequence comes from Anaerolineae bacterium, assembly GCA_034432855.1. Taxonomy (GTDB): domain Bacteria; phylum Chloroflexota; class Anaerolineae; order B4-G1; family B4-G1; genus DAOUBA01. Next base: position 52,943 of record DAOUBA010000210.1, on the reverse strand, counting down.
TGAAGAGGATGCCGGTGGCCAGGCCGGCATACAACTGCACGGCGCCTGCCCGAGGGCCCGCCACAATCTCGGCGCGGAAAACCTGGATGGGATCGCCAAGTACACCGGCAGCGGCGGCCCGGATGATCGCCTGGGACATCTGCGTGAGGAGTTCGGTTCGCCTGTCCATTTCGGTCAGTCTGTCTCCTGCCCCTACTGCCGCGCCCGCTCCGGTGTCAACGTCCGCTGCGCCGCTTCAATCCGCCGCAGCAAGGAGCCGGGCCGGCCATTCTGACGGGCCTCCCACGTCGTGCGATGGCGGGGGTGGCGGCAGGGCACGCCCAGCGTCAGATAGCCGCACCCTGCGGGCCGCGCCTGGACGGGGCAATCCGTAACGATGCAGTGATCCGCCATCACGTCACCCCCTCAGACGAAAACCACGTTGAGGTTATCAGGGACGTGGGAGAGCACGGTGATCACCACGAGCGCATCGCCGCCGCGTCGGCGACGTGCCTCGACCACGGGGATCACCTCCGGGGCATACGGGATGTCCAGGGCCGCCCGGCTGCGAGGTGGCAGTGAAATACGCCGGGCTGCCCGCCTGGCGGCGGCGATAATCTCGGCGTCGCCGCCGCGCTCCTCGATCCGCTGAAGCGCGTGTGGTGTCACGAAAACCCTCATTATGAAAACCTCCTGCAAGACTTGCAGGAGGCTCGGCTCTGTGGTACACTATGTACCGCCTGGGGAGCCGTAGCCTCCCTGGGCCACGCCCCCGGCTGTACACGCAGCGCGGGGGCAATGTTATTCGCCCGCTTTGTTTCTGTGCTACTCTCCTCGCCCCACCGCCGAGCCGCTCTCACCGCCACTGCGGGGCTTTGTCCCTTTCCCCCGATTGCCGGTGTTGCCAGAGGCCCGCCGGGACCTTCGTCCGGGCGGGCGTGCCGCCATCACGGTGCTGGTGGCCTGCCAGCGGGCGGGGTATCGGCTTCGGGTCACGCCCGGGTCACAGGCGGGGCGGGGAATACGCAAGCATATTATACCATAAGTTGTGACACTTGTCAAGCACTTGTGACACCTGAACGACAAAAAAAGCAGGGCATTTTGCCCTGCTTTTTCACGCTTCTTACCGCAGAATAAGTTGGTCTTGAATCAAACGACGACCCTTTTTACCATATTGCTCACGTAATAAGGCTAATCTCTCTGCTTGGCGAAGGTTTATGAGAATTATACGATTGGGCCCTCTTCCACGGGATGTTAGCCATCCATACTTATGCCATCGCGAAATGATACCAGGATGCAGGCTCAACCTTCTGCCCGCCTCTCGTATGGAAACCCATTCATTTTCATCATCCGGTTGCACCCGCGTGGCCGCCACAATCACGTCTTCCTCTGGCACCGCCACCCTCCCGTCTATCTTTACCGCTCGTATTTTACCAGATTCCACCATCCGTGTCAACGCTTCGCGGTCAATGCGGTAGCGGCGAACAGCCTCGTCCAGCGGGATATAGGTCGGCAATTCCATCATCACGCACCTCCCCAGATGCCCCTGGTGCGATTTGAACGCACGACCTTGAACTTAGGAGGTTCCTGCTCTATCCAATCTGAGCTACAGGGGCCTGCGCGTTATGGAAAACGCAGCTAGTGATTATAACACGCCCTTCATTGGCGGGCAAGCAACCGTTGGATCGCCTTCTCCAATGCCTCGGCCGTGCAGGCCATCTGGGGCTCATCAGGACGCAGGCGCGCCTGCATGCGCTTGAACGCCAGTTCAGCGCACAACTGGTGTAGCCGCCGCGCCCACCACCAGGCGCGCACGCCGCCGCTCCTCAGCGCACGCCACTGGGCGCGTGTGCGCCCCCACGGCGTCGTGAGCACCCAGTAGAGCGGATCGGGCACCACATCCTCCAGTTCCGTGCGCAGGCAATGCCGCTCGCGCGCCAGCGCCCACACGGCGACGACCCCGATCAGGATCAGCCCGCTGCCCGTCGTCAGCACAGTCAGCGCGTTCAGCCCCACCACGTTCCGCGCCAGGATGCCGTGCAGCGCGTGGGTGAGCACCGCCAGCGCGAGACCTCCTACCGGCACCACCCAACGTTGCCGAGGCTTTTGCGCGAGCCGCGCGTACCCCAGCGCCGCGCCAAAGATCGCGGTATAGAGCGCGTGGTTCAGCGCATACACCACTCCCTCGGCGAAGGCGCTCGTGTTGAGACCCTCAAAGCCCCACAGGACAAAACTACCCGCGTAACTGAGCAGGTTGCCGGTCATGGCAAAGCCAAAGCCCACCATCGCCCCGTAGATGATGCCGTCGAGCGCATCGTCGAACTCACGCCGGAAGCGTCGGGCAATAAAGAGCACCACCGCACCCTTGAGCGCCTCTTCCAGCAACGGCGCGACCAACCCCAGCCGCACCGCTTCCAGTACCTGCGGGCCGATCAGGTTCGGCGGCAGGCGGAAGAACAGTTGCGCCGCCACCGCCAGCAGCACCGAGGGGATCGCGCCCCACACGAACGCCGCCGAAAGCAGCCGCTTGGGCTCCTTCTCGTAGCGATCCAGCCAGTAGAGCCCTCCGACGTACAGCAGCGTCGGCATCACACTCGCCAGCACCACGATCAACAGTCCCGCCGCCACCTGATGGGCCGGCAAGATGGTGCCAATCCAGACCAGGTCCGGCGCATCCCAGGTCGCCGGAACTATCTCCATCTCCGACGGCGCCAATGCCTGCTCAAGACCCTCGACGACCAGCACAATGCCGCCTTGAGAGTCGAACACGAGCGTCGCGCGCCCTGACGCGCCAAACGACGCATCCGCAAAGCGCATCCGCGTTACCTGCGCTGCCGCTGCGTCGGGCCAGACGGCCTGCACATCCCAGCGGGTACCGGGTGGCACGTGAATCGAGGCGACAATGGCCGTCCCCGTGGGCGGATCGCTGTGCAGAAGCGCCAGGTTGCCCAACTCCTCCACCCCGGGCAGGGCGCTGCGGTCGGCGGCCCGCAGACGCACCTGTGCCTGCTGGGGGGTGGCCCCGATCACCGCTACGCGCAGCCGGTTGGCGTACCAGACGTCGGTATCGAGCGACTGGGCCAGCCCCCACTCATAGGGCGTCTCCCACTGCATACCCTTATCCGCCGGGCCGAACGGCCCGCTGAAATCGGCCTGCACCGTGACCTGTCCCCAGCGGCCCCGATAAGGCAACCACTCTGCTCCCGGCCACGCCGCGGGGTCGGCCAGGAGTTGCTCGCGGTCGGGGATCAGAATGATTCGGGGAATGGTGCGAAAGGCGTTGCCGGTGCGGTCGAGGATCTCGATACGCGAGTTGCCGATGGTCCTCCCGTTGGGGTAAATCTCATCGCCGGCGAAGTAGTTGGCGTGCGAGCCGCGCGCGACGTAGGCCACCGGGTGCGTACCCTCCTCGACCGGCGCGCTGGCCCAGGCGCGGCGGGTGCCGCCGTGATGCTGGCCGAGGACGACCCACTCCGGCTCGCCGTTCGCGTCCAGCATCACCTGCACCAACTCCCAATCCCCCTCGTGCTTGTTGAACCAGTCGTTGTAAAAGTAGAGCAGCCAGTACTGGATCGTGGTGTGCGCCCCTTCACGCACGACGTGGGCGTAGGCGGTGATGGGCAGGCCGCCGGCCTGGGGGCTGAGCATGGCCTGGTAGTAGGCCTGGTGAGCGGAGTAGTTGGTGTAGGCGGAACTGCCGTCGTCGCCGAACCACACGTCGAGAAAGTAACTCCCGTCGCTGGGAAGGCCCAGCAGGTCCGGCACGTCCAGGTGCAGGAGGACGTTGACACCGAACCACAGGCGGCGGGCCTGGCGCAGGCGGGCCTGTTCGACGATCACGTCTACCGGCTGGGGGAAAAAGACCTCGGCGGGGTGGAAGTAGAGCACCGGGGCGTAGCGCCGCGCCAGTTCGAGGTCGTCCTCTGGTAGCAGCGCGCCCGCCCGACCCGGAATGGTCCCAATCAGCAACGTGGCCGCCAACACGAACGGCATCACGAACCTTTGGACTTTGATCGCTGCGCCTCCTCCTGGCTGCCAATTCGCTTCTACGCTGAAATGAAACTTGAGATTGGTGTATAATCTAAAACAAGTGCAGCGTTGTAAGTCCTGGATCGGCTGGATGTTCGTAGAACATCCCATTCCGTCTTTCGGGATGGTTTGCTCAAGCAGCACCTGCTGGGTGCGATTGCTATACCGCCTGTCCAGGTACAGGTTTACCTGCGGGTGGCGCTTGATACAGAGGCGGATGACATTCGCCACAGCCGCTCGGTACACTGCCTCACTTTGCTGTGGGGTGATACCCTGCTTATCCACCACTGTGATGTAGATTTCGCACTCGACAGCGGCCAGCCCATTCAGGAGACGGTAAATCACTCGAGCGTGAGAGTGAGCAGCCTTCAGCTCGCTGGTGGCGGCACGTCTATGCAAGGACCGGCGTATGCGGCGGAAGAGCGTTCCGATGTGGCGCGGCGTAGGTACCAATAAGAGCGCCACGGTGAAGAATTGCCCGCCACTGACTGGCGAAGGTGTCCCTGATTCGTCCACGTAACCGGTAAGCATGCCGGGCTCCATCAGGTTGTCCGGTGTAGCATTCTATCATGGTTTCAGGGCAGAGCCAACTTTGCCTCACGTTTCACGTTTCACGGTTCTGCGGTATAATGCAACCCGTGGAGGATATGTCTATGGAATCCTATTCCGCGAGAATGGATGCTTCTGAGCAATTGGTAACCATCGGACAACTGCGGCGGGCGCTGGCCGACCTGATGCGCATCGAGGCGCACGAGGTACTGCACCCACCCGACGCCGTGATCGCCTTTCGGGGCCAGGTATTCGGCGAGACGGAGCAAGCGTTCGAGCGCATGACGCAGCGTTTTGCCGCGCTGGGCTACACCGCCTGGCTGCGCACCCGGCGTGGCGGCCACGAGGTCATTGCCACCAGGGGGCTGCCCCAGCGCAGGCCAGGCCGCACCTGGGTCAACGTGGTGCTGTTCCTGGCGACGTTCCTGCTTGTGCTCTTCCTCGGCGCCCAGTATGGAGCACAGGATGCCGGGCTGATCGGCCCGACTTCATCGCCCGAGGAACTCTTGTTCGTGCCGTTGACCCATCTTCACCTGGGCCTGCCATTTGCCGGCACACTCCTGGGCATCCTGTTGGCCCACGAATTGAGCCACTATTTCGTCGCCCGGCGCTACGGTTCGCCGGTGGGCCTGCCCTACTTCATCCCGTTCCCTAACATCCTGGGGACGATGGGCGCGGTCATCGTGCAGCGCGCGCCGATGCGCAACCGCAAGGCGCTCTTTGACATCGGCGTCGCCGGGCCTCTGGGCGGCCTCGTCGTCGCCGTCCCGTTGCTCGTCCTGGGACTGTCGCTTTCCAGGGTTGGGCCACCCCCTCCCGGCATAGTTACGGCGTATCAGGAAGGCAATTCATTGTTGTACGCTGCACTCAAATATCTGGTGTTCGGGAGGTTCCTGCCCAGTGGCGGCGAGGACGTCTGGCTAAACTCGGTCGCCTGGGCCGCCTGGGCCGGGCTGTTGGTCACGATGATCAACCTGGTCCCGGTCGGGCAACTCGACGGCGGGCACGTCAGTTACGCACTGTTGGGCCGTCGGGCGTGGACGCTGGGTTATATCGTCATTGCGGCCATGATCGCCTGGGGCGGATGGCTCTCGTTGAGCGGCAACGGCGCCGGCGGATTCTGGGTGACATGGGGACTGCTGAACCTGCTGCTCAACCGGCAACATCCGCCTCCGCTCGACGACGCCAGCGGGCTCGACCCGCTACGCACCGCCTGGGGACTGCTGATGCTGCTGATCTTTGTCGCGCTGTTCATGCCCGCCCCGTTGCAGATCGTCTCCGTGCGCTGAGGAGCGTCAGATGATTCACGGCGTTGAGATCAAAGAACTGGTGACACATCGCGACGAGCGCGGCTTTTTCCGCGAGGTAATCCGCAAGAGCGATGCGATCTTTCCCGAAGGCTTTGGGCAGTGGAGTCACACGGTCTCGTACCAGGGCGTGGCCAAGGCCTGGCACGTACACCACAGGCAGACGGATTGGTGGTACGTGGCAGCGGGCGTGATCAAGGCCGCGCTCTACGACACGCGGCCCGATTCACCCACCCACGGCCAGTTGCAGGAGTTGATGATGGGGGACGGGCAGCCGCCGATCGTGCTCAAGATTCCGCCCGGGGTGGCGCACGGCTACCGCGTCTTGAGCGGGCCGGCGCACGTGTTCTACATCATCTCCCACGAGTATGACGGCACGGATGAGGGCCGCCTCCCCCACGACGACCCCGAGATCGGCTACGACTGGACTGCCGGGCCGGAGATCAAGTAAGAGCGAGGCATCCCCCCGACTCTTGCTTCTCCTGGGATCTTGCCGCGCGTGAGCAATAAACTCTAGAGAAGCGCGATCTGCAGGATGCCTCGCTCTACGTTTCCCCATTGACCTTCAATGGCGTCTCCAACGGCTGGGCGGCGCGCTGCCCCAGCAGGCGTGACTTCTGGTAGGCCGCCCACACTGCCTTGGAGAGTACCGTGCGCAGGCCGCCCTTCTCCAGTTGATAGATCGCCTCGGCGCTGGTGCCGCCAGGAGAAGTGACCATGTTGCGCAGTTCGGCCAGGTGCAGGTCCGATTGCTGAGCGAACCTGGCCGAACCGAGCACGGTCTGGATGACGAGCAGGCGCGCCTCGCGCCGCGAAAAGCCCAGGTGCACCGCCGCGTCCACCAGCGCCTCCATCAGCAGGAAGACGTAGGTGGGCCCGGTGCCACTGACGGCGGTCGCCATATCCAGCGCGTCCTCATTGTTGACGTATAACTCCAGCCCCATCGTCTGCAGGATGGCCTGTACCTGCGCCCGCTGCGCTTCAGTGACGGCGGGCGAGGCCGTCCACACCGTCATCCCCTCGCCGATCTGGGCAGGGGTATTGGGCATGGTACGCACGACGGCGTCGTGCTTCAGCCCGGCGCTGATCGTGGCGATGGGCATACCTGCGACGATGGAGAACACCAGCGCCTGCGGGCGGATGTATCCGCGCAACTCTGGCAGCAGCGCAGGCAGCACCTGCGGCTTGACCGCCAGGATCACAATGTCGGCCTCCTTGACGGCAGCGACGTTATCAGGGGTCACACGCACGCCGTAGAGGGTCTGCAATTCGGCACGCCGTTCGGCGAGCGGCTCGCCGACGATGATCTGCTGGGGGGTGACCTCGCCGGCATTCAGCAGTCTGTGGATAATGGCGCCCCCCATTGTGCCACCGCCGACAAAGGCGAGCGTCAGCCCGTTCAGTTGATTCGATGACATCTTCTCCTCCCTCAACCGGCTATGTGGGACAGCCTTTCCGGGCTGTCCGGACAGGCTGGAAAGCCTGTCCCACGTCGGTCGGCTATTGTAGGTGCTCCTGGCGGTAGCGGCGGATGGCCACCGCCAGCAGGTCCATCGCCCGCGCCAGGGTCTCGGTCCCCAGGACGTAGGCGATACGCACCTCATCGCGTCCCAGGCCGGGGGTACAGTAGAAACCGGCCCCCGGTGCCAGCATTACGGTCTCGCCGTCCTGCTCAAAATCGGTCAGCAGCCAGCGGCAGAAATCCTCTGCATCCACGCCCTCGATCTTGGCCATCGCATAGAACGCGCCAGCCGGCTTGGGGCAGACGACCCCTTCGATGGCGTTCATGCGCTCAAAGACAATGTCACGCCGGCGGCGGTACTCGGCGCGCATCTCGTCGAAATAAGAAGGCGGCGTGTGCGCGATACACGCAGCGGCGCCAATCTGTTCGAGCACCGGCGCCGAAAGGCGCGCCATCGCCATCTTCATCACTGCTTCCATCACAGCGGCGTTGCGCGTGACCAGGCAACCCACCCGTGCACCGCAGGCCGAGTAACGCTTGGAGACGCTATCGAGCACGACGACGTGCTCGTCCATATTGGGCAAGTAGAGCGCGCTGGTGGCGAGCGGCCCATCGTAGGTCAGTTCGCGGTAGACCTCATCGGCGATGAGAAACAGGCCATGTTTGCGGGCGATCTCGCCCAACATGGCGACTTCGTCGGGAGTATAGACCGCGCCGGTCGGATTGCCGGGGCTGGAGTAGAGGATGGCGCGTGTGCGCTCCCCGACCAGCCGCTCGATGGTCTCGCGCGAAGGCAGGCGGTAGCCCTCTTCGGCGCGGGTGAGGAAAGGTACCAGGCGCAGGCCCGTCATAGTCGCCAGGCTGGCATAGTTGGAATAGAAAGGCTCCGGCACGATGACTTCATCGCCGATGTCGCAACAGGCCAGGAGCGCGAACAGGAGTGATTCGGAACCGGCGGTGGTAATGACGATGTGCTCAGGCTGTAGCGGGATGTCGAGGTGAGCGTAATACTCGAGCATCCCCTCGACACACTCGGGGCGTCCCTCCGAGGGGGCATAGGCCAGCGTGCGCTCTGGGAAATTGCGCACCGCCTCCATGAATTCGGGGGGCGTCTCGATGTCCGGCTGGCCGATGTTGAGATGAATGACACGCACGCCGCGCGCCTTGGCAGCCTCAGCCAGCGGCGCCAACTTGCGCATCGCCGAGGCCGGGATTTCGATACCGCGTTGGGAAACAGGTACTTTTGCCATTACAGCCCTCCTACAATACATGCCTCCAGTTCGCCCAAACGCAGGGCAGCCGTATCCACCGGCGGCATCCCTAACTCGCGCGGGACCAGCCCTCCATGACAATCGGAGCCGCCAGTGACGAGGAGATTGTGATGGGCGCACCAGTCCAGGCAGAAGTGGACCGTGGCTTCATCGTGAGCGTAGGAATAGCACTCTACCCCGGCGATGCCCAGGTCGAGGAACACGCGCAGCCCCTCTTCAGTCACCTGGGGATGGAAACTGGCGCCGGGATGAGCAAGAACGGGCACACCGCCAGCCTCGCGGATTACTGCGATTGCCTCGGCCGGAGACACGAACGGCGGTGGGTCATCAGGTGGCATCGCAGGGCCCAGCCGGTCGAAGTAATCGCGTATGCCGCTGCACAGGCCGCGATCCACAAGAAAGTTGTATGCCTTCCAGCCGCCCCGCGTGCGGTCATACGTGTAGGCCGCATAGTCGGCCGAGTCAATCAGATAGCCGGCGGCGATGAGGCTCTGAATCGCCTCGTCGCTGGCGCGATCCAACGTCAGGCGGTTCTCGCGCAACAACGCCACCAGGGCCGGGGACTGCGGATCGAAGCCATACCCCAGGATGTGAAAGACCTGACCATCCAACCGTGTCGAGATCTCGACGCCGCGCAGGAAAGCCAGCCCATCCCGGTGGGCCAGAGCTTCGGCAACGGAGACGCTTGCAATGGTATCGTGGTCGGCAACGGCGAAGAGGCCGATGGCGCGGGCTTTAACTTCGGCCACGACCCGTTCCGGCAACCAACAGCCGTCGGATGCAGTGGTGTGGATGTGTAGATCGGCACGCATAGGGAAAACCTGTATGGGGAAATTGGAGCGATTGTACCGCAGAAGGGCAAAAGGAGCAAGGCGGGTATCTGATTTGACGTTTGGCGGCAAACGTGATATAGTTTACCTTGTAGGACGCAGTAAGTTCAGGCAGCGATATTCATCCGCCCCGGCTTGCGGAGCCCGGGCGGTTTGGCTATTCGTCTCCTCTGAACCACCTCGGCCTACAGCAACATCCCAGGTAAGGAGTATGAGAAAGTGAGCGAGAGAGAAACTGGAACGGTCAAGTGGTTCAGCAACGCCAAGGGCTACGGCTTCATCAAGCGCGACCAGGGTGACGACGTGTTCGTTCACTTCTCGGCCATCGTGAGCGACGAGGGTTACAAGACACTCAACGAGGGCCAGCGGGTCGAGTTCACCGTGGAGCATGGCCCGAAGGGTCTGCAGGCCACCCAGGTCGTCCCGCTGTAGCAGGCGGGCTTTTGTGGCAACAGGCCACATTGGAGGAGACGATATCGTACGCTAACGGCTACTGATAATCGATGGCGTTTCGAGAGCGCCATCCCATACAGCAAAGAGAACCGTGCGCGACTGGAACGATCCACAGCGCACGGTTCTTGTTTTGGGGATGGGAACGCGTCTTCTACACCTGCTCCGCCAGTTCCTGGCGCACTGTGCGTAGCAGCACCTCGGCCTTCAACTCGGTCAGCGTGTAGCAGGGGGCCTCCAGCCGGTCGGCCAGCGCCTGCGCCAGCCCCTGGTCGAAGGCCTCGTGCTCCATGTTGATCACCACCGAGCGGATGTGGGCCTGTGGGAAGGCTTCGGCGATGCGGGCGGCTTCCTCCTGCGGCGGCAGATTGGTCATCGAGACGTTGCCGGCGCCGTCGGTCAGCAGCACCATCAGCGGCATCAGGTCGGGGTGCTGGCGGAGTTCGCGGGTGATGACCTCGTAGGCGGTCTGCAGGCCGGCGGAGAGGGGGGTCTTACCGCCCACGGGGATGTCGGTGAGCGCCCGCCGTGCCAGTTCGACGCTGTTGGTAGGCGGGAGCACGACGCGCGCGGCGTTCTTCTGGAAGACGACCAGCCCCACACGGTCGCGCCGTTGATAGGCATCGGTCAGCAGCGACATCACGGCCCCCTTGGTCGCCTGCATGCGCTCGGCCACGGCCATTGACCAGGAGGCATCCACAACGAATAGCACCAGATTGGCGGCGCGGCGCACGCGCACTTTGCGGTGGTAATCGTCGGGCCTGAGTGCCAACGCGGGGCCATCCCTACACCGGCGTTTCTGCTGATATGGGGCGGCGGCGCGCAGCGTGGCGTCGAACGCCAGGTCGCTCACGTCGCCAGGAGAGGGGCGGGCCTGGATGTAGCGGCCACGCTTCTGGTCCGTACGGGTCTGGCTGCGGCGACCGTGACCGGTGCGGGTCAGCCGGTCGAGCGGCGTGTCCAGGCGGCGTGGTGCAAAGGCTTCGCCCGCAGCGACTTTGTCGCCGCCTTCCCACCAGCGCCCATCCGAGGGCCACTGGGGGATGCTCTGAAGCACGGGTTCCCGCGCCCCCCGCGGCTGCTCGGCCGGGCCTTCAGCCTCTTCAGGGCGATCCGCTACTTTTTTTTTACTGGCTGCTTCGATCGCGCCTTCTTCCTGCTCCTCGCTCTTGGCTTCATAAGGATTCTGAGCACGGGCCTCGGCCAGCCGCCCCGCGAGGTCATCCGTCGTGATCTCTGTCACCTCTTGTAGCGGGTGGCGCTTGAGGCGGTGGGGCAGCGCGAGTTCTGCCGCAAGGAGGATGTCGCGGTCGCTGACGCGGGTGCGCCCCTCGAAAGCGGCGTGGGCGCGAGCGGTCTTGAGCACCACCAAGTCGGCGCGGTGGCCGTCTACGCCCAGTTGGCTCATCATCGCGGCGATGGCGGCCAGGTCGCCCTGGGTGTGCCTGACCTGGGGCAGCAGGTCACGGGCGCGGGCGATCTCGTCCGAGAGCGCCTGCTCGCGAGGCGCCCACTCGGCGCTAAAGCCCTCAGGGTCGCTCTCGAAGGCCAGGTTGCGCTCGATGATCGCCACGCGCGCAGCAGGGTCGCGGATACCCTGCATATCCACACACAGTGCGAAGCGGTCGAGCAGTTGCGGGCGCAGGTCGCCCTCCTCCGGGTTCATCGTGCCGATGAGAATAAAGCGGGCGGGATGGCTGAAGGAGATGCTCTCACGCTCGACGACGTTGATGCCCATCGCCGCCGCGTCGAGCAAGATGTCCACGACGTGGTCATCCAACAGGTTGACCTCGTCCACGTAGAGAACGCCACGGTTGGCCGCTGCGAGCACTCCTGGTTCAAAGCGCCGTTCGCCTTTCTGGATAGCGCGCTCGATATCGAGCGTGCCCACAACGCGGTCCTCGGTCGCGCTGACGGGCAAATCCACGAAGCGGGTGCGCCGCCGGGCGCGGGGCAACTCTTCTCCCGCCTCGGCCCGCTCGCGGCACTCGGTGCACCAGATCGCTGGTTGGTGCGGATCGCAGCCGAAATGGCAGTCGGCGACGACTTCGATCTCCGGCAAGAGCGCAGCCAGCGCGCGGGCGGCGGTGGACTTGGCCGTGCCGCGCTCGCCGCGGATGAGCACCCCCCCGATCTGCGGGTGGATGGCGTTGAGGACCAGCGCGCGTTTCATGCGCTCTTGCCCGACGATGGCAGTGAAGGGAAAAATAGGAGGCATGCGAACTCCTACAACAACTCCAGACACAGCGGAATCGCTTCGCGCACACGCTCCACAAGTTCGTCCAGCGAATACGCTTGGGTATGACAGCCCCTCAACTCAGGAACGCTGGCAACGTAATAGCCGTCCTCATCTTGTTCGATGATCACTGTAAACTCGCGTGTCATCTGGACCTCCTGTGGGTTACATGCCGTATTATACCGCAGGTTGGCGAAAACGCTATCCCACGACTTTTGTCCCATAGACAGTGCGGGCTTTCTGTGGTATCATCAAGGTGATTATGGCCAATACATCTCCGGTAGTGTTTCTCGTCCTCGTGGCGATCTCCTCGGTCATCGCCGGCGCCATGTTGGCGAGTCTCTTCTTCATCCTCAGCGGCGCCGGCGGTGGAGGAGGGAAGGCAAGCCGCCGCCGTACTTCTGCGCCGCTACAAGGCCCTGCGCCGGCGGAGGAGCAAGAATTGCTGCGCGTCTCGCGCAAAAAGGACAACCTGACCGTCTTCGTGCAGGGCCGGCCCTTCCGCCACATCCAGGAGATCCCCGACCCGCAGATGGGGATCGAGACCACCGAGGCGATCAAGGCGGTGCTGGATTTTGCCAAAGGCTTGCTGCCCACGGTGACACCAGCAGCATCCCAACCCGCTCCTCAAAAGTCCACCGCAGACGAAGCGGCTTTCCTGGAGCAGTTGCGCCAGGCAGAACTGTTCTCCACCGGGAAGGCGACCGGGCTACCGCCCAGGCCGTCCAGAGTAGCCCCGCTGCGCACTCCTGCCGAGGAGATCAACGACCTGATCCAGCAGCGGCTGGAACGGTGGCCCGACTTGCTGAAGGAGAAGGTGCGCCTGAGCACTCACGAAGACGGCAGCCTGCGCATCCACGTGGGCCTGTACACCTACAAGAGCGTGGATGATGTTCCGGACCCCCAGGCGCGGGCGCTCATCAGAGACGTGATCCGCGAGTGGGAAAGCAGCCGGCGCCCCGGTTGAGGATGTCAAAAGCCGCTGCCGTCACCAGCAGCGGCCCGCTGTTGCGCCAGCACCGTTCAGTTCCCGACAAACACCACATAGGCGTCTCTGACGCCGCTTCGGGCTCCGGAGAGTCCTCCTACGATGTTTGAGACCGGGGAGCGACCTAGCGCGGGCGGGACGCGCAGGTCGCGCACGAGGTCGCCGAGCAGGAGCCGCATGAGGCTCCTGCTCCCGTCCCGGCGATCACCTTCCCACCCCCGATCGCCGAGAACAGCGAGATCGCGCGGCGTGCGTTCTGGCTGCCGCATTTTGGGCAGGTGATAGGCCGATCGGCGTCCGCCATCCCTCGCAGCGCGTCGAAATCCGCCCCACAATCCGGACAACGGTATTCGTATAACGGCATACCCCATCACCCAATCAGTCCCAACGCCTTACCCACCCGCTCGAATGTTTCCAGCACGCGGTCGAGTTGCTCATCGGTATGTGTGGCCATGTAACTGGTGCGCAGAAGCGAGAGTTCCGGCGGGACGGCGGGCGGGATCACCGGGTTGGTGTAAACGCCGGCTTCGTAGAGCATCTTCCAGGCTATGAAAGTGCGCATGTTATCGCCGATGATGATCGGAACGATCGGCGTCGCGCTGTTGCCTACGTTGAACCCCAGGCGACGGTACTCGTTGCGCATACGCTCGCCGATCTGGTTGACCCTTTCGATGCGCTCCGGCTCTTCCTGCATCACCTCCAACGCCGCCAGCGCCGCTGCAGCGTTGGCTGGCGGAATGCTGGCGCTAAAGATGATCGAGCGGGCATAATGCTGGATGTAATGGACTACGTCCTCGGCCCCGGCGATGAACCCACCCAGGCTGGCGAAGGACTTGCTGAAGGTGCCCATCGTCAGGTCCACCTGGTCGGTGAGCCCAAAGTGGGCCGCCGTGCCACGCCCGCCGCCCAACACGCCGATCGCGTGGGCGTCATCCACCATCAGCCGCGCGCTATATTTTTGGCACAGGGCGACGATCTCCGGCAGCGGCGCAATGTCGCCGCCCATGCTAAAGACGCCGTCCACCACCACCAGCCGGCCTGCCTCATCCGGCAACCCGGCCAGCACTCGCTCCAGGTGCTCCATATCGCTGTGGTTGAAACGGCGCGTCTCGCCGAACGCCAGCCGGCAGCCATCTACGATGCTGGCGTGGTCGTCCTTGTCGGTGACCACGAAATCGCCTCGCCCCACCAGCGCCGAGATGGTGCCCACGTTGGTCTGATAGCCGGTGGAAAAGACCAGCGCCGCCTCCGTCCCGACGTATTCGGCCAGCCGCCGCTCCAGTTCCAGGTGCAGTTCCAGCGTGCCGTTGAGGAAGCGCGAGCCGGTGCAACTGGTGCCATAGCGCTTCGTCGCCTCGATGGCCGCCTGCCGCACTTTGGGGTGCGTGGTCAAGCCCAGGTAGTTGTTCGAGCCGATCATGATCAGGCGATGACCGTCAACGGTGACCTCGGTAGCCTCTGTATCGGAGAGAGGAATGAAGTACGGGTAAAGGCCGACTGCCTTGGCCTCCTTTGCTTCGGTGAAGGCCCGGCACTTTGCGAAAACATCCATTGGCATATCCTCCTTGATTTTGGTTGCAGCCATACGCAATCTCTCGACAGGCGGTAGTAAGGTCCAGTCGGAAACAGCCATCGGATCACCCTCCTTGATCAGGCAGACTTGCACAATTCGGCAGTGGGTAGTATATTATAGTCCAAGTTCGCATATAATCCAAGCTCGCATGCATGTAGGGCGGGGTCACCCCGCTCCTACGTTCGATTGTGGCCGGAGGCTACGTTGTGAGATCGGGATACAGTCTCAGCACACGGATGCGAACAAGTGTCGGAATCGTCACCCGCTGGCTTGGCGCGGTTTGGAGCGTCACACGGCGAGCAGCAGGTCGCGCCTTGCGCACTCGCTGGCTGCGCGCCGGTGGCCTTGTGCTCGTCCTCCTAGTGACGGCAGGCGGGATGAATTACGAGCGCTACCTGGCGAGTTCCAACCGGCCGCTAGAGGCGTACCCGGTGCTCTCGCTCGAGGGCTATGGCCGTCTGCTGGTCTTCGCCCCCCATTGCGACGACGAAGCCCTGGGAGCGGGAGGGTTGATCCAGGCTGCGCTGCGGCAGGGGATGCACGTCCACGTGGCTGTCGTGACCGCCGGGGACGGCTACCGCAATGCCACGATGGCCGAATTTCGCCGCCCAGTTCTCAGACCGGAAGACTATGTTACGATGGGAGAGCGGCGCCAGCAGGAATCGCTGAACGCGCTCGCCATATCGGGATTGGATGCCGATGACGTCACGTTCCTGGCTTATGCCGAGCGTGGCCTGGCTGCGCTGTGGTGGGATCATTGGAGCAACGAAACCCCTTACCGCTCGCCCTACACGAAGCGTGAGCGGATCGAGTACCCGCGTGCTTTCCGCCCGGATGCTCCGTACAGCGGAGAGGCGTCGCTGGATACCCTGCGCGCTATTCTGGCGATAGAACGCCCCGACCTGGTCGTGATGCCTCATCCGAACGACACGCATCCCGATCACGCCGTGTTGAGTGCATTTATCCTCCTCGCAGTGGAAATGGAGAAAGCCGCAGACCCGGACTTTTATCCGCAATTGTTGGGCTACCTGATCCACTACGGCGCCCTGTATCCCCAGCCTTACGGCCTGAGGCCGGGGGCGTCCCTGCGCCCGCCGCGCCGGCTCGAAGACATCGGCGAATGGTATGTGTGGCGGCTATCCCCGGAAGAAATTTCGGTCAAGCGCAAGGCTGTAGCCGCCTATACCTCTCAACAGCGGATATTGAGCGCGTATCTGAACAGTTTCGTGCGTCAGAATGAGTTGTATATGGCGATAGATGACGTCATTGCGTTAGGTGTCCTGGAGACCGGATCCTTTCCCGATGTTGACGGCGCTCCGCCGGTTATGGATGACTCCTCACTGCCAGCACGTCTGGATCCTACGAGCGATAGCCTTCTGCGCCGCGTGCGCAGCGGAGGCGACATCACCGGCTTGCGTGTGGTCCGCCTGGGCAACACCGTGTGGGTAGCGCTGGACTTGCGTGGGCATGCCAGCCGCGCTTACGAGTACAACCTCTACGTGCGGGCGTTTGCGCCGGAGAGCACGACGGCGTGGCATGGCCGCTACGGACGGACGAGCACGGAAGAAGTCCTGGCGTACGGCCACACGGTCTGGTACCGCCTTCACCTGGATGAACTGGGGTATCCCGACCTATTGGCACTGATGGCCACGACGCGCCAGCGCATCGAACTCGACCGCACGGCCTGGTACCTCGTCCGCCTGGAAGAGAATCCCCTGGAACAGCTCGGCTTCTCCTACCCGTAGTGCCGCCAGGCACCAACTGGGAAGGCCCATGTTTCAAATCCGCCGCTACCATCCAAGAGACCGAGAAGCCGTCTGGAGGCTGGCAGCCGACACGGCCTTCTTCGGCGAGCCGGTGGAGGCATTCCTCGACGACCGCAGGCTGTATGGCGCGGCGTTTGCAGCCTACTATACCGACTATGAGCCAGAGCGTCTCTGGGTGGCAAAAGTCGGCGGAAACGTGGTGGGCTACGTGATGGGCTGCGGTGATAGCCAGCGGCGTATGCACATATTCCGTGCTCGCATCCTGCCGGTGGTGCTGAGCAGGGTGTTGCGGGGACACTACCGCGTGGGGAAAAAGACGCTACACCACGCGTTGTGCATAATGCAGGATTACCTGGAACGTTCCGTCCCGGCCGTCTCGCTCGAACAATATCCCGGTCACCTCCACATCAGCGTGGCCGCTTCCGCGCGAGGGCGGGGAATCGGCCGGGCGCTTCTGGAAGCCTCCCTGGCGCAGTTCTGGGCGACGGGCGTCAGCGGCGTGCATCTGCTCACGACCGATCACAACCAGGCCGCCTGCCACCTGTACGAGACCCTGGGCTTTCGGTTGCTGGATGCCCGGCCCACACGCCGCTGGCGTGGGCTGGCGGCCGGTCGCGTCGAGAACCGTGCCTATGGCATCAGTTATCCGTAGCCGCGCTGTAACTATTCAGGCGGTGACTGGAAGTCACCCTTTTGGGCCTGCGGCCATTGGTCGGCCTTCGCCGACCTGCTCCTTGCTGCACCACCGGGCAGTGTCGGCGCAGGCCGACACCTGGCGCGAAGCGCGTGAAGAGGGCGATTTCAATCGGCCCTGAATAGTTACGCCGCGCTTTCCTAGTCGGATTGGCAATCCGACCTAACCATACCGGAGGTGCACCTTGAACGAATTCACAGACCTGGCGCTGGAGACGGCACGGGTACGCGGCGCGACCTACGCCGACGTGCGCGTCGTCGAGCGCCGTGAACAGACCATCAACGTCAAAGACGGCATGGTCGAAGCGGTGAGCGAGACGGAGAACATCGGTTTTGGCGTGCGCGTCGTCGCCGATGGCGCCTGGGGTTTCGCCTCCAGCGCCGTCGTCAACAAGGCGGAGGTGGAGCGCGTCACGGCGCTGGCCGTCGAGATCGCCCGCGCGAGCGCCCGCACCCGCAAAGAGCCGGTGGACCTCGGGCCTCCGGTAACGAGCTGCGGCACCTACCGCACGCCGGTACAGATTGACCCCTTCAGCGTGCCGCTCGAGGACAAGATCGCGTTGCTCCTGGAAGCCGACCGTGAGATGCGGCGCGTCGCTGGCGTCAGGGTCGCGCGCGGCATGCTGGCCTGCCAACGCGAGCGCAAGACGTTCGCCAACAGCGAGGGCGCCTTTGTCGAGCAGGAAATCATCGAGACTGGCGGCGGCATCGTCGCGCTGGCCGTGGCCGATGGCGAAATACAACAGCGTTCCTATCCCACCTTCTTTGGGGAAGACCGGCGCACCGTGGGCTGGGAGTATGTGCTGCAAATGGACCTGCCAGGCCACGCCGAACAGACCGCGAGCGAGGCCGTGGCGCTCCTGACCGCTGACCCGTGCCCCAGCACGGTGACGACCGTCATCCTGGGCGCCACGCAACTGGCATTGCAGATCCACGAGTCCTGCGGTCACCCCACGGAACTCGACCGCGTCCTGGGCAGCGAGGCCGCTTACGCCGGCACCAGTTTCCTCACGCCCGACAAACTCGGTGTTTTGCGCTACGGCTCGCCCGTCGTCAACCTGACCGCCGACGCCACCATCCCCGGCGGCCTGGGCACCTTCGGCTGGGACGACGAAGGGGTACCCGCGCAGCGCGTCGAACTGGTGCGTGAGGGGATATTCGTGGGCTATCTGACCTCGCGTGAGACGGCGGTGCAACTGGCGCGGCTCAAGAGCTGGGATGTGACGGTGGACCGTTCGGGCGGCGCGGCGCGGGCGTCGGGCTGGAACCGCATCCCCATCATCCGTATGACCAACATTTCTATCGAGCCGGGGGAATGGACTTTCGACGACCTGATCGCCGATACCGACGAGGGCATCTATATGGAGACGGATCGCAGTTGGTCCATTGACGACAAGCGGCTCAACTTCCAGTTCGGCACCGAGATCGGCTACGAGATCAAGAACGGTAAACTCGGACGGCTGCTCAAGAACTGCATCTACACCGGGATCACGCCCCAATTCTGGGGCTCGTGCGACGCCATCTGCAACCGCGACCACTGGCAGGTGTGGGGCACGCCGACCTGCGGCAAGGGCCAGCCGAGTCAGATCGCCCACGTCGGCCACGGCGCGGCCCCGGCCCGCTTCCGGAACGTGAGAGTGATGGGGAAACAATGACCGGCATCGTTCGCCGGATGAACGAGACGCCTCAAAGGAGACACAATGATCGGACAAAAAGAGACCGAAAGGTTACTGAAGCGTGTGCTGGCGCTTTCGCCCGCCGGCGAGACCGAAGCGTTGTTGCTGGGGCTGGATGAGCAACTGACCCGCTTCGCCAACAACGCGATTCACCAGCATGTGGCGGAGGCCAATCACTATGTGATTGCGCGCGTGGCGCAGGGCAAGCGTGTGGGCGTGAGCACGACCAACGACCTGAGCGATGCTGGTCTGGAGCGTGCAGTGGAGAATGCGCTTGCGGCTGCCAGAGCTCTGCCCGAGAACCCGGACTTTCCTGGCTTGCCGGAGCCGACCGACATTCCGGTAATCGTCGCCTTCGACGAGGCGACTGCTGCTTGCACTCCCGCTGAGCGGGCGCGTGCCGTGAGTACCGTCTGCCGGAAGGCGGAGGAGGCCGGCTGCCAGGCAGCCGGCGCCTTCCGCACCGCCGTCTACGAGTGGGCCGTCGCCAACAGCCACGGCCTCTTCGCCTACCATCCGGCCACCGCCGCCGACCTGACAGTAGTGGTAATGACCGAGGACAGTTCCGGCTACGCCACCGACGCTTCATGGAAGGTGGCCGAAATAGACGTCACCGCGCGCGGCGACGAGGCGATCCAGAAGGCGTTGCGCAGCCGCAACCCCCAGGTGCTCGAGCCGGGCGCATATCCGGTCATTTTGGAACCTTACGCCGTGCACGATATCCTGGGGACACTGGCAGTCGCCGCCGGGGCGACCTTTGTGCAGGAAGGGCGCAGTTGGCTCAGCGGGCGACAGGGACAGCGGTTGATGTCACCGCTCGTCTCGATCTGGGACGATGGGCTGGACCCTGCCGGCTGGCCGCTGCCGTTCGACTGCGAGGGCGTACCGCGTCGCCGGGTGGACATTGTGCATGCCGGCGTCGCTGGGGACGTGCTCTACGACCGGACGCGGGCGGCCCGCGACGGGAAAACGTCCACCGGCCATGCACTGCCGGCGGCCAATCCCTTTGACCCCTGGCTCAGCGCCGCGCAGCACGGCCCGACCTCGCTGCACTCGTTTATGGGTACGGGTAACAGCACAATAGAGGAGATGATTGCGGGGACGGATCGCGGCGTCTATGTGACGCGCTTCTGGTACACGCGCACCGTCCACCCGCGTGAGGCGGTGGTCACAGGGATGACGCGCGACGGCACGTTCCTGATTGAGCACGGTGAACTGGTGGCACCGGTGCGCAACCTGCGCTTCACCCAGAGTTACGTCGAGGCGCTGGCGGGGACCGAGGCCGTAGGGCGCGACGTTCGCCGGTTGTGGGACGAGCTGGGAATCTCCAGCGCCCCGGCCCTCAAACTGGCCGCGTTCCACTTTACCGGGCGCACCGAGTAGGCGCGATCCCCACATTGCGCAATGCGGAACGTCCTGTCTTTACAAACCGGCGTTCTTGCCTTACCATACCCGAAACCCGTGTCCAAAGGACTGCACATCGTGAGGCGCATTCATTGGTCGGCGGCGCCGGATGACGCCACGCCGGTACAGAGACGGAACTTTATCAACGTCCAGATTGACGCTATCGGCATCGGGCTGGCGAGCGCCGCTGGCCCATTCCTCCCGGTCTTTCTCACACGTCTGGGCGCAACTGCCTTCCAGGTTGGCCTGCTGACGGCCATGCCTGCCTTCACCGGCCTGTTCTCCGCTATCGCCATCGGCGCCTTCCTGCAGAGCCGCCGCAACATCGTGCTCTGGTTCAGCGCCGCACGCCTGATGGTGGTGATGTCCTACGCGCTCACCGGCATCGCGCCCTTCGTCGTGCCGCGCCAGGTCGTCGTGCCGGCGATCCTGGCGATCTGGATGGCGGTCACCATCCCGCAGACCGTGGTCAGCGTCGCCTTCTCCGTGGTGATGAACGCCGTCGCCGGCCCCAAGGGCCGCTACGCGCTGATGAGTCGGCGCTGGTCCATCCTGGGCCTGACGACTTCGCTTACCGTCGTCGCCGTCGGTTGGATTCTCGATCGCATCCGCTTTCCGCTCAACTACCAGATGGTCTTTATCGGCCTCTCGGTAGGCGGGCTGATCAGTTACTACTTCTCCAGCCACATCGTGCTGCCGGACGCTGCACCCCGGCCACGCACTGCGCGGCAACCGTTATTTCAACGGTTGAAGGGCTTTGTCAACCGCATTCGCGGCGAGCGCCCTTTTCTCTCGTTCACGGCCAAGCAGTTCATCTACAACACCGGCCTCTCACTCGCCGCACCGCTGTTTCCGATCTACTTCGTGCGCACGGTGCGCGCGCCCGATACCTGGATCGGCACGATCAACTCGGTGCAGACGTTCGTGATGCTGTTCGGCTACTTTTTCTGGGCGCGACAGGGGAGGATACGCGGCTCGCGCTTCGTGCTCTTGTGGACGACTGTAGGGCTGGCGCTCTACCCGGCGCTAGTGGCCCTGACCGGGCGCGTGGAACTGATCGCCCTCTTTGCCGGCATCGCCGGTGTCTTCCTGGCCGGTGTCAACCTGGTGTTCTTCGACGAACTGATGAAAACGGTGCCGGTCGAACAGAGCGCGACTTTTGTCGCTGTGGCTCAGAGCCTGCAGTATCTTTCGGCGGTCGTCTCGCCGCTGTTGGGTACCGCGCTGGCCGATCACGCCGGCATCCAGACCGCGCTTGTCGTGAGCACCTGCGTGCGCCTGCTGGGCTTTGGCCTGTTCGCAGTGCGGAGGAGGCAAACATGATGTCGTCCGTTCAAATCCATCCGGTCACCACCCGGCGCGATCTGCGCGCCTTCGTCAAGTTCCCCTGGCGGGTCTACCGGGGCGACCCCAACTGGGTGCCTCCCCTGATCAGCGACCGCCTCGACTATCTGAATCCTGCCAGAGGCCCCTTCTACAGGATCGCCGACGTGGCGCTCTTCCTGGCCCGGCGTGGGCGCGAGGTGGTGGGCACCATCGCCGCCTTCGTCAACCGCCAGCGGGTCGAGCAACTGGGCAGGGCGGAGGGGGGCTTTGGCTTCTTCGAGGTCGTCGAGGACTATGCTGTCGCGGAGCGCCTGCTGGACGCCGCATGTGACTGGTTGCGCGCGCGGGGGATGACCTCGCTGCGCGGCCCGACGAGTTTCACCGACTTTGAGTGCCCCGGCGTACTGATTGAAGGTGCCGACTGCCCCCCGGCCATGCTGGAGGCCCACACGCCGCCGTATTACAAGGATTTCCTGGAACGCTACGGGATGGAGAAGAGCGAAGACCTGTACGCCTGGCGGGCCTTCCGTTCGCAGATCGGTGAGGAACTCAGGAACATCCCCCCCGAACTGGGCCACGTGGCCGAAGTTGCCCGCCGGGTCGCCAACGTGACCATCCGCAAGGCCCGATTGGATCGCTGGGATGACGAGGTCGCCGCCGCCCATTACCTCTTCAACGCCACCCTGAACCATCTCCCCGACTACATCCCGATGACCGAGGCCGAGTTCCGCCGCATGGCCGGGCAGTTGCGCCCCCTCCTGGATCCAGACCTGGCGCTCTTTGCCGAGGTGGAAGGCAAGCCCATCGGCTTCTGCGTCGCCTTCCCCGACGTCAACCGCGTGCTGATCCGGTTGAACGGGCGGCTGTTCCCGTTCAACTGGCTCAAGATCCGCCGCTATGTCCGTCAAGTTGACGTTGTCACCTTCAAGTTGATGGGCGTGCTGGAACAGTACCGCCGCCGGGGCATTGACGCGCTGCTCTACCTGGAGGCCATCCGGGCAGTTTACGAGAAGGGGTATGCCTGGCTCGAGGGCTCCGTTACCTCCGAGTTCAACCCGATGGTCAACCTGATCGCCCACCGCCTGGGCGCAGAGCGGTATAAGGTCTACCGGCTGTATCGGAAGGACCTGTGAATCCTGCGCAGATTCGCGCCCATTTGTCCATTTGGGATATTCGTGGTTTAATTGCGGCAGGAGGCCACGCCTATGCTCAAAAGCGATACGACGATGGCCAAGGCGCTGCGCCAGGTCGCCGGGTCGCGGCCCGACCAGGAGGCCCTGGTGTGTGGCGAGGCGCGCCTCACCTACGACCAACTGCTGGAGCGCGTGGATGGGTTGGCACACGGCCTTCATCAACAGGGGGTGCGCAAGGGTGACAAGATCGCCATGCTCCTGCCGCCCGGCATTGAGTTTGTGACCGCGTTCTTCGCCGCCGCCGCCCTGGGCGCGGTCGTCGTGCCGCTCAACCCGCAACTGCGCGAGCACACCCTGGGCGGCATACTCCGCGACGCCGAGCCCGTCGCGTTGGTCACCGCCGCCCCGGTCGCGGAAGAGGTGCTCCGCCAGTCTCCGGCCCTGCGCCACGTCATCTCAGACCTGGCTGCTGTAGAGCAAAATGGCATATTGCCCCACCCGCCGGAGGCCGTTTCGCCGCAGGACCTTTTGGCCCTGCTCTACACCTCCGGCACCACCGGTGCGCCGAAGGGCACGATGCACACCCATCGCAGCCTGATCGCGCCGGTCGTTGCGAGCATCAAACTGCGCGAACTGTGGATCAGGCGGCCTGGCCTCAAGACGCTGGGACAGACGGCCAGGGCCCTGGCGCGTTACCGCGAACGGTTGCTGCGCGCCGCCGGCCGCCCGCAGACTTTTCTTTCCACCGTTGGCTGGCACACCATCACCGGGCTGGAGGTGATGCTCCAGGCGCTCCTGATGGGCGACCGGCTGGTGGTGATGCCGCGCTTCCACCCGCGCGAGGCGCTGCGCCTGGTGGAACAGGAACGGGTGACCGTCCTGGTCGCAGTGCCGATGGCCTTTCAGGTGATGCTGGGCCTGCCGGATTTCGACCGCTACGACACCTCATCGCTGCTCATCTGCGGCACAGGCGCGGCACCCTGCCCGCCACATCTGGCGCGCGAAATCCAGCGTCGCTTCGGCTGCGCGGTGCACATCGGCTTCGGTGCCACCGAGACCGCCGGGGGTATCTCTGCCACCAGCATCGCCGATTCCGCCGCACGCCAGGCCGAGACGGTGGGCCGTCCGATGCCGGGGATGGAGGTCAAGATCGTGGACGACGAGCGGCGCGAACTGCCCCCAGGCCAGGTGGGGGAACTGGCCTGCCGCGGCGATAACCTGATGCTGGGCTACTACCGCGCCCCCGATGCTACCGCCGCGGTGCTGGACGAGGACGGCTGGTACTACACCGGCGACCTGGCATTTCTGGATGAGCAAGGCTACCTGCACATCGTGGGACGCAAGAAGGACGTCATCATCCGTGGCGGGCAGAACGTCTACCCGGCCGAGATCGAGACCTACCTGGTTGCCCATCCCAGGATTCGGGAGGCGGCGGTGGTGGGCGTGCCTTCCGATGTGGGCGGAGAGAGTGTGTGGGCCTTTGTGCTCCTCGAAGATGGAGCAGAGATGAGCGCCCAGGAGGTACGGGACTATTGTCGGGCGGCGCTGGAGGCCTACAAGATCCCCAGCCGCGTCTGTTTCGTGGACGACTTGCCACGCTCAGAGACCGGCAAGCCACAAAAGTTCAAACTGCGCGAGATGGCACTGCAGGAAGGAGGTGAGACCCAGTGAGGAATCCTACCCACAATCCTATCTCTTTCGAAGAGTTCAGGCGCCTCATCGCTGAGGAATTGCAGGTGGAAGAAAGCAAGATCGCTCAGGAGTCATCATTTATTCGTGACTTGCTCGCCGACTCTATTCAACTGGTGGAACTGATGCTGCGCATGGAGGAGATGGGGGTGGATATTCCGGTGGACGCCGCCTGGGAGGTGGATACCGTAGGCGACGCCTACCGGCTCTATACAGAGCATGTTCGAGTCGGGGCGGGGTGACCCTGCCCTACGGGTGCCGGATATCGGCAAATGAAAGACGTAGTAGAGGAGCATGATGAGCGAACAGAACCCTACACTTGAGGAATGGCGCAGGCTTTACGACACCGCGATGCGCGTGAAGGAGCTTGCGCCGTGGGAATGGATGACGGAAGAGGACTTGTTCGGCGTGCAGGATCCTGAAATGGGCGAACTGGGATTCGTCAGCGTGATGGGGGCGCTGGGTGAACACTATTCTGTGGCCGTCTATCTCGGCGCACGCGGGCTCTATGACTTCCTGGCTATTGAGGAAGCCGGAGATGCCGCACCGCCTGAATCCATACTCGAAATACCCCAACTCCAGGCCTCGTTCGAAGACCGCGACGTGCTGCGCGATCAAGACCGTCAGATCATCAAGCAACTGGGGCTCAAATTCAGAGGGCGCAACGCCTGGCCGCTGTTCCGCAGTTATCGCCCCGGCTACTTTCCCTGGTACCTGGAAGCGGACGAGGCCCGTTTTCTGACGGTCGTGCTGGAGCAGGTGCTGGACGTGACCCCCCGTTTCCGGGACGACCCTGCACTCCTGATCACGGATGATGACGAGTCATACCTGGTGCGCGTTGCACGCCGAAAGGGGCAGGAACTATACTGGGAGGACCGCATTATGGAGGTGCCTCCACCAGAGCACCCGCCGATCCAGTTGATGATGGATAAGCCGCTGCTCGAAAAACTCAAGCAGTCCTCCAGACGGGTGAGTCGCATAGAGATGGACTTTTTCATGTTCCCGGTGCCGTTCCAGGAAGAGCGGGGCGCCCGGCCTCAGTTTGCCTACATGCTGCTGACGGTCGAAGCACAGAGCGGCTTCGTCATGGGCTCCGATCTGCTCAAGCCTGAACCGACGCTGGAGAGCATGTGGGGGCAGGTGCCGATGTACGCAGTGCGTCACCTTGCCACCCTGGGTGTCGTGCCACAGGAAGTCGCCGTGCGCTCCGGGCTTCTCTTTCACCTGCTCAAGCCGCTGGCCGAGGAGTTGCGCTTCATCCTCAAGCCTTCATATAGCCTGAGAGCGCTCGACGACGCCAAAGATTTCCTGCTCGACCGGTTCATGTGATGCCATCCTGAATGATCGGATAGTCCATGATCGTCTATTTCAACGGCCAATTCATCCCCAAAGAAGACGTGAGGATTTCACCCGACGACCGTGGCTTCCTTTTCGCCGATGGGGTCTATGAGGTCATCGCGTCTTATCGCGGCCGGCTGTTCCGTCCAGACGCACACCTCCGGCGGCTAGAGCGCAGCCTCCACGAACTGCGCATCGCCGTGCCCGACCTGGCGGCGCTGCGCGGCGTGGCAGAGCGGCTGATCGAGGCCAACGGCCTGGCGAAAGGTGACGCCGGGGTCTATATCCAGATCACACGCGGGGTCGCGCCGCGCAACCATGCTTTCCCTGACCCGGCTGTGCCCCCGACTGTCTACGCCAGCGCCTTCCCGTTCGAGATGCCCCGCGAGGAGCAGGAGCGCGGCGTCAGGGTCATCCTCGTCCCCGACGTGCGCTGGGCGCGTTGCGACATCAAGTCGGTGGCGCTGCTGGCGAACGTACTGGCCTGCCAGCGGGCAGTGGAAAGCGGCGCGGCGGAGGCCATATTCGTGCGCGACGGCGTGGTGACCGAGGGCTCGCGCCATAACGTCTGCGCCGTGTTCGGTGGGCGGCTCGTCACTCATCCCAAGACCAACGTCATCCTGCCCGGTGTCACGCGCGACGTGGTGCTGGAACTCTGTGGGCAACTGGGAATCCCTTACAACGAAACCCCCATCCTCGAAAGCCAATTGAGAGAGGCGGACGAATTGATGATCGTGGGCACGCTCAGTGAGATTATGCCGGTGGTGCAGGTAGACGGCTGGATGGTGAGCGATGGCAAACCCGGCCCCATCACTCGCACGTTGCAGCGCGCTTTCCGGGAGGTAGTGGGGAATTGACGATGCACCTGTGCTCGCTATAGCCGACTTGCGCAGTCGGACACCGTGCGGCTGTTTTCCGAGTACAACAAGACGGCTTTTTCCTCGTGAAATGGCGCAGAGGCCATAAGAGGCTTTCGCGCCTTTCGTGTTCTTTCGCGTGTTTCGTGGCAGGTTGCGCAATATGCTGCTTTCTGCTATCATCTGTGTTTGAGGGCGAGTATGAAGATCGGCGTCATCGCAGACACCCACGACGACCTGGATAATCTGGAGCGAGCGTTGGCCGTGCTGCGCGACGAGGGCGTGACGACGCTTCTCCATTGCGGCGACGTCTGTGAGCCGGGCACACTGGCGACGCTGGCAGGCTTTGACGTATGGCTCGCGCAGGGGAACATGGATCGCCTCGTGGGGCTCATGCCAGTGGTCGAGGAGACATTCGGGCACAGGCGGCTGGCCTGGCTGCACAGACTCTCGTTGGACGGATACCGGGTAGCCCTCGTTCACGGCGACAACGACGAGGCCCTGGGCAACCTGATCGCCTCTGGCGACTATGCCTGGGTGCTGCACGGCCACACCCACCGAAGGCGTGATCAACAAGTGGGCCGTACCCGCGTCGTTAACCCCGGCGCCCTGGGAGGCACGCGCTGCGAACGACGCTCGTTTTGCGTTCTCGACCTGGAAGCAGGCAAAGTGCGGTTTGTGGAATTACCCTGACGTACTGCGTGTTGCGTACTGTGTAAACGGAATACGCAATACGTAACATGTAATGCCGGCATATCATACACACCAGACGCAAACAAGGAGACCCATCAATGACAACACGCCCACGTCGGGCAACCCAGGCTCCACGCGCGAAGCAGCGCAGACAAGCACGCGCGGTCGGCGTACCGCCGTTACCGGCACAGCAACTGCGTCAGCGCTGCGATCGAGCGCAGTTCGATTTCGAGACCACCGCCGAACTGGAAGACCTGAACGATGTGCTGGGTCAAGAGCGCGCAGTAGAGGCGATCCGTTTCGGCATCGGCATCCAGCGTGAGGGCTATAACCTGTTCGCGCTGGGGCCCAGCGGCACCGGCAAACGCACCACCATCCGCCAGTTTCTCGATCAGCGAGCCGCTGCCGAGCCGATCCCGCCCGACCTGTGCTACGTCAACAACTTTGAGCAGCCGCACAAGCCGTGCCTGCTGCAGATGCCCCCCGGGCAGGGGGGCGTGCTGCGCAAGGACATGGAGCAGTTGATCGAAGAACTACGTACCTCCATCCCTGCGGCATTCGAGAGCGAGGAGTACCGCACGCGCAAGCAGGAAGTCGAAGAAGAGTTCAAAGAGCAGCAGGAGAAAGCCTTCGGCGAAGTGCAGAAGCAGGCCCAGGAGCACAGCATCGCCCTGATCCGCACGCCGGTGGGTCTCGCCTTCGCCCCCCTCAAAGACGGCCAGGTCGTCAGCCCAGACGAGTTCCAGAAACTGCCCGAAGAGGAACGCAAAAAAGTCGAGTCCGACATCGCACAACTCCAGGAACAACTCCAAAATGCCATCGCCCAGGTGCGGCAGTGGGAACACGAGGCGCGCGAGAAGGTCAAGGAACTCGACCGCGAGATCGCCATGTTCGCTGTGGGCCACCTGATTGATGAACTGCGCAATAAGTATGCGGAACTGCCCGACGTCGTGGCCTACCTGGACGCTGTGCAGAAGGATCTGATCGAGAACGTGGACGAGTTCCGCCAGGCCGAGGAGACGCCACCGTTTATGGGCATCCCGCTGCCACGCTCGTTCATTGGCCCGCCACAGTTCCGCCGTTACCAGGTGAACGTGCTCGTGGATCACAGCGAGTCGCAGGGCGCACCGGTGGTTTACGAGGATCACCCGACCTACAATAACTTGATCGGCTACATCGAGCACATTGCTCAGATGGGCGCGCTGGTGACTGACTTTAACCTGATCAAGCCCGGCGCCTTGCACCGCGCCAATGGCGGCTATCTGATCCTGGACGCCCGCGAATTGCTGCTGCAACCTTACGCCTGGGATGCGCTCAAACGTGCTTTGCGTGCCCGTGAGATCCGTATTGAATCGCTGGCGCAAGTACTGAGCCTGATCAGCACCGTTTCACTGGAGCCGGAGCCCGTTCCGTTGGACGTGAAGGTGGTCCTGGTCGGCGAGCGACTGCTCTACTATCTCCTTTATCAGCACGATCCCGACTTTGGCGAACTGTTCAAGGTCGAAGCCGACTTTAACGAGGAGATGGCGCGCACACCGGAAAACAATCTGCTGTACGCCCGCCTGATTGCCACGATCGCGCGCAAGGAGGGCCTGCGCCCATTCGACCGGGCGGCAGTAGCGCAGGTGATCGAGCACAGCGCCCGTACTGCCGGCGATGCCGAGAAACTCTCCGTACATCTTTTGGGCATCACCGATTTGTTGCGCGAGGCGGACTATTACGCCGACACGAACGGTAACGGCGTCGTGACTGCAGCGGACGTCCAGCGCGCAATCGCTGCGCAGATCCGTCGCGCCGACCGGCTGCGCGAGCGCGTGCAGGAGGGCATCCAGCGAGGGACGATCTTGATTGACACCTCCGGCGAGCGCGTAGGCCAGGTCAACGGCCTTTCGCTGATCGCGCTGGGCAACTACACCTTCGGCCACCCCAGCCGCATCACCGCTCGCGTGCGCATGGGTAAGGGAGAGGTCGTGGACATCGAGCGCGAGGTTGCGCTGGGTGGCCCCATCCACTCCAAGTGGGTGCTCATCCTGGCGGGGTTCCTGGGGGCGCGCTATGCTGCCGACCGTCCTCTCACCCTTTCGGCGAGCCTGGTGTTCGAGCAGTCCTACAGTAGTGTGGAAGGCGACAGCGCATCGCTGGCGGAACTATGCGCGCTGCTCTCGGCGTTGGCGGACGTGCCCATCAAGCAGTCGCTGGCGGTGACCGGCTCCATTGACCAGCATGGACAGGTGCAACCTATCGGCAGCGTCAACGAAAAGATCGAAGGCTTCTTCGACATCTGCAAGGCCCGCGGCCTGACGGGTGAGCAGGGGGTCATCATCCCGGCTGCCAACGTGCAACACCTGATGCTCAAACAGGAGGTCATCGAGGCGGTGGAAGTGGGCCAGTTCCACATCTACCCCGTGAAGACGGTGGACGAGGGACTGGAATTGCTGACCGGTCTCCCGGCCGGGGAGCGTGATGCAAAGGGCGACTTCCCCAAGGGGAGTGTCAATCAGCGGGTTGAGGCCCGGCTAATCGAGTTGGCCGAGAAACAACGTGCACTCGCCGAGTCTGCGAAAAGGCAAAGGCGGAGACCCAGGAAAGACAAGAAATGAGCGAGCAGGAAGAGGCGTTGCTCCGGCGTATTCTGGTGGCGCTGGACGCTTCGCACCACAGCCTGGCTGCGCTGGAGGCGGCGGCTGATCTGGCTGCCAGTCTGGAGGCGGAACTGCAAGGACTCTTTGTCGAAGACATCAACCTGCTGCGCGCAGCCGGCTCGCCTTTGGCATGGGAAGTGCACTATCCATACATCGCCGGTGCGCGCATGGATCGGGCACGTATGGAACGGCAACTGCGCGCACAGGCTACACAGGCCCAACGGGCACTGGCAGCGGCCTGCGAGCGCCGGCGAATCAAATGGTCCTTTCGCGTCGTACGCGGCGAAGTCACATCCCAGGTGCTGGAGGCAGCGGCAGAGGCCGACCTGCTCAGTCTGGGAAAGGCCAGCCGCCCGCTCATGCAGCGGATCAGGTTGGGCTCGACGGCGCGGGCCGCAGCGACCCGCTCGCCGCGTTCGGTACTGCTCATCCAGCGCGACGTGGTCGTCAGGCCGCCGGTGATAGTGGTCTATGAAGATTCGCGTGCCGCGCGCCAGGCGTTATGGATGGCGGCCCACCTGGCGCAGAAGCAGGAAAAGTACCTGGGCGTGCTCATCCTGGTTCGCCCGCAGGATGACGTTCAGCGGCTGCAAAATCAGATCTCCAACTGGCTACGTGGAGAGGGGCTGGCGGTGCGCTCCCAGTTATTGCCGGCCAACAACGTGAAGATGCTGGCCCAGACGGTGCGGGCAGAGCGGGGCGGCGTGCTGGTATTGAGCGTGACGACTCTGCCCGTGGATGCGCTCGACGTGCTGCTAGACGAGGTGGATTGCCCGGTGCTGCTGGTGCGATGACCCCCACCTCACCCCCAACCCCCTCCCCTCCCCCGCGAGCGGGGGAGGGGAGGGGGCAGGGGGGCCAGAATCCCACTATGACCCGTCTTTTGCTGATTCGCCACGCGACCAACGATATGATGGAGAGCGGCGTCCTGGCCGGCTGCACGCCCGGCGTGCACCTCAACGCACAAGGCCGGACCGAGGCTGAGGCATTGGCCCGGCGGCTGGCACAAGTCGAGATCACAGCCATCTACACCAGCCCGTTGGAGCGGGCATTGGAGACCGCCGAGATCATTGCCGCGCCCCACAACATGCCGGTGACTGTGCGCGAGGGGTTGGGTGAAGTGCGCTGTGGACGTTGGACGGGGCAAAAGATCGAGCGGCTGCGTCGCCGGCGGTTGTGGCGACAGGTACAGATCGTGCCCAGCATGTCACGTCTCCCCGGCGGCGAGAGCATGTTCGAGGTGCAGATGCGCATGCGCGCGGAATTGGAGCACCTGTGCACCGCACACCCGCGCCAGACCGTTGCCGTCGTCTCGCACGCCGACCCGACCAAGGCTGCAGTGGCCTTTTACATCGGCCTGCCACTCGATCTGTTCCAGCGGCTGGCGGTGGGGCCGGCCTCGTTGACGGTATTGGAGTTGGGTGGAGTGCTACCCCGCCTGGTGTGTCTCAACGATACCGGCCATCTGCCGCCGGTCGAGAAAGGAAAGCCATGAACCTGCCCGAGTTGATCGAACTGGGCCGGGCGGATTTCGTCACCATTGATACCATTGGCCCCCCGGGCCAGCGCACCTTCTTTCTGCAGGCGGCGCAGGGCGACCTGGTCGTCACGGTGATCATCGAAAAAGAGCACGCTGCCGCGCTGGCCATCGCCGTAGACGAGATGTTGGCTCGCCTGGGCGAAATCGGCGAAGTGCCCGACCCGGCTACGCTGGACCTGATCCATCCGGTAGAGCCGCTCTTCCGCGTGGGCAAGTTGGGGCTGGGCTACGACCAGGAGAAGGCCATGTTCATCCTCGTGGCCGAGGAACTGGTCGAGGAGGGACAGAGAGGCGCCAGGGTGCACATCTGGGCGAGCCACGGCCAAATGGCGGGCCTGGCGCGCAAGGCTGCCGCCGTCGTCGCCGCCGGCCGCCCGCTCTGCCCGCTGTGCCACGAGGTCATCAACCCCGACAAGGAGCATGTCTGCGTGCGGGGCAATGGACGCAAGTACCTCTACAGGCTGGACGAAGACTGAAGCGGCGGTCGCCGTGGAGCCGGAGCGCGCGCTGCGGCTGCTGGCGCGCGGGCGCATCGAACTCGTGGGGCAGATCCTCGACAGTT
Source organism: Anaerolineae bacterium (assembly GCA_034432855.1). Taxonomy (GTDB): domain Bacteria; phylum Chloroflexota; class Anaerolineae; order B4-G1; family B4-G1; genus DAOUBA01. Next base: position 20,950 of record DAOUBA010000210.1, on the reverse strand, counting down.
CCAACTTTACGTTCCTGGCCCGCGTGGACGACGGCGACCTGGAAGCGTTCGCGATTTACAAGCCGCAACGAGGGGAAAGCCCGCTGTGGGATTTCCCGCGTGGCACGCTTTGCCTGCGTGAGACGGCGGCCTACGTGGTCAGCCGGGCGCTAGGCTGGCCGCTCATCCCACCCACCGTGCTGCGCGATGGCCCCTACGGCGTGGGCGCGCTGCAACTCTACGTGGACGCCGATCCCGAAGCCACCTACTTTTCCCTGCGCACCGAACGCCTGGCCGACCTGCTGCCGGTGGCGCTGTTCGACCTGCTCGCCAACAACGCCGACCGTAAGGGCGGCCATCTGCTCCTGGATGCCGCCGGGCGCATCTGGGCGATTGACAACGCCTTGACCTTCCACGCTGAACCCAAACTGCGCACCGTCATCTGGGATTTCGCCGGGGAGGCCATCTCCCAGGAGTATCTGGAGGACCTGCGGCGGCTGCGCGATCATCTGGCACGTCGCAGCCACCTGCGCCGGGTATTGGAGAGGCTTCTGGCCGAAGAGGAGATTGCCGCGTTGCGGAAGCGGCTCACAGCGATGTTGCGGGACGCCATTTTTCCATTCCCCGATCCCACCCGTCGCCAGATACCCTGGCCGGTAGTGTAACGCTTGACAACTCCCCCAAACTGTGGTATTTTGCCGCTCAGCGCCGTGGCGATTGGTGCGTCCCCTCGATGTGGAGAGGCAAGAGGGGCCATCCATATAGGCCACGCGTAGTTAATCTCGGAGGAGGAAAGCATGGCAGAGAACGCTCGAACGACGGGAACTGTCCAGTGGTTCAGCCGCGTGAAGGGGTACGGCTTCATCCGCCCCGATGGTAACGAGGAAGATGTCTTCGTCCATTACTCGGTCATCCGCGGTGAAGGTTATCGCAACCTTAACAAGGGCCAGCGGGTCGAGTTCACGATCGAAGATAGCCCCAAGGGCCCTCAGGCTGTGGACGTCGTCGGGATTGAGGACACGCAGCCCACGCAAACCCTCTGAACCAGAACACGCCTCTCCAGCCCCGGTGGCGCACGTGCCCTGGGGCTTTTTGTTTCCTGGCTGCCAATCACACTGCCGTTTGACTTTTGGGCCATTTGGTGTATCTTATTAACTGTAAAAGCCGCCGGGGAGGAAGTGGACATGGAAGAAGGGCAATTGCCCGATTGGCTTGCCAGTTTGCGCGAACAGCAACTCTCGGGAAAGTTGCCTGAGGCAGAACAGCCGACCCCCGACTGGTTGGCCGACCTGCGTGGGCAACGACCGGAGCCGGAAACGGAGGCGGAATCGTCGGCCCCGAGTGTCACGGAGCCCACATCGGGCCCGGCAATCCGGCCGGACCTGTTGGGAGACTTGCGGCAGCAGTTCGCCCTCTCGTCGGAGGAAGAAGCCAGACCCAGGCGCCAGACCGGCAGGCTTGGCTTGAAGCCGTACCAGCGATTTGTGTTGGCTTTCCTGCTCTTCTTCGAGGTGGCGATCTGCGGCTGTTTGCTGCTGGTGTTGACCGAGCGCGTGGTATTCTAGTTCTCGATACAAAACCGCGGTAGGAGCGTCTCTGACGCCGATTTCGGGCGTGGAAGATGGCGCATCTGTTGGAGCGGCCGGCGGGCCGCTCTTGTCTTCGATAGGTGTAAGAAGGTGGAGAACGAGCAGAATCCGGTACGTAGCGCAAGACCCCGCGAGACGGCCCAGGCGCGTTTTCCTGACGGGCGCATCTTCGAGGCTCCCGTGGGAACGGCGCTGGAGCACTATGTCAAGGCAGCGCTGGGCAATGGCCCCGTGCCCGTTATGGCGGCGCTGGTCAACGGCGACCTGCGCGAATTGACCTATCAGATGCACGGCGACGCTCGCGTCGAGCCGCTCTTCCTCTCGGATTCCGACGGCGTGCGCATCTACCGCCGCTCGCTCGCTTTCCTGTTGCTCGTGGCGGCGCACGAGTTGTTCCCCAAAGCCGAGATTTTCATTGATCACACAATGCCCTTCGGCGGTTTCTTCTGCGAGGTACGTGGGCGGGAACCGTTCAGCGCGACGGAACTGGCGCAGATTGAGGCCCGTATGCGCGAGATCGTCGCCGAGGATGCCCCGTTCGAGAAAGAGCACGTGCCACTCGACGAGGCCATCCAGTTATTCCGCGCGCGCGGCGAGATGGAAAAGGCCCGTCTGCTGGAACGCCGTCTGCAGGACCATTTCACCCTCTACCGCCTGCATGGCCTGCGCGATTCGCTGCACGGGTACATGGTGCCTTCCACCGGTTATCTGCGTTACTTTGCGTTGCACCCGTGGCCGCCCGGGTTTGTGCTCCAATATCCGCGCCGCCATCGCCCGACGGAACTCTTGCCGGTGCAGGATCACCCGCAACTCACGGCCATCTTCCGGGAATACGGCGAGTGGTTGCGCCTGCTCGGTGTAGAGTCAGTGAGCGGGCTGAACGATGCCATCAGCAACGGCCGCATCCGCGAGATCATCCTCGTCTCCGAGGCGCTGCACGAAGACCGTATTGCGGCAATCGCCGAACAAATCGTCCAGCGCAGGAACCAGGTGCGCCTGGTACTTATCGCCGGGCCATCCGCCTCCGGCAAGACCACTTTCTCCAAGCGCCTTTCGATCCAACTGCTGGCCCACGGCGTCCGCCCCTTTCCTATGGAACTCGACAACTACTTTGTAGATCGGGAAAAGACCCCACGTGACGAGCACGGCAACTACGATTTCGAGGCACTGGGCGCGCTGGATATATCGCTGTTCGACCAGCATTTGCTGGCCTTGATGCGCGGCGAAGCGGTGCGTTTGCCGCGTTTCAACTTCGAGACCGGGCGGCGTGAAGAGGGTAAAGTTGCCCAACTGGGGCCCGATCACGTCATCATTGTCGAGGGCATCCACGGCTTGAACCCGCAGCTGGTGCCCTCCGTACCGCGTGAACAGACCTTCCGTGTCTACCTTTCGGCGCTGACGCAACTGAACATTGACCGGCACGACCGGGTGCCCACGACCGATACCCGCCTCATCCGCCGCATCGTGCGCGACGCCACCTACCGCGGCTATAGTGCCGAAGAGACGCTCAAACGTTGGGAGAGTGTGCGCGCCGGCGAAAAGCGTTACATCTTCCCCTACCAGGAACACGCCGACGTGATGTTCAACTCGGCGCTGGTCTACGAACTGGCGGTGCTCAAACCCCTGGCGGAGCCGCTGCTCCTGCAGGTGTGGCATACCAGCCCACGCCATGTGGAAGCCCGTCGGCTCCTTGCCTTCCTCGAGTGGTTCGAACCTTGTCCTTTCGATATGATTCCTGACAATTCGATCCTGCGCGAGTTCATCGGCGGCTCTATCCTCCAGGATTACACGCCGTACAAGTCAGAACGTGAAGCGTGATACGAGGATGCCGGCACGTCGCCCACTCGTCAAGCACTCGCAGGCTGCGCGGCGCGTTCCGGTACGCTGAATGTCAAGGCAGCGTGGGGAAACAATGCTAGAATGACAGACAGGACTGGGGTGCCGGCTATGTGGGACGGCCTTTCCGGGCCGTCCAGACGGGGTGGGGAGCAGGTCGGCAAAGGCCGACCATTTTTGCAGGAAGACCCGCCAGCATCAGCCCTTTCAGGCCGGTGCGACCAATTGGCTGGCCATATTCTACGTTGACCATTGGGCGGTTTCAGCGGAGGCGGCGTTATGAGTCGCCGTACGATCTTCCTTCTGGTGCGTATTGCCATCATCATTCCGCTCCTACTTGTGTTGCTCGCAGCCGGCGCGCTCCAGTGGCTCTCCCTTGACCTCCCCTCGCCCGACCGGCTGTACGAGCGGACGGCTGCTCCCTCCACGCGCATCTACGACCGCAACGGGCGGCTCTTGTACGAGATCCTCGATCCGCACGGCGGGGCGCACACCCCCGTGCCGCTCGACCGGATTCCCCCCGCATGTATCAAGGCCACCATCGCCACCGAAGACGCCAGTTTCTACTCCAACCCCGGCGTGGATTTCCGCGCCATCGTCCGCGCGCTGTGGATCAACCTCCGAGGCGGCGAAATCCTCTCCGGCGGCAGCACCATCACCCAACAACTGGCGCGCAACCTGCTCCTTTCGCCGGAGGAACGCAGCCAGGTCACGCTGGAGCGCAAACTGCGCGAGTCCATCCTGGCCTGGCGTATCGCCCGCCACTATAGCAAGGACGAAATCCTGACGCTCTACCTGAACGAGACCTACTATGGCAACCTGGCCTACGGCATCGAGGCCGCCGCGCGCACCTATTTCGCTAAAGGCGTACAGGAACTCGATCTGGCCGAATGTGCGCTCCTGGCCGGCCTGCCCCAGGCGCCGGCAATCTACAACCCGCTGGAAAACCCCGATGCGGCCAAAGCCCGCCAACGGATCGTGCTGGGGCTGATGGTGCGGCACGGCTACATCTCGCAGGAGGAGGCGGACCTGGCGGCAGGCGAGAAGTTGGGATTCGCCTCGACGCCGTTCCCTATCGCCGCGCCGCACTGGGTGATGTTCGTATGGGGACGGTTGGAGCGCGAGTTCGGGCGGGAGGCACTCTACACACAAGGGCTGCGAGTTTACACCACACTCGACCTTGACATACAGGAAGCGGTCGAGCGCATCGTGCGTTATCGCCTGGCGCAACTGGCCGAGGTACGCGAGGGCCAGCAGCCGCGCAACGTCCGCAACGCCGCCGTCGTCGTCCTCGACCCCCATACGGGCGAGGTGTTGGCGATGGTCGGCAGCCCTGATTACTTCGACCCGCGCATCAGCGGCGCGGTCAACGGCGCGCTCGCCCTGCGCCAGCCCGGCTCCTCGATCAAGCCGATCACCTACGCCGCCGCGTTCGACCCCACCGGCCCTGCGCCGCTGACCGCCGCGACGATGATGGTGGACGTGCGCACCGCTTTCCTCACCCGCGAGGGAGAACCCTACGTGCCGGTGAACTATGATCGCGCCTGGCACGGGCCGACGCTCTTGCGCCGGGCGCTGGCCTCCAGTTACAACCTGGTCGCCGTCAAGGTGCTCGATCACGTCGGCCTCGAAAGGATGACGAGCCTGGCACGCGCAATGGGCATCACCACCTTCGACGACGCCGACCGCTTCGGACTGGCGCTGACGTTGGGCGGCGGCGAGGTGCGCCTGCTCGAACTGACCACCGCCTACGGCGCATTCGCCAACGGCGGGCGCCGCGTCGAGCCGGTCACGATCACGCGGGTCGAAGATAGCGCGGGGCGCATGCTCAAAGTATGGGGAGGCAGGCCCGGCGAACGGGTGATAGACGAGCGCGTGGCCTATCTCATCACCGACATCTTGAGTGACAACTACGCCCGCGCGCCTGCCTTCGGCGAGAACAGCGCGCTCAATCTCACCCGACCGGCGGCGGTCAAGACCGGCACCACCACCGACTGGCGCGATAACTGGACGGTGGGCTATACGCCCGATCTGGTCGTCGGCGTGTGGGCGGGCAACGCCGATAACGAGCCGATGCGCAATGTGACCGGTGTGACGGGTGCGGCGCCCATCTGGCACGACGTGATGGAGGTGCTGCTCAAGGGCCGTCCGGTGCGTGAGTTCGTCGAACCGCCGGGGATGGCGCGTGTGGAGGTGTGTGCGGACAGTGGGCTATTACCTGTGCAGGGGAGCAGGGGAGCAGGGGAGCAGGGAAGCGAGGGCGCTGGCGGACAGCAGGTGCGGTGTCCGCATACGATACGGGAGTTGTTCATCGAGGGGACGGAGCCGACGCGAGTGGACGACTGGCACTGGGAGTACACACTGGATGCGCGGAACGGGCTTCTTGCAGGCCCCGATTGCCCGCCGGAATACACCGTCGTCAAACGCTTCACACGCTATCCCGCCGAGGCGCAGGAGTGGGCCCGCTGGCAAGACGTCCCGCAACTGCCGACTACCTATTCGCCTCTATGTCCTGCCCAAGAAGTGATTGGGGATTGGGGATTAGTGATTGGGGGGGAATCTCCTGATCACCAGTCCCTAATCACTAACTCCTTACTCCTCACCAGCCCCGATCCCAACGCCCGCTACCGCCTCTCGCCTGCGGTTCCCGCTTCGGCGCAGCGGCTCCTTGTCGCTGCACGCCCTGCCGACGGTGTCGTGCTCACGCAGGTGACACTGCTCGTAGATGGAGAGCCACTCGCCACGCTCACCATGCCGCCGTACCAGGCGTTCTGGCCGATGGCACTAGGCCGGCACACATTCACGGCAGTCGGCATAGATTCAGGAGGCAATGAGGTGAGAGGGAATAGTATAGCGATAGAGGTGATTGAGTGACGATGTGCCCTGGCTGGGAATTGACAGCCCCGATGTTTCCCGCTATACTGGAAGCGAGAGCAAACGAGGAGGTGTGCCATGGCTCAAGGTGTGGCGACGCTGAAAAGAGAGATTACATCGGTGCTGGATTTCTTACCACCGGAGAGCCTGCAATTACTGCGCGACTTAGCGTTTCTGCGCGCGAGCCGGACAACCCACTCCTCAGGAGAGCCACATCGTCAAGTTGGGCGGGCTGTGGGCAGGCACGCCAGAGATTAACGAGGAGGATATTGCCGAAGCGCAGAGAGAAATGTGTGGAAATTGTTGGGGTTGCCCCTGCTGAGCCGTGACCGGGCCCTGGCGGCGGTGGAGGGGTTGAAGGTCATCTGGTAATGGCAAGAAAAATACAGCCGCCTGTGCAGTTTCCATACCGAGAGTAGGCGATTTCTGTGCTGCGTAAAGCCTGTACAAAGGCTGCCCACATCGGCTTCAGCATGGCGGCCTTCCAGCATTAACATCAGGAGGTGCATAAATGGCTCCAACTAAGCGGTGCATTGCAGGTCTCGTCTCTATTCTGACCATTTGCATGCTGCTTCTGTCCTGTCGACTCCCCTCGATCCTCAGGTCTCCAACCCCCACGCCCCAGCCCCTGGCGCCGCAGGTGATCCAGGTCTCGCCGGAGCGCGGCGAGGAACTCCGGGTCAATGCGCCCATCCAACTGGTGTTCGACCAGCCGATGGACAAGCCGTCGGTCGAGGAGGCTTTCACCATCGAGCCGGCGGTCCCCGGCACCCTCGTGTGGGTCACCGACCGCGCCGTGCAGTTCAAGCCGGCAGGTACGGGCTTCCGGCGCGCCACCCGCTACACCGTCACCATCAAAGATAGCGCTACAAGCGCGGCCAAAGTCGCGCTGCGCGAGCCGGTGCTTTTGCGCTTCACCACCGTCGGCTTCCTCGAAGTCGCCACCGTCCAGCCTGCGCCGGATACCGAGGAGGTCGCGCTCGACGCCGCGGTCACCGTCATGTTCAACCGCCCGGTCGTCCCGTTGACCGCCATTGAGAATCAAGGAGATCTGCCGCAACCGCTCACCTTCACGCCGCCGGTGGAGGGGACGGGCGAATGGCTGAACACCTCGATCTACGTCTTCACCCCCGTTGAGGGCTTCTTGCCGGCCACGACCTACACCGCGCGCATCGCCGCCGGGCTGACCGACACGACCGGCGGGGTGCTCGCCGAGGATTACACCTGGCAGTTCACCACGGTCAGCCCTGCCGTCGTCGCTACGTATCCCGGCGATTTCACCATCCACGTCGAACCGCAGCCTACCATCTACATCGCCTTCAACCAGCCGATGGACCGCGCTTCCGTTGAAGCCGCCTTTGCACTGCGAGAGGCCGGACGCGAGGAAAAGATCGCCGGCACTTTCGAGTGGCACAGTCAGGGCCTCATCCTGCCCGGCGATACCGGCAAGGGTACCGGCTACGAGCCGTATAATTGGTCGTGGCGCGAGGGTGAAGGGCCAGAGCGCGTCGGAGTGGAGACGATGGGCTTCAGGCCTTCCCGTCCGCTCGATTTCAACACCCTCTATGTCGCCGAACTCGCTGCAGGTGCCCGGGGGGCTACCGGAGGACGGGGTGGCACCAAAGAGACCTACCGCTGGCGCTTCCACACCATTGCTTACCCGAGCATCATCCGCACCACCCCCGCCGACGGCGAGCAGCGCGCCAGCCCGTGGACGACGCTGGAGGTCGTCTTTTCCAGCCCAATGGACCCGGACTCGATCAACGACAACTTTACCATCAGCCCACCCGTCTCGGCTACCGAGGTCTATACCTACTGGGGGGAAAACAACACCTACCTGGGCATCTCTTTCCCCATCAAGGCCAGCAGCGAGTATACCGTGACCATCAGCGGCAACGTGCGCGGGCGCTATGGCCACCCGCTGGGCCAGGATACCACCATCCGCTGGCGCACCCGCGCCTACGATCCGGAGGTCTACCTGAATACTCCGGGCAACGTCGGCACCTACAACGCCTACACCAACACAGCGGTTTATGTAACCGTGCTCAACATGGGGCGGGTCAATTTTGCGCTGTACCGCATGCCGTATCGAGACTTTATGCGCGCCAACGGCCGGGAGGGCTGGAACTATTGGGATTCCTACCGCGGCGCGGCGGAGAACCTGGTGCGCCGGTGGACGCTGGAGGCGGATCCGCCGCTCAATCAGCGCCGCGTCTATCGTGTGGACCTGGCCGAAGATGGCGGGCCGCTCGCGCCGGGGCTGTACTTCCTGATCGCGCAGGGCGACTCTGACACCATCTACCCCGAAGCCAGGGCGACCGAGACACGGTTGTGGCCCAGCAAGATCATGCTGGTCGTCTCCCGTCACAACCTGAGCTTCAAGACCACCAATTCGGAAGTGTTGGTGTGGGCCACCGACCTGCGCTCCGGCGATGTCCTTCCGGGCCTGCCCGTCGTCGTGATGAACGAACGCGCCTCCACCCTGGCCCGGGGAACGACCGACCAGGATGGCGTCTTTACCGGCGCGTACGAAGGGCCAGACGACCGGTGGGTACCCATCTTTGCCTTCACTGGCGATCCGGAAAACCCGGACGAGAACTTTTCCGCCGCCATCAACCAGTGGACGAGCGGTATCTCGCCCTGGGATTTCGGCGTTCCGGTGGAGTATTATGAATCCCCCTACGCCGCCTACTTTTTCACCGACCGACCCATCTACCGCCCCGGCCAGACGGTCTACTTCAAGGGCATCGTCCGCGCCGACGATGACGCGCGTTATTCGCTGCCTCCACGCAATGCCAGGGTCCACGTCGAAATCTGGGATCCGCAGGGCACTAAAGTATTTGAGGAGGATATGCCCCTCAATGACCTGGGCACGCTCAACGGCGAACTGGCGCTGAGCGAAGAGGCGGCGCTCGGCAATTACTCAATCCAGGCGTCCTACGACGATCAGTATTTCGGCACTTCCTTCCTGGTGGCCGAGTACCGCAAGCCCGAGTTCGAGGTCACCGTCGAGACCGACAAGGCCGAGTACGCCCAGGGCGACAGGATCGCCGTCACTGCCCAGGCCACGTACTTTTTCGGCGGGCCGGTTGCCAACGCGCAGGTGCGCTATGCCGTCCTCTCAGCCGACTATTTCTTCGACTATCAGGGCCCGGGCTGGTGGGACTTTGGCGACTATGACTACTGGGATTACTGGTGGCGCCGCGGCGACAGCAGCTACGGCGAACTGATCGCCAACGGTACGGGGACGACCGACGCCCAGGGCCGTTTCACCTTCAGCATCGAAGCCGACATCGCCGACGAAACCCTCAGCCAGCGCTTCACGCTCGAAGTGACCGTCATAGACGTGAACAATCAGGAGGTCTCGAACCGCACCGCGGCCATCGTCCACAAGGGGCTGTTCTACATCGGCCTGCAGCCGGCGCAGTACGTGGGCACGGTAGGCGACGAGGCCCGCGTCAACATCATCACCGTAGATTGGGAGAGCGAGCCCTCGCCCAACCGCGAACTGACCGTCGTCTTTGTGCGGCGCGAGTGGTACAGCGTGCAGAAGCAGGCCGAGGATGGCCGCTACTACTGGGAGAGCGTCGTCGAGGATACGCCGGTCTATACGACCACGGTGACCACCGACCGCCAGGGCAAGGCGCGCGCCGCCTTCGTCCCCGACCAGGGCGGCACCTATCGTGTGATCACCAGCGGCCTCGACGAGCGCCGGAACAAGGTGCAGGGCGCCACCTACCTGTGGGTGAGCGGTACCGAATACGTCCATTGGCGGCAGCAGAACAACGACCGCATCGAACTCGTTGCCGACAAGCGCATGTACCGCGTCGGCGATACGGCCACAATCTTGATCCCGCACCCCTACCAGGGACCGGTGCAGGCGCTCATCACCCTCGAGCGCGGCCACATCTACCGCCACTGGGTGCAGACGCTGGAGACCAACTCGGAGCAGATTCGGATCCCGATCACCGAGGACCTGATCCCCAACGTCTTCGTCTCCGTCGTCATCGTCAAGGGGATGGACGAGACCACGCCGCTGCCCGATTTCAAGGTCGGCTGCGTGGAACTGCCCATCGAGACGACCGAGAAGGAACTGGCGATCACGCTCAAGCCCGACCGCACCACGTACTATGCCCCCGGCGAGACGGTCCGATACGACGTGCAGGTCAGCGATAGCGCGGGCCGGCCGGTCGAGGCCGAATTGTCGCTGGCGCTGGTGGACAAGGCAGTGTTGACGCTGGCCGAGGAGCCGGGCCCCGGCATCGTCGAATACTTCTGGCGCACACGTGGTCTCGGAGTATGGACGGCGAGCGGCCTGACGCTTTCGGGCGAGCGCGTCAACGAGCAAACCGCCCGCGAGGTCAAGGGGTTGGGCGGCGGTGGCGGCGGCGAAGCGTTCGGCCCGGTGCGCGCCCGCTTCCCCGATCTGGCCTACTGGAACGCCGCGCTGCGCACCGACCGCAATGGCCGCGCCTCGGTCAGCGTCCAGTTGCCGGATAACCTGACGACGTGGCGGATGGACGCGCGCGGCGTCACCGCCAAGACGCTGGTGGGTCAGGCGAAAGTAGACATCATCGCCACCAAGAACCTGCTCGTGAGGCCGGTGGCTCCGCGCTTCTTCGTCGGCGGCGACGAGGCGGAACTGGCGGCGGTCGTCCACAACAACACGAGCGAACCGCTGGACGTGGAGGTGAGGCTGGAGGCAGAAGGGGTACGGATTGGGGAATCAGCCAGTCAGCGAGTCAGTGTGCCAGCGAATGACAAGGTGAAGGTGACGTGGCCGGTGACGGTGGGGAATGTGGAGGAAGTGACGCTGTTCTTCGGGGCGCGGAGCGGCGGGCTGGCCGACGCCGTCCGCATCACCCTGCCGGTCTACCGCTACAGCACGCCGGAGGTCGTCGCCACCGCCGGAACGCTCGACGCCGACGGGCAACGGATCGAGGCGGCGGCCCTGCCGCTCAGTTACGATCCCACCCAGGGCGAGTTGACGGTGCAGATTGACCCCTCGCTGGCGGCGGGGATGGTGGATGGACTAGAGTACCTGGAGCGCTTTCCCTACGAGTGCACCGAGCAGACGGTGTCGAGGTTCCTGCCCAATGTCGTCACCTATCGAGCATTGCAGGAATTAGGGATCCAGGATCAGGAACTGGAGGAACGGTTGCCGGGGCTGGTGAACGAGGGGCTGCAGCGGCTCTACAACCAGCAGCATTACACTGGGGGTTGGGGCTGGTGGGTGCAGAGTGACCCGAATCCCTATCTGACGGCCTATGTTCTGCTGGGGATGATCGAGGCGCAGCGCGCCGGCTTTACCGTAGACGAGGAGGTGATGAAACGCACCGCCAGGTATTTGCGCGAAAGTCTGGCGTCACGCCGTGACGTGCAGGATCGCTGGCGTGCCAACCGTCAGGCTTTCATCCTCTACGTGCTAGCCGAGTACGGCAAGGGCGACCTGGGGCGCACGGTGGCGCTGTTCGAGCAGCGCGATCTGCTCGATACCTTCAGCAAAGCGTATCTGGCACTGGCGCTGGCGCTGATCGAGCCGGAAAGCCGCTCTCGCGTAGATGCGCTCATCTCCGACATCAACAACGCTGCCATATCGAGTGCCACCGGCACGCACTGGGAGGAGGAGCGGCCCGATTACTACGCGATGAACACCGACACGCGCTCCACCGCCATCGTGCTGGCGGCGCTGGCGCGGCTGGACCCGGGGAACGCGCTGGCCGCCAATGCCGTGCGCTGGCTGATGGCCGCGCGCCGCGAGGGGCGCTGGGAGACCACGCAAGAGACCGCCTGGGCCATCATCGGCCTCACCGACTGGATGGTCGCCACCGGTGAACTGCGAGGCAACTATAACTGGCACGTTATCGTCAACGACAAGTTGCTGGGCGAAGGGTACGTCGTACCGGAGAACGTGGACGAGACGACCAAACTCCAGATCGAGGTCGCCCGGCTGCTGGCCGAGGAGGCCAACCGCGTCGTCATCGAGCGCTGGGCGCCGGAGGGCCAGGAAGCCGGCACGGGGATGCTCTACTACAGTATGTACCTGCGCTACTTCAAGCCGGTCGAGGAGGTCGTCGCGCTCAATCGCGGCATCATCGTCGGCCGCCAGTACACGCGGGCCGACTGCGAAGAAGAACGTTGCCCCACGATCAACTCGGCGCGGGTGGGAGAGACGATCCGCGTGAAACTGACCATCATTGCGCCCCACGACCTGCACTACGTCGTGATCGAGGATCCATTCCCCGCCGGGACCGAGGGGGTGGATCGCAGCCTGCGGACGACGAGCGTCGTCGGCGAGCCGCCCGAGTTCGTGCGCACCGACCGCTACGATCCGTGGGGCGGCTATGGCTGGTGGTGGTTCAGCCACAGCGAACTGCGCGACGAAAAGGCGGTGCTCTTTGCCGATTATTTGCCGGCGGGCACATACGAATACACCTACCTGATCCGCGCTAGTGTCCCTGGCAAGTTCCGCGTCATCCCCACCGCCGCCTACGAGATGTACTTCCCGGAGGTGTTCGGACGGAGCGATGGGATGCTGTTCACCATCGGCGAGTAGCATATCCCCTAACCCCTCCCCCTTTATCCTCCTCCCCTTCCCCCCGCCGGCGGGGGGAAGGGGAGGGGCGCGGGATGGGGTTAGGGAGCATGAATGGCAAATCTCACCCCGATTGGACACCTATCTTGATCTACTGAGTCTACCAGTTTGTCTCTTCTGTTGTCTACTCCTGGTATCAGGTTGCGCTCTGCTTTCGCCTCCCCCTACCCCTACCCCGACACCGACCCCGCTGCTCTCTCAGACGCCGTGGCCCACCCCTACCCCCGCCCCCCCCGATACCGGTTGGCAGATGCTCTTGCCGGGTGTCGAATTGCGCCAGATGAACGTGCCGGCCGACGGAAGTGGCGTCGCACAGCCTGGCGCGAGCAGCGTCGAACGGCTGACGATCGTGCGCCTCGATCCTGACCGGGTGCGTTTCCGCGTTCACTACGACCCCGCCGCGCCGCGCCCGGTGAGTGGCTGGGCCGACTCCCTGCAGCCGCTCCTGCTCGTCAACGGCGGCTACTTTACCCCCGAAAACCAGACCGCCTGCCTGCTGGTGAGCGATGGGCGGGTGTGGGGCGTGCCTTATGGCGACTATGCCGGGCTGTTCGCCGTTGACGCCGGCGGCCGGGTGAGTGTGCGCTGGCTCCGTGAGCGGCCCTACAACCCCGCCGAGCCGCTGGTGCAGGCAGTGATGTCGTTCCCGGTGCTGGTCAAGCCGGGCGGCGTGATGGGCTTTCCCGCCGACGCCGACGAGGGCGCCCGCGCTCGCCGCACCGTCGTGGCGCAGGATTTCGACGGGCGTATCCTCTTCATCGTGGCACCGCGCGGCTTCCTCAGCCTGCATCAAATGGCGGTGTTCCTGGCAACATCCGATCTCGAGATAGATGTGGCGCTCAACCTCGACGGTGGCTATTCCACCGGGCTATGGCTGAACGCAGGCGGAAAATCGCTCGCGATTGATTCCTTCGTCCCCGTCCCCTCTGTCGTCTCTGTTACCCTCCCCTGACACAACCTGGTCATTCGCCATTTGTCCATTTATCATTTGTCATATATAATTCCCCACAATGCTCATCCTCTTTGTGCTCCTCGGCGTGCTGGTTGGGGGCCTACTCAACCAACTCGGCAGCGACCTGCCGGTGCGACGGTTGACCCGTCCCCACTGCCCCTACTGCGGGCGGGTGCGTCCCTGGTGGCAATGGCTGGCGTTGCCGGTGTATCTGGCCGATCGTCACAAGTGCCCCTCCTGCGGTGCCCCAATCCGCTGGCGTTACCCACTGGTCGAACTGGGGCTGGCGGTGGCCTACGGCTATCTCTGGATCGCCCTCGGTCCCGCGGTCAAACTGGCCTTCTACCTCGTTTACTTCGCTGCCTTTACCCTCATCCTCATCACCGATATCGAGCGGCGGCTGATTCTCAACGTGGTCACGTACCCGGCCATCCTCATCGCCATCGCAGCCAGTTTCGTGATCCCAGGGATAACCTGGCAAAGCGCGTTGCTTGGCGGAGCCGTCGCCTTCGTCTTTTTCCTGCTCGCGGCGCTCGTGGGGAATGCCTTGTTCGGCAGCGGAGCTTTGGGCGGCGGAGACGTGAAACTGGCAGCGTTCATCGGCCTCGCCACCGGTTTCCCGTTGGTGATCGAGGCGGTGACGCTGGCGATCCTCATCGGCGCAGCCGTCAGCCTGGTTTTGCTCGTCGCCCGCGTGCGGCGGTTACGCGATCACATCCCTTATGGGCCGTTCCTGGTCGCCGGGGCCGTGATCACGCTGCTATGGGGCTATCCGATTGCGGAGTGGTTCTTGTGGAGATAGGAGCAGCGGCGTAGTTGGGGATATCGGTCTCTTACGCATTACGTATTGCGTGTTCCGTGCCTCTTGCTTCCTGCCTCTTGCTTCCTGCCTCTTGCCTCTTGCATCTTGCATCTTGCATCTTGCATCCTGCACCTACCGCCCAAACTCTTTTGCTAATTGCTCGACGCTGAGATGAATCATGGTGGGCCGGCCGTGCGGGCAGGTGCGCGGGCTGGCACACCGCTCCAGCGCCCGCACCAGTTCTTCCATCTCCGCCTGCGCCAAGACCTGCCCGGCCTTGACCGCCGCGCGCTTGCACACCTGGCGCGCCACCGCCTCCTCGACGGTGTCACCCAACGGCGCGTCGCCCATCGCCAGCGCCACCGCCACATCCTCCAGCACCGCGCGCGGGCTCTCCTGCGCCACGATGGTCGGGAGCGCGCGCACCAGAAAGGTCGTCCCACCGAACGGCTCCACGCGAAAGCCCAGGCTCTCCAGCGCCTCCGATTGCTCTTCCAGCAGGGTTGCTGCCTCGGGTCCGAGTTCCACCGGCAGCGGCTCCAAAAGCGCCTGTGTCGCCACCGCCGCCCGCTCGCGCTCTGCCAGCAGCCGCTCGAACAACACCCGCTCGTGCGCGGCGTGCTGGTCTATGAGGTACATCCCCGTCGGGCCTTCGGCCACGATGTAGGTCGCGCCCAACTGCCCGACCACGCGCAAAGGCGGCAGTCGCTCCTCAGAGGACGTAAGCGCGCTTTCAGCGGGCGCCGCCATAGCAGGCCGCTCCTCGAAGCGCAATTGCTCACTGGCAGGGCGCGGCTGAAGTGCAGCGAGCCGCTCCAGGCGCTCCTCGCGACCATGAGCGGGCGACGCCAGCCAGGCCGCCGGTGTGTGAGCAGCGATGGGCACGGGAGAACGTTCCAGCAGCGTGCGGCGCAATGTTTTCTGCACAGCGCGAAAGACACCATCGCTGTCACGGAAACGCACCTCCGCTTTCGCCGGATGTACATTTACGTCCACGTCTTCCGGCGGCACCTGCACCATCACCACCGCCAGCGGGTAGCGCCCGGTCGGGAGCAACGTGTGATACGCCTGGATCACCGCATAGGTCAGGCGGGCGTCCTGCACCCAGCGCCCATTGACGAAAAGCGTGATATAGCCGCGATTGGCGCGGTGCATCGAAGGAGGGCTGGCAAAGCCGGTCACGCGGATCACCGAGTCCGCTTCGTCAACGATGTCGAGCAAGGCCGCCCCCACTTCCAGCCCGTAGACGGCGACCAGCACGTCGCGCAGCCGGCCGTTGCCGGGGGACTGGAACACCAGCCGTCCATCGTGGCTGAGGGTGAAGCGCAGGTGTGGATAGGCCAGCGCGTAGCGAGTGAGCCAGCCATCAATGTGGCCGCGCTCGGTCTGGTCGGAGCGCAGGAATTTGCGGCGGGCGGGGACGTTGAAGAAGAGGTCTTCGACCGTGATCGCCGTGCCCGCCGGGCGACCGCTCTCCTGGCGGGTCACCACGCGCCCGCCCTCCAGGCGCAGGAGCGCGCCCACCGGCTCCCCGGCCGCGCGCGTCACAAAGGTGACCCGGCTGACGGCGGCGATGGAGGCCAGCGCCTCGCCACGAAAGCCCAGCGTGGTGATGCGCGTGAGGTCCTCAGCCGTGCGCAACTTGCTGGTCGAATGGCGCCGGAAGGCCAGTTCGACTTCGGCGGCGGGGATGCCGCTGCCGTCGTCGCTCACGCGGATGAACTGCTTCCCGCCCTGGCGCGTCTCCACCTGGATGTCGCGCGCACCGGCGTCTATGCTATTTTCGACCAGTTCTTTGACCACGGACGCGGGACGTTCGACTACTTCGCCCGCGGCGATCTGGGAAGCGACGTCCTCGGGGAGTACGTGAATGGTCATTGGCGGCCTCCGGGCGTCATTTTATCACACAATGCGGGCCGCGCAAAAGATTACTACTCAGCCTGGTGGCCCAACCTTGACATACCAGCGCCCAATGCTGTCATTGCGAGCGAGCCTTCGGCGGCGAAGCCATCTCATTCCATCTCTCGGAGATTGCTTCGGGCGCTCCGCGCCCTCGCAATGACAGAGTAGTTACGTTTGACATTTCGCTTCCCTTGCGGTAGCATGATGCCGGTCGTGCTAGACGGGGAGCCGGCGGTGCCCTGTACCCGCAATCCGCCATAGCGGGGTCGAACTCCCCCCCGAGGGTCGGGCCGGTCGTGGCTGCCGCAATCGGGCGGCGTCGAAGGCTGGGTCCTGCGCGGCAGGAACCTTCGAACCCCGCCAGGTCCGGAAGGAAGCAACGGTAAGAAGGCCCTCCTGGGCGCCGCAGGGGTGCCTGGCCGGAGCCAACGGGTTGCGGTAAGGCGGGTGGTTTCGATTCGAAGGGGGGTGCACGACCACATTCGATCCACAATGGGAGGCGGCAAGTCTGACTGGCCGCCTCCTCTGCGCAGAGCGTATGGATAGAACGGCGACTGCTCCATTCAAACCCCTATACACACTGCGTGCCCTCAAGACGCTCGCCACTCTGCTGGCGACGATATTCGTCATCAGCGCGATCGCGATCGGCTACCTGAACACGCTTACACCGGTTACGCTGGTGGTAGATGGGCGATCGCGGCGGCTGTTCACCCATCAGGCCACCGTCGGCGCGCTGTTGCTGGATCTCGGCTTCACCCTACGGCCGGAGGATCGCGTCGTCCCGACCGATCTCGATACCATGCTCGTGCGGGGGATGACCGTGAATGTGCAACGGGCGCGCCCGGTATACATCCACGCCGACGGGCACAACGCGCTGTTCTACACGCATCAGACGACGGTCGAGGGGGTCTTGCAGGAAGCGCGTGTCTCGGTCATGCCCTATGACGAGGTGGAAGTAGAGGGCTCCTTGATGCCCGGTCCGGCGGCCTCCGACCCCGAACCTGTCCATATCGTCGTCCGCCGCGCTGTGCCCCTCACCGTCAATGAAGATGGACGGCTCACGACGCTCTACACTACTGCCTCTACCGTGGGGGAGGCGCTGCGTCGCACTGGATTGACGCTCTATCTGGCCGACTATGTCGAGCCGGGATTGGGCGAGCGTGTGCAGGCCGGGCTGACTGTTCGGATTAATCGTTCCATACCGGTGACAGTGCTCGTGGACGGGCGCACATTGCGCACCCGCACGCACCGCGAACGCGTAGACGAGGTGCTGGCCGACCTGAACGTCGTGCTCATGGGCCAGGACTATACCGTGCCAGGGCTCGACGCGCCACTGGGGCAAGAGGCCACCGTTAAGGTCGTACGTGTCAGCGAGCGTTTCGAGATCGAGCAGGCTCCAATCCCCTTCGAGACGGTCTGGCAGCCTGACCCGGCGCTGGAGATTGACAACCAGCGCGTGATCCAGGAAGGAGCGCGCGGCGTCTTTGAGCGGCGCATCCGCGTGCGCTACGAGGACGGCAACGAGGTCACCCGCACGGTGGACGGCGAGTACGTCGCCGTCCCGCCGACGACGAAGGTGATGGGCTACGGCACGCAAATCGTCGTGCGCACACTAGAAACGCCTGCCGGCCCAATCGAGTATTGGCGCAAGATCCGCATGCTGGCAACCTCGTACTCCGCCTCGACTGCCGGCACGCCACGCACGAGTCCCTGGTACGGGCGCACGCGCACGGGGATGCAGATGCGCTTTGGCATCGTCGCCGTGGACCCGCGCGTGATCAACCTGCGTACTCACGTCTACGTGCCGGGCTACGGAGTGGGCATCGCTGGCGATACCGGCGGCGCGATCAAAGGGCGGCGCATTGACCTGGGCTACGACGACGACAATCTGGTGCTGTGGTATCGCTGGGTGGACGTCTACCTGCTCACGCCCGTGCCGCCTGCCCACCAGATCAACTATGTCATCCCCTGAGAGCCTGCCGATGGACGTGCGCGGGCTACTGCGGCAGTGGAACATCCGGCCCAGCAAAGGGTTAGGGCAGAACTTTATCATAGATCGGGCCGCTTTGAACAAGATCGTCACGGCAGCGGAATTGACGCGCAGTGATACGGTGCTCGAGATCGGCGCGGGGTTGGGGACGTTAACCGAACGGCTGGCGCACGAAGCCGGGCGCGTCATTGCCGTCGAACTCGACGAGCGGCTGATACCCATCCTGCAAAGCGTGCTTTCGGGCTTTGACAACGTTACATTGATTCAGGGCGACATCCTGGCCCTCGATCCCGCCGCGTTGGTCAACACATCCAGCCCCTCGTCCCTCGCCCCTGGCCCCTATAAAGTCGTCGCCAACCTGCCCTACTACATCACCTCGGCAGTGCTGCGCCACCTGTTGGAGGCGCGCGTGAGGCCGCAGCGGATGATAATCACCGTGCAGCGCGAGGTGGCGGAGCGCATCGTCGCCCGGCCGGGGGAGATGAGCCTGCTGGCGGTGAGCGTGCAGTTCTACGGGCGTCCCCAGGTACTCTTTCGCCTCAGGCCGGGGAGTTTCTATCCCTCGCCGGAGGTCGAGTCGGCAGTGGTGCGGATAGATGCTTATGACGCGCCGCCTGTACCGGTGGAGGACGTGGAGGGGTTCTTTCGCGTCGTGCGGGCTGGCTTTGCCCGTCGCCGCAAGCAACTGCGCAACACCCTGGCTGCCGGGCTGGGATTCCCACCGGACGAGGTGGCCGCCCGATTGCAAGAGATCGGTATTGACCCGCGCCGTCGCGCCGAGACGCTGAGCCTAGAGGAGTGGGCTGCCGTTGCCAGTGCGTTGGGTGGAGATTGACGGGTGGAAGAAGCGTGGTAGAATAGCGCCACGAGCGATGAAACTGGTCATCCAGATCCCCTGCTACAACGAAGAGGTCACCCTCCCGCAGACGATCCGCGACCTGCCGTGCTCCATCCCCGGCGTGGATGAGATCGAGTTTCTGGTGGTGGACGACGGCTCCACCGACCGCACTGCCGGGGTGGCGCGCGAGTTGGGCGTGCATCACATCGTCCGCCTCAGACAGAACTGTGGGCTGGCGAGCGCCTTCACGATCGGGTTGGACGCCGCATTGCAGGCTGGCGCCGACATCATCGTCAACACCGATGCCGATAACCAGTACCGGGGAGAGGAAGTGGCCCGGCTGGTGCAGCCGATTCTGGAGGGCCGGGCCGACATCGTCGTGGGTGACCGCGGCGTGGGCGATCTGCCCCACTTTTCGCCGCTCAAACGCTGGCTTCAGCGCCTGGGTAGTTGGGTCGTTGAGCGCGCAGCGGGCATCCCTATCCCTGACGCCACCAGCGGCTTTCGCGCCTTCAGCCGCGAAGCAGCGCTGCGGCTTACCGTCCTCAGCGACTATACCTACACCCTGGAGACGTTGATCCAGGCCGGTGCGCGCAAGATGAGGGTCATCTACGTCCCGGTGCGCACCAACCCCCAAACCCGACCGTCTCGCCTGATTCGCAGTATCCCCTCATTCCTGGCTCTCTCCGCCGTCACCATTGTGCGTTTCTACGTGATGTACCAGCCGCTGCGGGTGTTCACGACGATCGGGGGGATGTTCATCGCCGGCGGCACAGCGTTGGGGTTACGCTTCCTGTACTTCTTCCTGTTCTCACCGCGAGGCGGCGCTGGCCACATCCAATCGCTGATCCTGGCGGCCATCCTGCTTATCGTCGGCTTCCAGGTCTGTCTGATCGGCCTGATTGCTGACTTGGTGCGGATGAATCGCAAGATGCTGGAGGAAGCGCTGTACCGGGTGCGGCGGATGGAAGCGGAAATGACAGAGGAATAGCGTGATGAAACGCGGTTCGGCACGGGCCACACCAGCAGCGCCCGTATGAAGCGTGTGACGCTACGGGTTTTCGGCAGACGAAGGATAGCGGATGCAGTCGAGGAACACGCTGCCTGTGGGCCGCTTCACCACGAGAACCCCGCTAACTCCCCGGCATGAGCCTGGATCTTGCGGATAGCAGCCACGACGTCGTCTATACCCTGACGGCCCGCGCGGAAAACGCACTCATCCAGCCAGATCGCTTCGTGCTCACAGGCGCGCTCGGCCTCGGGAAAGTGCATCCTGGCAAAGTCGAAACGCTCAGGGAAGGCGCTGGGCACCGGCAGCCGCGAAAGGGACGGCTGAAAGAGGCTGTAGTGATGCATCGCTTCGTACCCCACCCAACAAGGAATGCCCTCGGCTTCCAGAGCTGCACAGGCCACATCATGCTCGACGCCCAAGACCTCCGGCTGGATGGCAAAGATGTAGCGATAGAACGAGCGGGCAGTGTGGCGGGGATCGCGCTTCAAGAGACGAATGCCAGGAACCTCTCTTAGGCTCTCCTCCAGGCAGGCGGCCATCTCCTCGCGCTGGCGGGCCTGTTCGGGAAAGCGCTCTAGAGC
>DAOUBA010000209.1:0-7340 GCA_034432855.1 Anaerolineae bacterium | reverse complement strand
TGAGGCGTACGGGTGGGTGACGGCCAGGGCGTGGAGGTGAAGGTGGGCCGAGGCGTGGCCCTGGTAGGCGTCGGCGTAGGAGTCCGCGTGGGCGTGGAGGTGCCGGTAGGCGCGGGCGTGTCGGTGGGCGCAGAGGTCGGCATGGCTGTAGGCGGGGGAGGAGGGGTGGGGGTCGGTGTGGACGTCGGGACCTGGGCAACCCCCGGGGGCCGAAAGACCACCGGCGGGGCAACGACCGCCGTCCCTACAGGCGTCCGTAGGCTTTTCTCGTCCCAGGGAGGGGGCGTCAGCGCAGCCGCACTGAGCGGTTGGACAGGCTGTTGCCCGGCGGCCGTTACGTCGGGATTCAGTTTGGAGAACATGTCGGCATGGATCAACCACTCACGAACCGGCCGGATCGCCATCTGCGCCGTGCCCAGGAGGCACAGGAATACGACCACCAACAACAGGAGGAAGAACAACAGGTCGCGCCATCTGCGCCGACGGTTGTCGTGAAATTCGCTCCTCGTTGCCATGCCGGGTGTCCCCTTACACCTGCTTTGCCCTTTCGAGCCGTAGCGCCGGGAGGATCACGCTGAAGGTGCTGCCGACCCCTTTCTGGCTGGCGACACGCACCTCTCCTCCGTGCGCCTCGACGATGGCCTTGGTCACGTAGAGGCCGAGCCCGATCCCGCGTACTGCGCCGTACGAGGCCTCGGAAACGCGGTAGAAACGTCTGAAGAGACGCTGTTGCTCCTCGAGCGAAATCCCGACCCCCGTATCGCTCACGTCGAGGACTACCTTGTCATCGTGGGCGGACAGGCGCATGGTGACAGTTCCCCCCGCCGGTGTATATTGCCAGGCATTACGCACCAGGTTGACGATCGCCCAGCGCAGCCGGCGCGCGTCGGCGTTGACCTGGGGCAGGTCGGCCGGCATTTCTACCTCGAAGGTCAGGGACTTTTCGACCATCTGCGAGCGCCACTCCTCGGCGACCGTCTCGACCAGATCCGACAACTGGAGCGGACGCGGGAGCAGTCGCAAACGGCCATCCGCTTCGATCTCCGAAAAGTCCAACAGCGAGTTGATCATCGCCACCAGGTTATCGGTGTGATGGGTGATCGTTTCCAGGCATCGCCGCTGTTCCTGGCTAAGCGTCGCATCACCGCTACTGAGCAGCAACTCACTGTATCCCTTGATCGCCGTCAAAGGCGTGCGCAATTCATGTGACACGTGGGCCACGAAGGCATCCTTGAGTTGTTCGGCTTCGACCTCGGCCGTGACGTCGCGCAAGACGATGACCGTGCCCAGCAATTCCCCATCGGCCATGCGGACGGCGGCCGAGTGCACGTTGATCACCCGCTTGCCCACCTGGAAACGTCGGCGCTCCAAAAGCCACGGGCTCGGTTGGAGGTCCGAGGGTTGTTCCGGCTGCTCCGGGGATAACTCGCGTAGCGGGCTGTGGACAAATTCCGACGCCATCTCGCGCAACAATGTCTCGGCAGCGGCATTCAGGGGAATGAAATTCCCCTGCCGGTCCTCCAGCACCACGCCATCACCGATGCTGGAGAGGATGGCGCGCAGGCGGCTCAGCGTCTCTTCGAGCGTGCGGGTGCGCTCGGCCAACCGGCGGGTCATCTCGTCGAAGGTCACGGCGAGTCTGCCGATCTCGTCTGCGCTGACGATGCCAGTGCGCTGGCTGAGATTGCCTTCGGCCACGGCCTGCGAGACGCGCACCAGGCGGTTGAGCGGCCGGGTGATGCGTTGAGCGATCAGGTAACCGATTACGACGACGGCGGCCACCGCGGCAGTAAAGATCAGCGCGTACATATTGCGGTTCGTTACACCCGCCTGGATCACAAAGTTCGAAGGGAGGGCGACAGTAAACACGCCCAGTCTCCAACTGCCCACGTACAAGGGCCCACGGGCCAGACGATAAGGACGTCCACGAATTTCGACATTCTCGCCCAAACTGGTCTCTGTGCTATTCAGAATCCAGTCGTAAGTATCCTGAGGGATCGAGAGAGTCTCAAGCAAAACCGCCGCCTCGGCAGGCTGCTCGCCTAGCGTGAAAGTGGAGGCGATCGCGCGACCATTCTCCGTATGAATGACGACGTGGGCCAGGGAGGAGGACTGGAAGCGCGGCAGCAACGCATTCAGCGATGTGCCAACGACGACAACGCCAGCCATTTCGTCGTTCAGAGGAACAGGAAGGGCGGTGAAGTAATAGTACCGCTGATCTGCCGGATGCAGGCCCAGGCCGCGCGCGGGTAGCGCCTGGGGATCGCCCTGCGCCAACAGTGCCTGGACTATCCACGGTGGAGTGCCGAGCGGCTCTTCGACGGTTTCCAACGTGCCGTCGTCCTGCCGCAAGGCGTGTAGGGTTTCGCGCCCTTGTGCGTCAAAGAGGATGAAGCACTCGACCGCTTCAACGCTGGCAATCGGCAAGGCCAACTCTGCGGCTTTCTCCCGGTCGCCGGCCCGCAACGCTTCGGCCAGGCCTACGGTGAGCGCCACGGCACGCGCCGACCGCGCCTGCTCCAATTCGTGACGCACCATGGCGTCGGAAACCGCGCGTCCGGCCTCGAGCACCTGATTGGTCAAACGCTCATCGAGGGAACTGAAGACCAGGCTGGTCACCACGTAGACGCCCACGAGCGCCACGATCAACGTGAGGAAGGTGTAGGGCAGGATGATCTTGCCGCGGATACCACGGGGAAAAACACGGTTTAGCCACTGTAACCATGGCCGGTGGTCTGTCTCTTGCTCTTGCATCACCGGTTGCTCCGAATCAGGGTGCGGCAAAGTAAGCCAGCGCCTGGCGCACGCGCTCCTCGATGGGCAGGTCTTGATCTCGCGGCAGGCTCTGAAGCGCCGCCTGGGCCTCGACCAGGCTGAAGCCCAGCCCTGTCAGCGCGGCGATCACCGCGGCGTCGGCGTCGCTCAACAAAGGCACTGCCGCCACGCCTGTGGGAATCAGTTTGTCTTTCAGATGGAAAATGATTGCCTTGGCGGTCTTGGGACCGACGCCCGGCACCCGCGTCAGGATGCCGGGCTCTTCTCGCGTCACGGCCTGGCGCAGCGCATCGGGTGAGACGGTGCTCAGCACGGCCAGTGCAACCTTGGGGCCAATGCCGGAGACACCCAGCAGCAGCCTGAAGAGCGCCAGTTCCTCTTCCGTGAGGAAACCGTAGAGCGCCAGTTCGCCTTCGCGCACGTGCAGGTGGGTGAAAAATTCTACCGGCTGACCCACGCCATCCAACTGGGATAACACGCCGGAGGGCACGCTCACATGGAATCCGACTCCCCCAACGTTGAGGACCACGTACCCTTTCCCGACGTTCCACACCGTTCCACTGAGCCGGGCAATCATTATTCACCATCGTTAATATTATCGCTGGTTTTCCGGATGACCGGCGTTAACACTGTGTTACAGTTACGTTATGCCTGAGCAGTTGCTGTCATTCGTAATGCGCCAGGCGAGCCGAGTGGAGGTGGCAGATGGCGACAGCAAGGGCGTCGGCGGCGTCGTCCGGGCGCGGCCTCGCCGGGAGACCCAACAACAGCCGCACCATCTCCTGCATCTGCACTTTGTCTGCGCCGCCGTAGCCGGTCACTGCCTGTTTGACCTCCAGCGGCGTATATTCGGCCACCGGGAGCCCCGCATCGGCCAGGGCGAGGAGCGCCACCCCACGCGCCTGTCCCACACCCATCGCCGTGCGCGCGTTGCTGCTGAAGAAGAGTTCCTCCACGGCGGCGGCGGACGGTTGCCACTCCGCTGTCAATGCTCGTATTCTGCGATAGATCAGTTGCAGGCGGGCAGGAAGGGGACGGTCGGCCGGCGTGCGGATCGCCCCAAACGCCAATGGCTTCAGGGCCGCTCCCACTTCCTCCACCACGCCGTAGCCCGTGATGGCGATACCAGGATCAACGCCGAGCACGCGCATCGGCCGTCACGCGGTCGCAGACTCGTACTTGGACATGACCTCGTCGCTGATGAACAGGTTGGAGTAAACCTGCTGCACGTCGTCCAATTCTTCCAGTGCTTCGATGATGCCCATCACCTGGAGGGTTTCCTTTTCCCCCAGTTCCATTGTCGTCTTGGGGGTCATCGTCAATTCAGCGGTCTCGAACTCGATGCCCGCATCCTGCAATGCCTGCCGCACCGCCTGAAAGTTTTCAGGCGCGACGAAAACCTCGATCAGGTCATCGCCAAATACGACGTCCTCGGCGCCAGCCTCCACGCTGATCTCGAAGATCGTGTCCTGGTTCAGTCCATTGGGCGCAATGGCGATGTAGCCCTTGCGCTCGAACTGCCAGGCGACGGCGCCGGCCTCGGCCATCGTCCCGCCCTGGCGCGTGAGCGCGCGGCGCACCTCGGAGACAGCGCGGTTGCGATTGTCGGTGAGCACCTGCACCAACAGGGCAACCCCGTGAGGCGCATACCCTTCGTAGGTCGCTTCGATCAACTCCTCGCCCTTGAGTTCGCCGGTGCCGCGCTTGATCGCCCGCTCGATGTTCTCCTTGGGCATGTTAGCGGCCTTGGCCTTATCTACGGCCAGGCGCAGGCCAAAGTTTGTCTCGGGGTTGCCGCCCCCTTCGCGCGCGGCGATGGTGATCTCGCGCCCCAGGCGCGTGAACAATCTGCCGCGCTTGGCGTCGGTGGCGGCTTTCTTGTGTTGAATGGTCTTCCACTTGCTATGACCAGACATGCTTCATCCTCCACTACTATGCGGTTATGGCGCTATCCTGGTCTCCGGTACAATTCGATTATACCACTGTGCGCCCAGGTCGCGCAAGAGACAGAACGCAGGTGCAGGATTGTTGAAGAGTCGGACATTGGCGTGGCGCTGTCCGGCCCGTGCCAGGAGACCCGCTGCGTTGCCTGGGCGGCGAGGAACTCGGAGGGTTACTTCACGGCAGCCTGTTCCCCATCGGTCGCTTCCATATCGCGGCCCAGCAGCGCCAGGATCTCTTGCAGGCAGTGCTGCTTGTATCCGGGATCGTCGGCAGCCAGGGCCTGGGTGCACAGTGCGGCGATGCGCACGCTCTCGCATTCGTCGAGTTCCCCGGCCAGCGACTTGTTGCTCTCGCTGCTTTGGAGTTGCTCCATGAGCCAATCGCCGCTGATGACCAGTTCCAGGCTGCGCGAGTAGGCGTCTACGCTCTCGTTCCAGACCTGCAGAGCGTGGGGTATGCTGCGGGTGGCGATACATTCCTTCTTGGCACCCGGCTCGCGGGTGCGATATACTCTGAATTCGACCTCTAATTTCTGGGCCATCTACTCTCCTTCTCTCACCACCAGCACCGGGCTCGGCCGCTACGACCGAGGCGAGCGAAGCAGGCTGAGGGAGCAGTCGGCTGGAGCGGGATGTTTGGCGGCCATATCTGTATTTACAGCATACATAACCAGCGAGAAACCGATGCGATTTGATTCGGATCGTTCAAATTGGCAGCGTTGGCAAGCATTCCCTTTCCCAATTGATCCCATATCTCGGTTGCCATTCTCTTCTCAATCGCCGCACCTATAAAGTGTACGGGGAGTGTCTTGCGTTGGAAAATGCTTCACGGATACGGTCAAGGGCCGCTCGCGCGGTCTTCCAATGCTCGTCCGCACCTGCGGGGTCTATTCCGCCTTTGAGTTCGCCAAGAGCAATATACGATCTGGCCGATTTATACCCGGTGGCTTGCAGTTCATCGGGGCTTAGGTCGAATAAGCACACATCTACATTGCTCTTGACCAAGGGCACGGTCAAGTTGTAAATCAGGGTGCGCGGCTTGCCCTCACTTTCCCAACTCAGTCCCCGCAGAGAAAACTCGATTTCCGAGTCATCATCGGTCATATCCACCCACTGCCTGGTCTTGGCATGTTGCCATCGGTATCGAATGCCGGCAATGTTCAGGGTGGAAACAATGGCGCGGGTAAGTTTTCTCCGCGCCAGGACACCGCCGATGTTACGCATCGAACCGCCAAGCGCGTCGCCGCGCGTCAACAGAAACCTGAACACCAGCTCCTCAACGAACTTGTCTCCTGCCGGTTCGAGGAAATTCTCGATAAGGTTGGTGATGGCTTCCCTTTTATCTTCTGGTTGCAGATGGGCAAGGGCTTTATCGGACAATCCTGCCGCCGTGAGGAGGCCTGATTCTATGCCCTTGATGCTCAGCAAGTCGGCAGGGGTTCTGGCCTTTGATGCGGCTTCTTGCAATGCTCTTGCTTCGGCAACGTAAGGCGTAGCGCGACGATTCTTTTCGAGTGCGAGTGCAACAAAGCCGGCACGTGTGGCTTCGTAAGTCGTTACGAGGTCATCGCTAGAGTGAAGATGGTTCCGGTAAGGGCGCGAGGGCGTCATAATTTTCTCCAGACGTAAACGCATTTGCGCAACGCTTTGCGCCCATGCTCGCCCATCTGCTGACTGCTGTTGCCTTTGCCGTCTGGTAAAACGAGGATGCTTTCAACGCGAAAACCCAATTTTTCGGCAATATCAGACAGTATCGTATCCACCGAAATGCTCGCGCCAGCGCAGCGCACATTGTCGTTCACCATAAAGAGCAGCGCGTTCGGTTTCAAGACGCGCGCACACTCGGCGATGACACACGCCATCTCGTAAAAATAGCCCCTCACCATTCTGGGAATGCCGTTGTTGTTCAAAGCGCCCTGGGCTTTCTGGTCTTCCAGGTATTTCAGGATCGCCTGTAGCAGCGACTGCTCATCGGCGGCGGCCAGGGCGGTGGTCCAACGTGGATTGATGCTGAGCAGGTCTTTGGCGCGGTTTTCCACCGTGCAACTGAGCATCTCTTGACGGAGTTTCACCAACCCCTGCTCATCCGTCCCTAGCAATGCCAGTTCCAGCGCATACGTGCGCGTGTAATCATAGCGGTTGCAATAGGGCGGAGAGGTCATGATGGCATCATAGTTGCCATCGGGCAACGTAGGCAAGATGTGAAGGCATGAGCCATCGTACAAACGGATTTCGCCTTGAAGTCTTTCGGCAGGGAATAAACTGGCCTGGTGAGCGGGCGATACATCGGCTAGAATTTCGTTGATTTTCTCGCAAACGGCTTGTGCAAAACTGGGAATGTTCCCTTTGTCAAAAATCTTTTTGCCATGTGTGCGCCCCGAGCGATAATCCCACCGAAGATATTGGCCATCCTTGCGGGTAAAACTGATAGACTCCAAGACACAGAGTAAAGCGAAGCGCAAGAGGGTCTGAACTCTGCTATTCTCTTGTTGGCATGCCCCTAACCCGGACAAGCCGGAACCAAAAACCACCAAGGGCACGAAGGGCACACAAAGGACACGAAGGAATTCCTTTATTTCCTTTGTGTGACTTTGTGTCCTTCGTGGTGAATTTTCTTGCCCA
>DAOUBA010000208.1:0-8773 GCA_034432855.1 Anaerolineae bacterium | reverse complement strand
GCCAATCTGGCCTACAGCAACATGGGCCGCCTCGAGTTCCAGTCCCAGGGAGCGGAAAAGCGCAGCGGCCCTCTCGTACAGATCGAGGGCCGCCTTGTGCTGGTCCAGTAACGAACGTACGTCGGCCTCGAGGTGGAGCGCCTCTGCTTCGGCGCGCCGGTCCTGCCAGACTGCTGCTGCATCGGCTACCGCCTCGGCCACTTGAAGGGCCTGATGGGGGTCGTCACGCTCGCGGCGTAGTGCCTCCTCGCGCAGGGCACACATCAGCGCCTCGTCCCGGCAGGGGACGTGCTGCGCCAGCCAGGCGCGGCGTGCCTGGCCGGTATCTAATGACAGGAGCACCTGAACCTGCTCAGCTGCCGAACAGTTCATCCATACCTATCCCGTCAGAAACGCAAAATACCCCTACCTGCTCAAGATATACCTCCCCTCACCCAGAGCTGGTTGGGGCTTTGGGAACGACACGAGCCGTTTCCCGCCCTGGCCCGCTATTCGATTGTGGTACCTCAATCGCTGCGGCTATCCGCAAGCACTACAGGGTCGAGAACGACGTCGCGATCGTCAAAGATGATGTGTACAGAGTAGGCACCCTCCGGCAATTGGGTAAAACTAAAGCAACCCACCTCGTCGGTCAGCCCACGTCTCGTCACGCCGTCGGCATTGACGACGTGCAGTTCGATTCCCTCCAGAGTACCCGGCGGCGATTCTTTTCCCAGCACCTGGCCGCGCAACACAAAGGTGCCGGCCGTCTCGCCTTTGGCGATCTGGACGTCAAAGTCGAAAGCGTCCTCGGAAAAGAGGAGCAAGCGTTCCTGGGGCGTGCCGCGCATGCCCAGGGCAGCCCAACGCGTCCAGCTATCGAAGCGCAGGGGCGGCCGATAACATGGACGCTCGGCACGACGGGCCTTGCGACGGCGGACGGCGGTCATGATACGCCCCACCAGATCCGCCGGCGGATCTACGAATTCGCCCACACCATCCTCCAGACGGCGCACTCGCTCCAGTTCGCGGCGGCAATCGGCGGAGCGCCACGTGAGCTTCGACTCTCTCACGCTGCGCCCTGTCCAAATCACCCTCGACATACCGAACCAGATACCGGAAACTCACGTGCTTCATAGCCGGACCTCGATTTTGACCAAAGAGTCCCCAATTTCTGTAAAATACAGTACCGATTGCGCGGCTTGAAAATACATCAACGCCATGCACCTGCCCTATGCCCGCCGGACCATCGGATCCGGCGAGCCCACCATCTCCTCCTGCTCCAGACGGACGATTTCCTGGCGTAGTTTCTCCAGACAGCGAATCCGTGTGGGCCCGATGCTGCCCACGGGAACGTCAAGGGCGGCGGCCAGGGCCTCGTAGGAACGCGGCGGCGACTCGAAAAAGAGGCCGCGGAGCAACTGTCGGCACAACGGCGACAGGCGCTCCAGCGCACGATGAACCAGATACTCCTCCTCGAGCGCTATCAAATCGCTCTCTGTGGTGTCTTCGATTACATCCCCTGTGCTTTCCAGCAGTTCGGTCAACTGTTCCCTATCCCGCTGCCGCAGGCGTCGAATGCAGGCCCGCCGCGTGACGGTGACCAACCAGGCCCTGATACGTTGATAATCACGCACACTGTCCCGGCCCTCTAGCAAGGTCAGGCATACCTCCTGAAAGACCTCGTCGGCCACCGATCGGGTAAACCCAAAGCGCAGGGGGATGGTGTAAATCAGCCGACCGTAGCGTCCGAGTAGCACTGTCCAGGCTTCTTCATCGCCGGCCACACAGGCCTTCATCAGGGCAGCATCGTCCCATTCGGTCATCAGGGAGTCGGCAGTACTGTCCTCGGCAATGGGAACACCCATAATCTCAACTCGACCCGTATGTTTCTGCGCCGTTGGTAGACGGCACAGCACACTGCTGCGCGGGATGGAACCGATTACCACCAGAGGTCGCATATAGCCTGTGTGTAGTCTATTATAGCCCAAGTGTATAGCAAGTTCAAGTAGAAACGGCCCCCGAGGCGATATTCCCTGGAGCAGGCTCGTTTGCGTTGCATAAAGAGTCCGTTATAATTCAAGTGTAAACCAAGCGGGAGAAGGCAAATGAATCCGATACCGATCGCAGACCAAAACCTCGAGCGCCACATCCGCCAGAACCCGTATCCGGGGCGCGGACTGGTCGTCGGACGGTCGTCCGTCGAAGACGCCTGGCTGATGGTCTACTGGATCATGGGCCGCAGCGAGAACAGCCGCAACCGGCGCTTCGTGGCCGAGGGCGGCACACTCAGGACGGAGCCAGTGGATGCAAGCAAGGTCAAGAACCCCAGCCTGATCATCTACGAGGCCATGCTCGAACTGCCGGACGTCTACCTGGTGAGCAACGGCCTTCAGACACGCGGCCTGTACGACACGCTCAAGGCCGGCGGCACGTTCGAGGAGACGCTGGCGCGCTGGGAGCGCGAGCCGGACGCGCCCAACTATACGCCGCGCATCAGCGCCATGCTCGACCTGCGCGAGCGCCCCGGCGCGATCGCGCTCAGCCTGTTGAAGGCCAACGGAGCGAACCCCGACCTGACCGATCGCTACATCATCCGCCCTGCTGTGCCGCCACCTGGACTGGGCTACTGCATCACGACTTACGCCGGTGACGGCGACCCGCTGCCCCCCTTCCAGGGCGATCCGCTCCTGATGCCGTGCGCCGGCAGCGCCGACGAGGTGCTGGCCGCGTATTGGGACGCGCTGAACGCGGAGAATCGCGTCGCGCTAGCGGTCAAACGCATCCCGGCGGGGGGCGGGCCTGGTGAAATCATCGTACGCAACCGCTTCGAGGTCGCATCATGAAGGCTATCGTCATCGTCGGCGACGGCATGGCCGACTATCCCGTGCCGGACTTGGGCGGGCGCACGCCGTTGATGGCCGCCCACAAGCCGGCCATAGACCGCATCGCCCGCGAGGGCCGCACGGGGCTGTTCCGCACCATCGAGCCGGACCTGCCCGCCGGAAGCGAGATCGCCAACCTGGCCGTGCTGGGCTACGACCCGCACAAGGTCTACCAGGGGCGCGGCGTATTGGAGGCGGCCAGCCTGGGCGTGCAGTTGGCCGAAACGGATGTGGCATTGCGCGTCAACCTCATCTGCGTGGAGGACGGGCGCATCCGCAGCCACTCCGCCGGGCACATTTCCAACGCAGAGGCGCACCAACTGATCGGCGACTTGCAGGCGCATTTCCACGACCTGAATGTGCGGCTCGTGCCGGGCCTGAGTTACCGCCACGTCCTGGTCGTGCCGGGCGGGGACGCGCGGCTAGAGTGCGCCCCACCCCACGACCACGTCGGCGAGCCGTTCCGCGATCTGCTGGTCAAGCCGCTCGATCCTGCCGCCCGGCCCACCGCCGATCTGCTCAACCGGCTGATCCTCGAATCCCAGGTATTCTTGCGCGACCACCCGGTCAATCAACAGCGCGTGGCCGCCGGGCAGCAACCGGCCAATTCGCTGTGGCCCTGGTCGCCGGGGAGAAAGCCGCAGATGGAGACGCTCCAGCAGAGGTTCGGCATTAGCGGCGCGGTTATCACAGCGGTAGACCTGATCAAGGGACTGGGTATCTACGCCGGGCTGGACGTGATCCCCGTGGAAGGCGCTACAGGCTCGTATGATACGAACTATGAAGGCAAAGCCGATGCCTGCCTGAACGCGCTGGCCGATCACGACTTTGTCTACGTGCACGTCGAGGCTCCCGATGAGGCCGGGCACGAGAAGAACGCCGCGCTCAAGGTGCGCTGTATCGAGGACCTTGACCGGCGTTTGGTGCAACGGGTATTGGACGGGTTGGAGGCACGCAGGATCGAGGCCGCAATCGCTATTCTCCCCGATCATCCGACTCCGATCAGCGTAGGGACGCACACGCGTGACCCGGTGCCAGTTGCGATTTATGACCCGCGCCTCCCGCCTGATGCCGTGAGCCGTTTCGATGAGGAGAGCGTGAAGGCAGGGGCGCTAGGGATGCTGCAAGGGGCGGAGTTCATAGAGATGGTGGTAGGGATTAGGAAGTAGGGGATAGGAAGTATGGGGAAAATCAAGTACTTCCGGCAACTGGAAGCATGGCAGGAAGCACATAGGCTCGTGCTGATGGTGTATAAGGCCACACAGAAATTCCCCGCCGACGAGCGCTTTGGCCTGGTCGCGCAGATGCGTCGGGCCGTGGTCTCCATCGCCGCCAACATCGCCGAGGGATTCAAGCGACTAGGCATCCGAGACAAGATCCGCTTCTACAACATCTCGGAAGGATCGCTGGAAGAGCTCAAGTATTACTTCCTGCTGTCGAAAGACCTGGCGTACATCTCGTCCGATGCCCACGTCAACCTGATGGCTCAAGCAGAGTCGGTTGGCCGCTTGCTCCACGGCCTCATCGCCAGCACAGAGCAGCGCAAGGGACAGCCTTCGGCCCCTGAACCTGCCGAATCCGTCGCCCCTGATGAAACGCCTGATGAAGCACCCACTTCTGCCCTGGGTGAACTACCTCCCGCTCCCCCTACTCCCTAATCCCCTACTCCCTACTCCCATCCCACAAAGAAAGGACACGAACCAATGGCAATCGTCGAAATCACACTTCAAGAACTCAATCCAACCCAATTCGTCGAACAAAAGGTCCGCGAGATCCGTAGCATCGTCGGCGACGGCAAGGCGATCAACGCCCTCTCCGGCGGCGTGGACTCTTCGACGGTGACGATGCTCGGCCACAAGGCGCTGGGCGAGCGGCTGCTCACCTACTTCATTGACAACGGCATCATGCGCGAAGGCGAGCCGCAGCGCGTGGTCGCGTTGTTCGAGCGGCTAGGCGTGCCGGTGCAGATCGTGGACGCCCGTGAGCCGTTCTTTGCCGCGCTCAAGGGCATCACCGACCCGGAGGAGAAGCGCGAAGCGATCACGCAGACCTTCTACCGCACCGTCTTCGGGCGGCTGGTGCGCGAGAGCGGCGCCAAATTCCTGCTGCACGGCACCATCCTCACCGACGTGGAGGAGACCGTCGGTGGGATCAAGCGCCAGCACAACATCCTGACCCAGATGGGCATCAACACCGAAAAAGAGTTCGGCTACAAGGTCATCGAGCCGCTGGTGCAACTGCGCAAGCCCGCCGTGCGCAAGGTAGCGCAGGCGTTGGGGTTGCCGAAAGAGGTCTATGACCGCCCGCCGTTCCCCGGCCCGGCGCTGGCGGCGCGCATCATCGGCGAGGTGACGCCGGAGCGGGTCGAGGTCGTGCGCAAAGCCACGGCCATCGTCGAACAGGAACTCTGCTACACCGGTGCCTTCCAGGCGTTGGCGATCCTGCACGAAGACCGCGTGACCGGGATGCGCGATGGCCAGCGGGATTTCGGCTTGCAGATCGAAGTGCGCTGTTGGGACAGCAAGGACGCGCGCATCGCCTCGCCGACGCGCTTGCCCTACGACATCCTGGAGAACATCGCCGAGCGGATCACCACCGAGGTGCCCGGCGTGGTCAGCGTGACTTACAACGTCACCCGCAAGCCGCCCTCGACGATCGAGGCAGTGTAACCCCCAATCCAGGAGGAAACAATGTTCGAAGCACTCGAGATGGCACCCAAAGACCCAATCTTTGGCCTGACCGAAGCGTTCAAGCGTGACCCCAACCCGGAAAAGATCAACCTGGGCGTGGGGGTCTACCAGGACGAGCACGGCCAGACGCCGGTATTCCGCACGGTCAAACTGGCCGAGGCGCGCCTGCTGGAAGAGGAGATGAGCAAAGAGTACCTGGACATCGAAGGCTCGCCCGAGTATGCGGCGGCGGTGCAAGAGCTGGTCTTTGGGCCGGGTCACGAGGTCATCACGAGCGGGCGTGCGGTGACGGTGCAAACCCCCGGCGGCACCGGCGGCCTGCGCGTGGGGGCCGAGTTCCTTAAGAGAATCAACCCCACAGCGCGCGTCTGGATGAGCGATCCCACCTGGCCCAACCACCCCAACGTCTTCCGCGCGGCGGGCCTTGCGGTAGAGACCTACCCGTATTTCGACGCCGCCACCAACAGTCTGGCATTCGACGAGATGCTGGCCGCGCTCAGGGCGCTGCCGGAGCGCGACATTGTCCTCCTGCACGGCTGCTGCCACAACCCCACCGGCGTTGACCCGACGGCGGAGCAGTGGGCCGCGATCGCCGACGCGCTGGCCGAGCGCGGTCTGATGCCGTTCGTGGACTTTGCCTACCAGGGCCTGGGCGACGGCCTGCGCGAGGACGCCTTGGGCGTGCTCGCGCTATGCGAACGAGTACCCGAGATGCTGGTCGTCAGTTCCTTCGCCAAGAACTTTGGCCTGTACAACGAGCGCGCTGGGGCGCTGACCCTGGTCGCCCGATCGAAAGAGACGGCGGAAGTCGCGCTCGGCCACCTCAAGCAGGTCATCCGCGCCATCTACTCCAACCCGCCCGCGCACGGCGCCGCCATCCTGACCGTCATCGTGAACGACCCGCAACTGCGCGCCGAGTGGGAGGGCGAGGTCAAAGCGATGCGCGAGCGCATCAACCGGACGCGACGACTCTTCGTGGACAGGCTGACATCGAATGGCGTGACGCGCGATTTTTCTTTCCTCAAGCGGCAGCGCGGCATCTTTTCCTTCTCCGGCCTGACCAAGGAGCAGGTGGACGCGCTGCGTGAAAAGCACTCGATCTACATCGTCGGCTCCGGGCGCATCAACGTCGCCGGCATCAACGAGGGCAACGTCGAGCGGCTGTGCCGCGCCATCGCCGAGGTGCTCGCCGCATCGTAGGCGCGGATTCCATCCACATAGCGCCCGCCGTCCGGCGGGCGCTATGTATTTGTGCAAGTCTGGCCGTTGGGCTATAATCAGGGCAAGACTGCGCATAACGCGCTGGGGATGAGTTGTCATAGTGTGAACCCGCTCTATCGAGGGAGGTGTAGAAATGCAACCAACCGTTCAAGCCGAAACCCCGGAACAGCCGGTAACGTTGACCAGAATTGTTCCCGCTGTCCGCATGTTGCCCGCGCTCGACAAGCTCAGGCTCATTCGCATTCTGGCTGAGGAACTCGAAGCCGCCAAGGAGATCTGGCCCTTTGAGTCTGGAAAGACCTATTACTTGCCAACGCCTTACAACTCTTACGGCGCAGCCGCGATCCTGGCCGAGGCAATGGCTACGTATCAAGAGGAGAACGACTGAACCGATGCGGTTTCGATATTCGACCAGACCCCACCCAGAGCGAACTGGACAGTCTGCCGCGATTACCACTGGTTCTTCGCTACGGCAAGCGGGCCGTCCATGCAGTAGGACTGCTGGATAGCGGCGCCACTGTCAACGTGCTCCCCTACCAACTCGGCATTCAACTTGACGCCGTTTGGGATGACCAGAAAGCCACAATCCGGTTAGCCGGCAATCTGGGCAATGTTGCAGCACAACCCCTGTTCCCAATGGCGGAGATTGGTGACTTTCCGCCCGTCAGGTTGGCGTTTGCATGGAGCCGAAGTGATGACGTACCGCTCATATTGGGACAGATGAACTTTTTCATGGAGTTCGATGTCTGTTTCTATCGCTCTCAGCTCGAGTTCGAGGTCAAGCCCAGAGCGCGCTGAATCGGAAATGCCGCGCACATTGCGTGAAGCCGATCCCCACCCTAGCGCATCAACGTCGCCGGCATCAACGAGGGCAACGTCGAGCGGCTGTGCCGTGCCATCGCCGAGGTGCTCGCCGCGACGCCGTAGGCGCGGATTCCGCTCCCCTTGGGAACCAATCCATCTAGTATTGTTTGACAATACTATCGCTGTGTGGTACGATTAAATTGTGATCGCATCCTTCGCCAACGTCGAAACGGAGAAGATATACAAGGGCGTCGTATCAAGGAAACTACCGCCGGATATCCAGAAGACGGCGCGGCGCAAACTTCTCTACCTGGACGATGCGGAAGACTTGCGCGACCTGGCGGCGCCGCCCGGAAACCACCTCGAAGCGCTCCACGGGGATCGCGCCGGTCAGTACAGCATCCGCATCAACGACCGCTGGCGTGTCTGTTTCCGGTGGGTCGGCGGCAAAGCGGAGGACGTCGAGATCGTGGATTACCACAGGTGAAAGGACAGCGAGCAATGGCAGACAGACTCCCTCCTGTTCATCCCGGCGAAGTGTTGCTGGAAGACTTTATGAAGCCGCTAGGCTTGAGCCAGTACCGCGTGGCAAAAGACATCGGCGTACCGACGCTGCGCATTAGCCAAATCGTGCGCGGGCAGCGCGCCGTCACGGCAGACACTGCCATGCGCCTGGCCCGCTACTTTGGCACCAGCCCCATTGTCTGGATGCGCCTGCAGGCCCGCTACGACCTCGAAATCGCCGAGGCAGAATTGGCGCCGCGCATCGCCCGCGAGGTCAACGTCCTGCAGAGGCCACAGCCGGCTTCGGCGTTAGGATAGGCGCGGCTCCGTTCCACGCTGGCATCCACGTCGCGCGGCCGTGCCGCGCCATCGCCGAGGTGCTCGCCGCATCGTAGGCGCGGATTCCATCCACGTAGCGCCCGCCGGACGGCGGGCGCTATGTATTTGTGCAAGTTTGGCCGTTGGGCTATAATCGAAGCCAGACAGCATAGCACACGCTGAGGATAAGCGACAGGCGCAATTCTTCGCAGACTCAATGGTGGGGCACAGCGCACCAGGAAAGGAGTCAGTAGTTTTGCACTTTTTACAACTCCGGCTTGAGGCATAGCGCAATCTGTGGTAGAGTTGGGAGCATCCACAAGTTATCCCGGAGGAAGCCATGCCTCAACCGATTCATATCCGCGATGCACG
>DAOUBA010000207.1:0-24356 GCA_034432855.1 Anaerolineae bacterium | reverse complement strand
ACCGGCCTGAAAGAGCCGGTGCTGGCGGGATTTCTTCCAGGAAAGAAACGCTTCCAGCGCCGCCGGTTCACGGCGGCGCGGTCAATCGGTATTCGATTTGGTTGCGGCCAGAGGCCGCGCTATGGGGTCGGCGGGTTGACAGCCCAATGCCACTCACATTTCGTTCGGGCAACGTGTGGGGCAGGCTTTCCAGCCTGCCGACAGCCTGGAAAGGCTGTCCCACATCGGCTTTGCGCCCGTCGAAAATCCCTCGACGAGACACCGAACGCGAAAAGTTAGTGCCATGGGCTGACAGCCTGCCCTACGTTTTATGGCGTCGGCGTTAAGGTCGGTTCGGGCGTTGACGTGGCGGTGGGCGGCATGGGCGTATCGGTCGGCATAGGGGTAGGATAAGGGGTGTCTGTTGGCGCGACGGTGGGGTATGGGGTGGCTGTCGGCGCAATGGTGGGCTCGATCGTCGGCGTGGGAGTGAACGTAGGCAACAGGGTTGGGGGGGGCGTCTCCGTCGGCGTGGGGAGCAGTGTCGGCACCGGTGTCAACGTTGCCCCGGCGACGAAGACGAGCACCCGCGCCTCGAAACGGTTCTGTGCGCGGTCGAAGGCCGTGATGAGCAGCGTGTAGGGGCCAGGGGCCAGGTAGGTGGTATCCCAATCGGCCAGCCAGCCATCGCGTACCTGCGCCAGATGCGGCCCGCTGATCCAGCCCCAGCCTTGGGGGTCGTCGCCCAGGCCATATTGCGCCTGATAGTGGTCAAAATTCGGCAACTGGACGGTGCCCATGATCTGCACGCGGCCCTGGACGATGCTGCCCGGAGCAGGCGCGGTAATGTAGACGAATGGACGGTCGGTGCTTTCGGTGCAGTACTGAGTCGGCGCCAGCGGCAGGCCGTTGAAATACTCCGGGTGAGCCTGCGCCCATTCGCGCCCCACCGTGTCGCTGATGACGACCATCAACTGCTCGGCGACGCGATCGGGGCAGGCCTCGTTTGCCAGCAGGCCGGTGAGGGTATCAATCTTTACCATTTGGTACCAATCGTGGCTCTCGTCCAGCGGCGGCTGATCCTGGGCAAAGACCTCCCTCTTGCGGCGCGGACAGTACTGGGTGGGACGGGCCCCCGAGTCGGCGCAGATCTCATACTCCGCGATGCCGGGGGGGCGCACAAAGTCGCGCACGGGCAGGTCGGCGTGAGCTGCCTCCATAAAATTGTGCCAGATGGTCGCGGCGCTGGCCCCGCCGGGGAGATTGATCATCGGCGAGTTGTCCGAGTTGCCCACCCACACACCGGCGGCGATGTCGGGCGTGTAGCCGATCGTCCAGCCGTCGCGGAAATCGGTGGTCGTGCCGGTCTTGGCCGCTACCGGGCGCGATAGTTCCAGGACGCTGGGGCAGACGAACTCGCGACAGCGCGCCTGGCGGTCGGAGAGGATACTTGTGATCAGGTAGGTATGCTGCGGTGAGACAACCTGCTCTCCGGTAGGGGTGGAATTGTCCACCAGGACGTTGCCCCGGCTGTCCTCGATGCGCAGGATCGGGCTAGGCGGCACGCGCACGCCGCCGTTGGCGAAGGTCGCAAAGGCGCCGGTCATCTCCAGTAATTTGACCTCTCCGCCGCCGAGCGTGAGCGCCAGGCCGTATGGCGGACGCTGGTCATAGGGATACTCCGGGCAGTGGATTTCGGGGTGGGCGAGCGATTCCACGCCCAGCCGGGTGGCGATCTCCAACAGGCCGTCAATCCCCACGAACTGGAGCGCCTGGACTGCCGGGACGTTGTAGGAATTGGCGAGCGCGTCGCGCAGGAGCATCGGGCCGTGATATTCCCCATCATAGTTGACCGGGACGTAGGGCGGGTTGGCGCCATCGGGAAATTCGGTGCGCACGTCCCAGAAGAGCGTTGCCGGCGTCCAGCCGCGCTCGAACGCGGCGACGTAGGTGAGCGGCTTGATCGAGGAGCCGGGCTGGCGACAGCGCAGCGCGACGTTGACCTGGCCGTCAATCGCCGCGTTGTTGAAATCCGCCGAGCCGACCATCGCCAGAATATGGCCGGTGGCGGGGTCAATAGCGACCAGCGCCCCGTTGGTGGCGTTGCGCTCGGCCAGCGCCGCCACCCCCTCGCGCACCGCCTGCTCGGCCAGCGCCTGCAGTTCAGGGTCGAGCGTGGTGTAGATGCGTAGCCCTGTGCCGCGGTAGAGCGCCTCCGGGCCGTAGAGTGCCTCCAGAGTCTGACGCACGTAGACGACGAAGTGGGGAGCGGTTTTCAGGTCGAGTTGCGGGGCGTGGAACTCGTAGGCTGCCATCTCGGCAGCGGCCGCTCCGGCCTGCGCCTGGGTGATGTAGCCATCCTCGACCATCAGCGCGAGCACGTCTTTATGGCGGGCCAGCGCCAGGTCGCGCCCGCCGCCGAAAGGATCGTAGGTCGCCGGCAATTGCGGCAGTCCGGCAAGGAATGACGCCTGTGCCAGCGTCAGGTCTTTGACGGTCGTGTTAAAGTAGGTCTCGGCTGCAGCCTCGACGCCGTAGGCCAGGTTGCCGTAATAGATCTCGTTGAGGTAGATTTCCAGGATCGTCTCTTTGGGGTAGGTACGGCTCAGTTCGGTCGCCAGGACGATCTCTTTGATCTTGCGCGCAGCGGTGTCTTGCAGGCGTTCCTCCGGCGAGAGGAGCACGTTGCGGGCCAACTGCTGGGGGATGGTGCTGGCGCCGGAGACGATGCGTCGCTCCGAGAAATTGTAGTAGAAGGCACGGGCGATGGCGATGGGGTCGAAGCCTGGGTGTACCCAAAAGTCGCGGTCCTCGGTGGCGACGGTAGCGTCAATCAGGTAACGGGACATCTCATTCAACGGGACGTAGGTGCGCCGTCCGCCGTGCGGGTCGGTGACCTCGTAGAGCAGATGGCCCTGGCGGTCGAATATCTTGCTGCTGACGAAGGCGGTCTGGCGGGCCTGCAATTCCTGTGGCGAGGGCAACTGGTTGGCGATGTACACGTAGCCGATAAAGACGCTGGCCAGGGCCAGGAAGAAGACTAAAACTATGACGACGACGACGGCGAAGCAACCGCTCATCAGTTTTCTCCTCCATTGGCGCGGCGGGCGGTCTGCCTGCGCTTTCGGCTCTACCAACGGTCTGGCGACCAGGGGCGCGGGCCGGGCAGGGTGGGGGCGCTGAATGGCGCCAGGCTGGGACGGTGGGAGGTTCCCTTCTGGCCCGTTGCGCTGCCGGGGTACCAGGCGAGCCGGGACATAGCCGCTGCGCTCTGGGGGCGGTGGTGCGACGCGGGGCAGAGCGGCAGTCGGGGTCGCGCCGGTGGGCACGCGATCCATCGCGATGGTCGGTTCACCCAACACGCCCGGCAACTCGGCGGTGTCCACATCGTCGGGCGAGACGACCGGCGTGGGCTGTGTATCGTCCAGCGGGGCGGGACGGTCGCCGTTTCGGGGCAAGTCGCCGAGGATATCTCGGTCGGTGCGCTCTGCCATACCTTCGCTCTCCGCACGTGTAGACGGTGCATGGACGCTTGCGGTTCCGTGCATGAGGATTATAGCAGGGGGGGAGAAGATTGCAAATTGCCGGTTGGTGAGGTAGTTGCCCATGAAAGTGGAGTATAGTATAATGATATTGCAGGATTTCTCGTGTCAGACAAGGAAATGACGCCGAAGAGGTGAGACTATGCAATTGGAGGATTATTTCGATTTTCTAGCGCCTGATGACATCCGGGTCAAGGGCACTCGGGTGGGTATTGAGACGATCTTGTCCGATTACCTGGAACTGGGGTTGTTTCCCGAGCAGATCGCGGCTCGCTACCGGACGCTTTCCATTGAGCAAGTATACGCGACCTTGACCTACTACTGGCGCAATCGGGAGCAGGTGGAGGCGTATCTGCGTTTGGTGAACGAGGAGATTGAGCAGCAGCGCCGGGAGCAAGAACTGCATCCGACGCCCGCCGTTCAGCGCCTGCGGGAACTGATCCGCCAACGCGAGCAGCAGCGCAGCCAGACAGTCCCGACTATATGAGCGTGGTCTGCTTTTTGCTGGACGAGCACGTTCCACTCATCATCCAAGCGCAGTTGGAGCGGGTGGAACCCAAGATGCGCGTCTATGCTATTGGCGGCGATGACGCGCCGCCGAAAGGCACGCCAGACCCGGACATTCTGCGCTGGATCGAGGAGCACGGCTGCATGTTGATTACCAACAATCGCGCCACGATGCCTGTGCACCTTCGGGCTCATCTGGCTCTGGGTCGGCACGTTCCTGGGATTGTGCAACTCCCCCGGCGGATGGATATTGGCGAGGTCCTGGAGGACCTTCTGCTTTTGTGGGGTGCCAGCCAACCGGACGAGTACCGCGATCAGATCGTGTACCTGCCGCTGCGTTGAGGTGCAACGCAGTCCGATGCACACCCAACGGGGCGGCCTCGCTCGAGGCCGCCCCGTTTGGCTGCCAGGGTGGGGCAAGTCATCAACTCACACCTTGCGTTCTTCCTCCCCGGTGTAGATGATGATCTCCAGATGCGTGCCCACACCTACGGTGGACTCTAACCGCATCACGTCGGCGCAGGCTTTGATGTTGGGAAGGCCCATCCCCGCGCCGAATCCCATCTCGCGCACCCACTCCGGCGCAGTCGAGTAACCCGGCTGCATCGCCAGTTCGATATCGGGAATGCCGGGGCCTTTATCCAACGCCTCGACCCGGATGCGATCGGGACGCACCTCGGCGACGATCTCGCCGCCGTCGGTAAAGACCACGATGTTCATCTCCGCCTCGTAGGTGGCGACGGCCACGCGACGGATGATCGAGGGAGCAATCCCCAGGCGGTACAGCGTGGTCTTGAGGTTGCCGGAGGCGGTTCCTGCGGCGTGAAAATCCCGGGCTGCGACGCGGTAGCCAAAGACCAGCGCCGTCTCATCGGCCACAATGTCCTCGAAGATGTGGCTGGCGCGGTAGCGATGGATCTCCTCCTCGTGGTACTCTACCTCCAGTTTCTTGAGCAGGGCGCGCACAATGTCCCCCTGGGTGATAATCCCGACCAGGTTGCCATTCCGGTCCACAACGGGGAAGCGACCGTACCCCAGGCGTGTGAACTGGCCCACAACGTGGACGAGCGGCTCATCGGCGTAGAGCGTCTTGACCGTACGGGTCATCTTTTCGCCGACGGTGGCGTTGCTCTCACCACTTGCCAACGCCTTGATGAGGTCCTCGATACTGATAATCCCGACCAGGCGGCTGTCTTCCAGCACCGGCGTCCCGGAGATGCGATGCGCGCGCAGGATTTCACGAAACTCGGCCATCGTGGTCTGCGGGGTGACGGTGATGACCTTTCTGGTCATCGCGTCG
Organism: Anaerolineae bacterium; assembly: GCA_034432855.1. GTDB lineage: Bacteria > Chloroflexota > Anaerolineae > B4-G1 > B4-G1 > DAOUBA01. The sequence continues at coordinate 19,028 of DAOUBA010000207.1, read as the reverse complement.
CCGGCCTTGAGTTCGTAGGTCAGTTCCTGAAGTTTGGTGACTTCTTTCTTCGCCTCGCTCACGTAGAGGCTCCGTCACCTGGCCTCGAATGCCTGACGCCAGCGGTTGAGCGCATGCTCGAAGAGCCCACAACTGGGGAGACCCGCCTTGTACAGGCGTCCACAAGTCTCGAACATGGTGTATTTCGAGGCCAACAAGGGGATGCCTTTCTCTTCGGCCAGGGCGACGGTCTCTTCGGGCGGGATTTTGCCGCGCACGAAGATGATCGCGCGGATGCCGGCGACCTCCGCCGTGCGCACGACCTGGGGGTTGGTCAGGCCGGTCATCAAGAGCGTGCCCTCGTGGGTAAAGGAAAGCACATCGCTCATCAGGTCCGCCCCGCAGCCCATCTGGACTTCCATATCCAGGTCGGCGTTCTTGGTGATCAGTTTCCCTTCCGTCAGTGCCAGTACTTCACGGAGTTTCATTCCAGGCCTCCCGACTGTGATTTGAGCCATGCCAATTGATCAAGCCATCTTCAGTGAGCGCACACTGTGCCCAGCGTTGGCCTTCGCCGACGCTCCTGGTCGAAGGCCTGTGGCGGGCAACTTGAGTCGGCACGTAAGCAATTACCCCCGGCCTCAATAGTTCCTTAAGACCAAGGGCAGGTAAACCTTGTACTCGCGTCGTACAACGATATAGTTCGGCTTTGTTTCCGCGTCGGTACCTCCCGGCCCGCTCACGGTTAAAGTGACAGTGTATATGCCTTCCGCTGTATATGTATGGGATGGATGAGCATACGTCGCGGTCATGCCATCGCCAAAATCCCACAAACTGGTAACATAGTCGCCGGTGGAGGTATTGGTAAAGACTATGTGTAACGGGACTGTGCCACTTGTACAGGTGGCCGTGAAATCGGCAACGACCGGGGTATAAAATGGTGATGGTATGTGTGCCGGTAACCACAGCCCCCGCATTGGCTGCAGTGACGGTGATGACTTGTGGTCCGGGTACCGTCCAACTATACACAACCGTATCGCTCAAATCGGCGACGTGGGTGATCATCGAATTTGCATCGGCGTGCCACACATAAGTCATCGGCACTGTGGCTGTCACAGGCATAACTGTTGCCGTGAAAACATAGCTCGTCGAGAGAACGCCAGTGGCATATCCATCTACGGTTATGCCTTGCGGCGGTACGACATCCAGCACATCAGGAAGCAAAGATGCAGTAATGGGTCCATCGGCAGTAATCGTGATGTACCCGGTGTAGTCATCAGGAAGTGCGCTCATATCGGCCAAACTATAGACTTTGCTTGCCCCGGCTCCGATCGTGTCATTGAAAAACCAAAGACGTTCGTCCGAACCGGTGTAAAACTCGTGGATAATAGAGGTAACATTGTACGTCTCAGTATTTGTGACTATGTAACGCGAAGACAGACCATCCACATCCTTTTTTAGGCCATCCAGACGAACAGAAAATGTAAGTTGGGCATTCACCGGCGTCACGACGGTGAGATATACAAAGATCAGAAGCAAGAGCGATGCGGATACGATCACTGGAAGAGCGATGAGAAAACTTTTGCGGCTACTCATAGTCCACTCCTTCTTGCTTGCATCCAACTGCGATTATAGCCAAACGGATACCCGTGTCAACCGGAACGACCTACACCCTGCGGACGGTAAGCCGCCGCACTTCGACGTCCTGCCCTCCCAGGTCGTACTTGTACCGTTCGTCGCCCTGCATAAAGTCGAACACTTCACACCCCTGCTCAATGGCATGGCGAATACAGTAGCCGATGAGCACGATGCCCGCGCTAAACTGGGGGAACACGGCCCAGTCCAACCCGGAGTTGTAGACCATCACACGGTTGTTGTAGACAAAATTGAAATACGCTGCCGCCTTGCGCCCCTCGATCTCCAGGAAAGCCAGTTGTAGCCAGCCGGCATCGTAGGTCACCCGCGCCAGGCGACGGAAGAACTCGCGCATCTGCGGGGTGAGGAAGGCAGCCTTGTCGGGAGTGCTGGCCGCCATCAGGGTGAGGAAATCCTCGATTTCGCCCTCCAGATCGTGCTCTGCCCCAACGATGTACCACCTGAGCGCCGGCTCGGCTTCGGCGCGGCGCAATTTACGCCGCAATTCGTGGCGCTGCTTGCCGTCGAGCATTTGCAGGTACTCCTCCCAGGTCGGGGGCAGGCGCACGAGGGGGCAGACATCGTCGCGGGTCGTAGAAACGGCCCATCCGCGTGCCTCGGCCAGAGCGGGCAGCAGTGCCAGCGTCGGCGAATCCTGATGGACGTTGCACAGGTCGAGCAGGTCCCACTCCCCCCTGCCCCCCCCTACGAGGGGGGGGGATGGGGGGGGTAAGGTCGCCAGGTAATCCAGAACCGTGCGGTACACGGCCTCTTCCCGTCCCCGAGCCGCGATCCAGTCGAGGTAATCGGCCACCTCGACGCAACCGACCGTCGCCAGCACCCGTTGCCCGCCCACACCGGTAGTTGCGAACAAGGGGACAATGCCGATCAACTCACGGCCATCGCGCACACTCAGAATGAGCAAATCCCCTTCGCCCAGGCACTGCCACCAGGTACGCTGGAACTCGAGTGTGAGAAAGATCGTATCGGCGGCGGAACGGTGCAGCAGGTCGTTCCACTCGTCGGCCAGTACGTCAAAGCCGGTTGCGTCGTGATAGGCATGTACCGACAGGGTCATACGTAATCTCCACACTGAATTCTACCTCATAACACGCGGCCGGCCAAGTGGCAACGCGCAAGGGTGCGCCCGGCTAACGAATCTCAACCACAGCCAGACGCACGGCGTCGCGTCCATCGGAGGTGATGAAGCGAGCACCGGCAGGCGCGCGGTAAAGGCCGGTCTGCAATACATAGTCGCCCGGCACCGCGCTGGCAGGGAGAGGCAAGGGGTGGTGTAATACGAGAACGTCCCCCGTTTCAAGTCCACTGAATGCTACCGGCCAGCCATCCCATTGCGTCAGGATCGCGTCATCAGGAGCAAGCAGGTGGACAAAGACGGCCAGCGGCGGAGAGGGCGCGTTTTCGAGGTGCCAGTAGGTCACCAAATCTATCGTCTGGCCTGGGGCAGCCCGTGCAGCAGAGAGTTCATAGCCGGCCAGCGCCAGCCCGTTCGCGAAGCGCACGGGCAACGCAGTCTCATCGCCCGCCGGCCCTGCGGGCAGATCGGCCAGTAAGGGGCGAGCGTCGGCCAGCGAATCCGGCCCGGCCAGCAACCGGGCGTGCAGCGACGAGGGGGGCAACGCGCCCTGGATCACGTAGCGTGCGGGCCCCTGGCCGGCCAGGACGAGCGCGCCGGAAGCGGCCCACTTGACGATGAGCCGACGGCCCGGCTGCGCGCCCAGCGCATCGCATGGTACATCCATAATGGCCGGGCCGACGAGCACGGCGCGGTCCACGGGCGTGCCGGGGGGATACTCGACCCGGTAGATGCGGATCGTGTGCCCGGCATAGGCGTCCGGCTGCCGGTCACGGAAGAAAGCGTACAGGTCGCGCTGGTGATACAGCAGTCCCATTTGCAGGCTGTTCACGCTGATGGCATAGACGCCCGGCGGAGGTGTACAGGGATTGTAGCTGAAATAGGCAGGCCCGCTCAACGTGCGCCGGAAGCCGGGCAGGGGATCGAAGGAGATACCGTAGGCGGCCGGGTCTGCGCTGCCAAAGTAACTCAACTGCACCCGCTCGACTTTGTGCGCCGTCACGTAATCGCGCAGGCTGATCAGGTCTTGCCCCCAATCGGCGTCGGAGGAGAGACGGTAAGCGTTGCGCGGGCCACCGCCCAATTCGTTCACAAAAGAGAGCGGATACGGATATATGCGGGCCGCACCCACGGCGGCCCAGGCGATCAACAACGCCATTCCAATATGCCAGGCCCGGCGCTGACGCGCGTGTAGCAACGCGCCCGACGCGCCAAGCGCGACGGCGAACGGCAGGGCAGGCAGGATGTGGCGGTAACTGATAGTAAGCGGGCTGGACATTCCAGCGGCGAGAACGGCGGCGGCTGGGGCTAGCCATAGGATTGCCTGCTGCCAGGAGCCGCGCGCACGCCACAGCCCCACCCCCAGCAGGGTCAACGTCGGCAGTGGGGTCTTGAGGAGGAAGAGGACGGGGAAATAATACCAGACGCCGGCGTCGTAGATGCGACCCAAGAGCAGCATCGGCGTGCTGGCCACGATGCGCCGACGAACCGCCATCATGCCACGCCAGTAGAGCGGCGCCGGCAGCGGGACGCCGCCCTCACGCACCGTCCCGATGGCGAAGGAGTAAGCCGCCCACACGACAAGCAGCGCCAACAGTCCCATCCCGGCCAGCGCGGCCACTTGCCGGCCTGGCGACAGAGGGCTGCGATTGGGCGGACGGTAGAGCAGGGTGACGACCAGGAAGATGGGCCCTATCAGCACACCGGAGAATTTGCTGCTCAAAGCCAGGCCAGCGCTCAGGCCCGCCAGTACGAAATTGGGCGCGGTTGGGCAGTCCAGATAGATACCCAACCGCCACACGGCGACGAAGAGAAAACAGGCCAGCCCCAGGTCGTTCAACGTCACAGCAGCGTTGGCGACAACGTTGGGGTCCAGAACGTATAGAGCCAGCCCCAACCAAGCAGCCGGTTCTCCAGCGAAGCGGCGCAGCGCCAGGAATAGCGCCAATCCCAACAGCACCGCCAAGCCCATCACCGGCCAGCGCCCGGCGCGGATCAATTGCGGGGCGCGTGACAAGTTGGCCTGCCAGAGGAAGACGTCGGCAAAGTTGACGATGTCGGCCCGCGCCCAGGTGGAATCGTCGAGAGGGAGCACAACATCGGAGCGGGCGAGGAGGGGCAGGGCGGTCAGCGCATCCACCAGCGGGGGGTGCTCCCAACTCAAGCGGGGATCGCCCGTGCGCAGATAGGCGTAGCCTGCTGTCAGGTGGTATGCCTCGTCGAACGTGGCCGAGTTGCGGGCGCTGGCACCGGCCACCTGTGCCGCCAAAAGTCCCAGCAGCAGGGGAACGCCCACCCACTTCCAACGCTTCAGTTCCGCCAAACCATCAAGCCCGGTCACAGCCCATCCACCACGCGAATCTTGCCCAACAGCACACGGTCACCCAGCCAGTGGCCTTCGTCGGCCAGGAGTGGCAGGCGGCCCTCTTCGACAGTGTAGAGACCGACCTCGATGTCGTAAAAGCCCGGCGGAGTGGTCTGGCCGATGGTCAGCGCACGCACATCCTCGATCACATCGCCAGGGCTCCACAGGCTGGTGGGGGAACGTCCCTCGACTGGCCAGCCGTCGCTCCAACTCCACACCTGGTCCGGGACCCCCAGGACGTGAGCAAAGACGGTATAGTCGGTCTGCAGCGGCGCCAGCGCTTTCCAGTAGAGCGTCAGGTGGATCGTCTCGCCGGGACGCGCAACCCGCCGGTCGAGCGTGTAGCCGATAAGGGCTATGCGGTTGCCGAAATTGGCATCCAGCGGGTTGGGGAACTCGCCGGGGCGCGGGCGAATCGCGACCGGGGACAGGCGTATGGCGTCGCGCCCGTCAGGCGTGGTCAGGCGCGCGCCGCCGGGCAGATAGAGGCCGACCTGGATGTAGCCGCTATCGGGCGTGTAGGCGGTTTCGGGGATGCGCACGCGATAGGTATCGGCAAAGGCGACGCCCGGGCGCCACACCGTTGTGGGATAGCGGCCCAGGCCGGGGTAGGTGTCGCGCTGAGCGATCATCGTACCCACATCGCTTAGCAGGTGGACGAAGACGGCGTAATTCTGCGCGGGGCGTGTCAAGGCCTGCCAGTAGAGCGTGACCTCGACCGTGTCGCCCGGCTCGACCGTCTGCGGCTCGACGCGGTAGCCGAGCAGCCGCGCCGTTTCGCCGAACTCGATACTCGTGGGATTGGGTATGGTGGCAAGTTCGGCCTCCGTCAGCGGGCGGGGGCGGGTAAAGGCGGGAATCAACACCCCGATCAGGGCATAGATGCCCAATCCGACCATCGCGACCGTCACACCGAGACCCGCTGTCCAGTCCAGGCGGCGCGGAAAGAAACGGCTCAGACCGCCCATCAGCAGGAGCGCAAAAGCGGGGAGCGCCGGAAACAGGAAGCGCCCCATCGCCCCGGCGGGTTGGATCAAAATGTAGTAGAAAACGACGAGTATGAAGACAAACGGTACCGCCAACAATAGCACAAGAGGGGCAGACACGGATGTTACGGATAAACGCGGGTAAAGCATTTTGGAAATCCGTGCGACCGGTGTGAATCCGTGTCCAAAGACATTGAGGAGCCATTTCACCACAGCAGGAACGATATAGCCGGCCAATGCCACAGCGCAAAACACGAGCAGAATCCGATAGACCCTCGCGTGCAGCGGTGCCTGGCCGTAGCCAAAACGCCCCCACAGGCTTTGCCACAGGTGGGGGAGGCCCTGCTTCAGCGCCCACCAGTTGCCCCACGCCGGACGGCCTCCCCATAGTTCGTTGACCTTGCTCATACCGGTGGGATCGCCGTAGAGCACCCAGTTGCGCCAGAACCACCAGCCGGCGATGAGCAGCGCCATTCCCAGGACGATGAGATTGGCGCGAAGAAAAGCACGCCAGTTGCGGGTGCGGCACACGGCCAGGACGTAGGCCAGTTCGATCACGGCAAGCAAGGCGAGGAGGTGGAACTTGGTGAGCAGCGCCAGGCCGTAGAGGATACCCAAAGTCAGGTCGGCGCGCAGGCCGGGGCCGTTGCGCAGCAGGCGGACACACGCCCATAGCACGGCTGCACCACACAGGGCGGCCGGCACGTCGTTCGCCACTGCACCGCTCAGGTAGAGGAACTGGGGGATGAACGCGACAATTGTCGCTGCTCCCAACGCCAATGCCGGCCGGTCGGGAAAGACCTCGCGCCCCAAGCGATACGTCACCCAGACCGTGGTTGCCCCGATCAGGACCGTCATCCAGCGCACCAAGTAGACCGCCAGGGCGATGCCGTGGAAAGGGAACCGTTCGTCGTCGCCGTGGAGGTACTGGTTCTTGTTGTCACCGCTCACCTCCTCGTAGCGATCGGTCCAGAATGGATTGACCAGGGGCTCATAGTACACGTCCTGCTCTACCGGCACCCAACCGCTGACCAGCGCGCCCAGCGCGTAATACAACGGCGGGTGATGGCTCTGCGCGCGGGGAGCGTCGGCCCGCTGCACCGGCAGATCGCAGGTGACGGCAATGTGGCGCACGTAGCGAAAGTGGCGCACCTCGTCGGTCGGCTCGTAGAGCGGCGAGGCCAGGCTGTAGGCGACGGCGAGGAGAATGAACAATGAGACAATGAACAATGGACAATGAACAATGAACAGCGGGGTGCGCCTGGCGGGCATCTTTCACTCTCCAATGTGAAGGGGGCCAACGGTAATCCACTCGCCTGCCGTGGCACCGCCGGCATCCAGCACCGCGACGTTGCCCAGAAACTCTCCCGAGCCCGGCTGCACGGCGTACATCCCCACACGCATCGTGTACGCGCCGGCCGGCGCATCGACGGGGATTTGGAGGATGAACCAATTGAGGATTGTATCGCCGGCACGCCAGGAGGCCGGGAGTAGACTGGGGCCATCGTGCTGCGCGCGCAGTTGGCCCTGCTCGTCAAGCAGGTGATTGAACCAGTGATAGTACACATCCTCGGTCGGCGTCTGCGTGGCGCGCCAGACGAGCGTCCAATGCAGCGTCCCGCCAGGACGCAGGTTCCCCTCAACGATGTTGCCCACGAGTTGTGCGCCGTTGACCCAGCGGCGCGGCCCGCCGGGAAGCGGTTGCACGCCCCCAAGCGCGGGCTCGCCGCCAGGCCAGCGGTAGAAGCGGAACGAGCGTGCCCCCTCGCGCAGTGGAATACGCGCCTCGGTCAATTCCGGCGTAAGCGAAGCCAGCAACGTCTCGGCAGGTGTTGGGTCATAAGTCGCCCAGTAGATCGCCGGAGTCTCCGGAAAGACCAGCGCCGTGCGAACGTCAACTGCCCGGTGTGGCTGGCCGTACAGCAGCACATCGGCAGCATTGGGCATTTCATACATGCGCGGCTCATCCCCCTCGGAGAGCAGGATGACTTCCTGGCTACCAGTCCCTTCCCCCAATCGGATCGCCGTCTGCGCGGCCTCGATCTCATAGCGCACGGGTGTGCCGTAGCCCCAGCGCGTGTCGCGGGTCGCTACAAAGCGCAGGATGGCGATGGTTTCGTAAGTCTGTGCGGCCACGATTGCTACCACCAGTGCAGCAAGCGCACCTCTCACTCCGATGTGTCCCCACACCCCGGCATACCTCTCCAACCAACTAACTAACCAACTAACTAACCAGCCAACCAAAACGAATTGGGCCGGGAAAGTGATGGTGAAATAGTGTGACGCTACGATCGTCTTGTGCCGGGTCAGAAACAGCGCCGGCATCACCAACCAGGTGGCTACCATCAGCGCCGCCGCCGTCTCGTCGTCGAGGCCCGCCCGTGCCTGGAGGACCGCCCGCACAAGCGCAAGCACTCCTCCGGCGACCATCAGTACGCCTTCGACATCGAACAACCAGCGCAGGTTGGGTGTGACGGCGATGAACTCGGCATAGCGATCCGGGCCGGTCAGCCAGTACAGTCCCCGGCCGGTGCTGGCCGCCCACGTGGCATAGGCCGCGTCGCTGCTCACCACGGCGGGTCTTTGCAGCACTTCTATAAGGCGGTGCACGTTGCGCCAACCTCGCTGCGCGTCGAAGGTCAGATACGGCACAAAAGTCAATGCCGCCACCAGCACCGCCAGCGGCACGAACCTCCAATCCAGCCGCCTGCGAAAGATGAGCGCCCACAGGCCGGTCAGCGGGACGAAGGGGAGGGTCGAGAAGTGGGTCTGCACGAGCAGCGCCAGCGAGAGGGCGTGCGCGATAAGCGCCCAGCGTTTCCCGCGCACAAACGCCAGCCAGCCGGTCACGACGTAGGGCAAGATAAGCGGCGGCAGGAGCGTCGTGTGCCAGATCTTGCGCGAGTAGACGACGGCCCACGGTGCGACGGCGTACAGCAGCGTCGTAACCAGCGCCGCCGTGCGTCCAAACCGGCGCTGCACCAGAAAGTAGGTGCCGATCAGGGCGAGCAGGTGAATGGCGGCGAGAAAGCCGCCGGCGAAAACAGGGCTGGTCGAGATGGCATAGGGAATCGCCCATATCCAGATGGCGACGGGGAACGTATCTATGCCGGTGGACGAGACCGGCCCGATCCACGAGAACCGGCCCTCGCGCGCCAGTTGCAGCGCCCACTTGGAGATCTCGGCCTGATCCCACAGGAACTCGGCCTGATCGAGATCGGCGAAGCGCAGCCAGGCGGCGAGGACAACGAGGATGAGCGGCAGGAGCAGTTCGCAGAATGTTCTCTTCGGTGTTCCCATCATGGTGCGAGAATCTTCAGCGGCATGGTCATTCGATCTGTGTTGCGGACAGGCAGTCGCGGCCCATCGGGAAGCCAGTACAACCCCACCGAGAGCACATAACTTCCGGGTTCCAGATCGCCGGGCAGGTCCAGCGTGTGTTTTTGTAGAAGCAGATCACCGGTTGTCCATCTAGCGGGGGGACTCTCCAATAGCCTGTCATCCTGGGCACGCAGGTCTCCATCAGAATCGAACAGGTGCAAAAAGACTTTGAGCGCCGCAGGGGGCGGCGATTCTACCCGCCAGGCTGTGAGTATGACTGTCTGGCTGCCGGGAACAACTCTATCCGCGAGCGTCTTGACTCCTATCAGGGCCAGATACCCATTGAAAGAAACCGGTAATGGAGACGGCGTCCCGTCCGGCAAAAAGGCAACCGTTTCCGCAAATACGGCCTCGAATGTCTGAACCGGGGGCAAGGTGTACTCTCGATAGGCCTGAGCGGGCCGCGCGCTCCACCGTGCTCCCTGAGCAAGTATAAACCCCAACAGGTCTTCGTCAAAGGGCACGACGTTAGGTGCCAGCAGGCGGGCATTGTCTCCTACCGGTATGATCAGCGTCTGGCGGGTATCGCACACCCGGACTTGCCCAGTAGGACGCTGTGTAGACAACTCGAGTAATGGGCCGTATACCGTATGCACGGCAAGTCCCGTCACGACGAGAGGGACTTTGGGGTCGAGTTCCTCGATCCGGCGCGCAGTGGCCGCAAGATCGGCATGGTAGTTGAATTGCACGATGGGTTCTTGAGGCCAGAGGACAAAGTAATCCCGTGCAGTCGAAAAACCAAACCGGAGAAGAGGGAATGCCAGGAGAGTGGTGAGCACGAAGCGTAGAAGCAACGCGGGTAGCCTGGACAGGAGATGATCGGAGAGGTGGGTAACCCACGATAGGGCCAGCGCAGGGAAGGAAAAGGTCACAACCAGCCCCAGGATACTGCGGATAGAACTCGGCGCATCGGAAGCGAGCACGCTGGGTACCAATGAGCCTGCCAACCAGATGAGGAGAAAGGCACAGCGATAATCTCTCCAGCGAGATAGCGCAAACACTGCCCCGATGTAGAAAAGAATCCCGTTCAGCCGGTCGAAAATTGGCCGGCCGGGAACATTGTAGTGAGCCCAGGGATCACCCCGGAAGGCGAATATGCCCAGGTTGGCCTTAAGGTTTGCCCACACGGAGGCAGGGTTACCCGCCAGGAGATCATCTAAAGGCCCCCTCAACTCCGAAATACGCTGCTCTGCCCCACGGTGAGTCGCCAGCCAGATCACCAGCGGTGCAGAGACTATTGCCGCGACGGCCAGGGCAGTCAGTATCCCGCGCCAGTGGTTGTGCACCCACCGGCGGTGAAAGGTGATGAGATAGATCAAGTAGACCGCCATGATGAGCGGGAGGACACGGGAGGCCGTGTACGTGTAGAAAGAGAGGCCGAAGAAGAGGCCGGAAATCAGGTAAGGGAGAAACCTGGACGTATCGTGCGAAAAGCCGCGGAAGAAGAAATAGGCTGCAAGGGCAGCAAAGAGAGGCAGCGCGTTCGCACGCAGCGCAAGACGTGCATAAAAGATGGGCCAGAAACCCAAAGCCAGATACGCAGATGTCAACAGGGCTACCCTTCGGCCCAACAGACGGCGGGTCAATGTCGCGATCGCCGCGACGCTCAAGACTCCGAGGGCAATCGAGGGGTAGCGTAGCGCCAGCCAATGATCGCCCAGCAGGGCCACCATGCCGGCCTGCAGGTAATGAACGAGCGGTTCATGCCCTTTATCGAGGGTGAAATAGATCGCCGGATGTCCAGACAGAATCTGTCGGACGATCAACCAGTGGGATACTTCATCATCGGACAATCCGGGGGGCACGCGATCTATAGCCCAGAGCCGCATGAAGGTAGCGAAGAGCAGGGTCAGAACAAGCCCGCTCAAGAAGAAGCGATCGGCCTTGCAAGCGGGGGGAATATTTGTGACTATCGGTGAGGAATCCTCCACCTCTCTGCCCAATTCAGGTCAACCTCTCCGAGTGTGACCCAGCCGGCTTCCCGTACATCGTGCCAGTTCTCGACCGGCGTCATCTCGCGGGTGCGCGGGTCGTAGTAACCGACGATCCAGCGCATCGGCTGGTCAATTGCCGGGAGACGTCGCAGGTCGAATGTATAGTCATCACGCCGGATTTCGCCGGGTTTCCACAGCGAAGGAAGCGCGGACCCCATACCGGGGTAATTCACGTAATCCAGCCAGAACGATCCATCGGCGCGGACAAAGCGAACCGCAACGGTGTAATCTACCGGCGGCGTTTTCAGCGTCTCCCAGTAGAAGGTGAAGTGGAGCATATTCCGATCTCGCCGAATCGTGTACCCCCGCAAGGCAATTTCGTCGTTAAAGGTGGCGTTCGCGGTGATGACGTTCGCCGGAACGTGGTTGACAATCGGCGGCGGCGCATACGCAGGGATAATGTTCGCCGGGATCACATAGATGCTGAGCGCCAGCATCGGCACGGTTAGCGCCAGAGCCAACGCCTTGGGAGACAGGCGGTAGAAGAGAGAACGAAGCCCGTACACCATCGTGAGCACCGCCGCCGGCAACGCCGGAAAGAGCAGGCGTCCCTGAGCCCCTACGGTCATAATCCAACGCACGACCGCTGCAAACACGAGACCGAACCACAATAGCACAATGACGAGCAACGTGTTGTCCCGCAAGAACGTCAAAATACCCCGCCAGCCCTCGCGGCGGATGTTTTGAACCAGCGAGAGCGACAGCCCCACGACCAACCCAATGCTGCCGACGAGCGTAAGAATGTCGAGCACCAGATAGATGGCGATCGGCTCCATGAAGATGTTCATCTGCCCGAACAGCCCCCAGGTCGTGAACCGGAGCGAGCGGAATTCACCCCACATAAATCCCCAGGAGGGGAGTTGGCGTATCACCGGGTCCACGCCGAAAAAGCGGGTGAGCGCGCTGAACGCCAGCGGATCGCCATAGAGCAACTGGTTTCTCACGTACCACCAGCCCGAGACGAGCAGGGCCACGGCGAGCGCGATCAGGACGAGAAGCCTGGGCCGCACTGTGACGAACACGACCGCCAGGGCGAGGACCGCAAGGAATGTGCCAACCAGTTTCGAGAGGCACATCAACCCCAAAGCCAGGCCGAGTAACACGGCCCGGCCCCTGGTGCCCCCGTTCTGAACCATCCAGAGCAGGACCGTGAACGACAGCGCCGCGGTAAACGTGATCATCGGATCGTTGCTCACGGAGGAGCAGATGAACGGGAACTGGGGAATAAAGGCCGTAAAGCCGGCACAGAGCGATGCCAGCCACAACAATTGCTCCTCCGTGCGCACGCTGCGGGCAAAAAAGATACGCGCCGCAATGTAGACCAAGACAACGGTACCGGTGCCGAGCAACACCGAGAATCCCCGGATCACCCGCACCGCAAGCGTTGTGCGGCGATACGGGAATGCCTGCTCAGGCAGATGGATAAAGACGTTCTTCTTCCCAGTATAGCCCGGATCGGCAAAGTTGGCTTTGGGTTGGGGGGTGCGGTGCAGATCGAGATCGGAGGTATCTATGTCCAAAATCGTCCATGCACTCAGGACGTAATAGAGGGGCGCCTGATACCCTTCCTGCCCGTACAAAGGGCCATCCTTACCCGCCCCAACAGGCAATCTCCCCATGCGCGCGATATAGTCTGCCGCAGCGAAATGATGAACCTCGTCCGGTTTCTCAAAGATCGGCGTGACGATGGCATGGACGGACCCCAGAATGATGAACAGCACCAGGATGCAAAAGAGGGGATAATGACGACGCAATACAGAGACCAGGTTGATCTTGTCCGTGATTTTCATCTCTCCCACCAGTGTATACGTCTGCTGCCTGAGCGGCGCGGGCCGATTCTACTATGGGGCCTGTCCTTTGTCAAAGGACAGTGTGATGATTGCCAGACGTACAACACCCTCCCACCGCTGGCCGGTGTCCTCGTCGTACACACCGGCCTGCACGATATAATCGCCGGTCGGGGCGTCGGCGGGCACGTCGAGATGTGTGATCTGGATCAAGACATCACCCGCTCGAAGGGATGGCGTCCAGGCGCTCATCCGATCCCCCGTGGCCACCAGTTGACCATCCGGCGCGAGCAGGTGAAAGAAGAACTTGAGCGTGGGGAAAAAGCCCTCGCTCGCCTTCACACGCCAGAGGGTCGTGACCTCGATCCGTTGTCCTGGCCTTGCGTCCTGCGGCGCGACGCGGCAGTCCACCAGGGTCAATCCATCCCCAACGTCTGTCGGCGCGCAGCCATTCCACTCCGGCAGCGCCCCGGCGACTCGATAGAGTCGAAAGGCGGGGCCATGGCCTGTGGGCGGTCCCTCTGCAACCGGCAGCCACTTCTGCACCAGAGAAGCCACCAGCGGATGAGGGGGTGGGTACGTCGTCAACGCAACGTGGGCAGGATCGCCTGCCGGAATCACCAGCGCAAACGCGGGATCGAACAGGCGAGGGCGTACGTCGGCGCCGTCCAAGTCAACCGCCAGCCCTGCTGCGTCAAGGCGCAATGCCTCCGTGATGGTGGCCACGGCGACCTCTTGCACATCCGGCCGCGTTCGCAACGCGCGCGCCAGATCGGCCACATCGGCGTGATACAAAAAGCGCACCATACCGTTGCTCGGCCAGACGACAAAGTAGTCGCGCAGGTCGCGAAAGCCATTGACGACCAACAGAATCCCCAATACCCAATACCCAATACCTAACCCCCAATACCTGATGCGTGATGCGTGATGCGTGATGCGTGAAACGTAAGGCGTGAAACGTGCAAGGGCATCAGCGATAGGAAGTACCAACAGGATATAGGCAGCGGGCTGGGCAACGATGGTGTGACCCAGACTGGCAGCGGGGATGCTGATGAAGGCCGGTGAAAGGCCAACGACCAGCCAAAGCGCGAGAAAAAAGTAGCGCGGCTCTCGCCAACGGTACAGGCACAAGACGACGCCAGCCCACAGGAGCAGGCCGCCGGGCAAGTTGAATACCGGCCGGTTGGCAATGTTGTACAGCCATTCGGGATCGCCAGTGTGGGTGAACATCCCCAGCGTGCCAAGCGTCGTCTCAAGCGCCGGGCGCAGATTGCCGTGCACCAGCTCAATCAACGGCTGTCCCACCACGACCAGCCGCGCCTCAAGCGGCCGATGCGCCAGATACCATCCCAGCGGTGTGAACAGCAACACCGCCAGCACACCAGTCCATAAGAATCCCCACCAGACCGTCTTGAAGGCCCGACGGTGAAAGAACAGGAGGTAGGCCGTAAACACCGCCACGATCAGCAGGACGATCCGCCCGGCAAAATAGGTGTATAGCCCGGCAGCGAGAGCGAGGCCGGCCAGGGTGAACCAGCCAAAACGGAATACGAAATACGGAATACGTATTGCGTATTGCGCACTCCGTGTTTCTATTCCCTGCCACAAGGCATAGAATGCTACCAGCAGCGGCGGGAGCACGCCAACGTGGCGCAGCCCAAAGCGACTGTACATCAGCGGCCAAAAGCCCACGGCCATCATCGCCCCCGCTGCCAGCGCCACCCACCGCCCCCACAGCCTCCGGCTCAACGCCATCGTGAGCGCCACCGCCACCCAACCGCTTGCCGCGCTCAGCCAGCGATACCCTATGCGGCTCGACCCGAACAGCCCGACCGTGACCGCGTGGATATAGTGATACAGCGGTTCATGCCCTTCGGCTTCCTCGATGTATAAGGGCCGCCAGCCTGCTGCGATTCGGGTGTCTATATTCAGTTCGATCAGCTCATCGTCACGCCACCCCGGCGGGATCGCGTCCAACCGCCAAAAGCGCAACGCCCCGGCCAAAAGCAGGACGATGATCACTGACCAATAGGTAATTCGAGATTGCAGATTGCAGATTGCAGACTCGCAATTTGCAATTTGCAATTTGCCCATCATTCAATGACCTCCACTCCCTGCCCAAGTAGCACGTGATCATCCACGACTGCACCGTTGACCAACACCGGCAGCCGCTGTACATCCTCACGATTATAGAGGCCGACCTCAAGATAGTACGGGCCGGGTGGAGCCTCGACCGGAAAACGATGCAGTTGGACGATCCAATCCCCTGCTCGCCAGTTCCAGGCCGGCGCATCCAACCGATCCTCTTGACCAACGAGAGTGTTATCCGCGCCAAGCGCATGGACAAAGATGACAGCAGCCCGGCCGTAGACGTGCGGCGGCGCCGGCAGCACCTCAGGGTCAAGCACACGCCAGACCGTCACCACGGTCACTGTCCCGCCGGATACGATGCGCCGCTCCGGCACGTCATAGGCGACGAGTTCCACTGCGCCGAAACTCACCGGCAATGTCACTGTCCCGCCGCCGGCGGTAGCCGTCAGCACAGCGGGCGCCACAAAACGGTCGAGCACGGCGGGCGGACGCCACTCGAACACGTCGAAATACGGGTCCACATCGCCGACGCGGAGGTTTACCCGCTCGATCAACCGCAAGTCGAGCCGCTCCGCAAAGTACGGGTTGAGCGGCGTGTTGGGCGGCAGGATGAAGAGGCTGCGCGAGGTATCCGGCAACACGAGCGCCCGCCGGGCGTCGAACCAATGGAGGGTCAGGTCCGTCCGCCGGAGACGCATCTCGGCGATGAACGGGTCGAGCGGTTGATCGGGGAACGGCGACGAGAGCGCCACCTTGTCGCGATGATCGCTTTCGTTCAAATAGTCCAGGATAGATACGAGGTTGTGAAAATAGGCCGCACGCGTCTCGGGCGACTCGCCCCAACGGATGAAATAGTCGCGTGCGGTAAAGGCTGCAACGGCGAACAGCCAGGCCACACAGATGCCGGCAAACACTTTCCCTAAACGCTTCCCCCACCGCCGCGCCACGAAACGGCCCGCCTCGACCGCCCCCAACGCCGGGAGTACCATCAGCGGCGTTTCGGCGGCCTTGCTGTGCAGCGTGCTCGTCCATTCACCCAGGATAAGCGTCGGCACCATTCCCATTGCCGCCCAAAACAGCATGAACGCATAGGCAGGCTTACGCCAACGCGCCAGGCACAATGCAACTCCACCATAGAAGAACAGACTCACGAGCGGGTCAAAGATGGGACGACCGGGCAGGTTGTAGGTGACGAGCGTATCGCCCTTGAAACTTAACGTCCCCAACCCACTGACTATGTTGGCCGCGAGCGGCTTCCAATTGCCGCGCCACGCCTCGCGCAACGGCTCTGAAAGTGTATTCGGCCGCCCCCAGGAATGCGGGTCGAGCAGGTGCGGCGCGGCCAACAGCCCAGCCACGGCGAGCGCCCCGGCCAGCCAAAGGCCGTGACGCCGAAACCGCGCGCAGTCGAACAACGCCAGGTAGAGCCAGAGCAAGCCCAAAGAGGCTGCTGCCGCGAGTGCTGCCTCGTAGACGTAGAACGATGCCGCCAGGAGGACGGCGAACAGCCCCCATGCCCGCCATTCCCCTTGTCCCCTTGTCCCCTTGTCCCCTTGCCTGCTGTCCAATGCCCGCCACAAGAAATACGTCGCCGCCGTAAAGAGCGCCGGCGCAGGCGCCGAATTGAGCGCAAAACGGCTGTCGCACACCGTCCAGAACGACACGGCCATCAGCGCCGCACCGCCCAACCCCACCGTCACGCCGAACAGCCTGCGGGCCCATAAATAGGTAAAGACGATCAGGACCATCCCCCAAAACGCCGAATGAAAACGCAACGCCAGATCGTTCGGGCCGAAAAGCGCCATAAACAACGCGCCAGAGTACATTGTAAACGGCTGATAGGCATAGCCATAGGGCGCGATGACCTGTGAGGGCTGCCCCCGGTACACCGCTGCCGCGAAATAACCGGTATCCGTCTCGTCGTGCGTCACCCCCGGCGCAATCTCGTCTAGGCGATAGAGACGGAAGAAAGCAGCCACGAGCAGAACAATGAACAATGAACAATGAACAATGAACATTCGGGATTGGGGATTGGGGGTTGGGGATTTGATCATTGTCCGGTAACCTCGATCGGCGACAAGAGAACACGGTCGTCAATGGCCACACCATCAACGACGACCGGCAGCCGCGTCAGATCGCTCCTGGTGTAGACCCCCACTTCGATCGCGAGCGTACCTTGCGAAAGATCGGTGGAGAGCGTGAAACGATGCAGTTGGGCGATCGCGTCGCCTATCTGCCAATTCCACGACGGTGCATCCAAACGGTCTTCCTGCCCGGCGATGCCGCCCCCGGCATCCAGCGCGTGGGTAAAGAGCACCAACTCTCCCGGCGGCAAACCCGTCACCCGCCAGAGCGTGAGCAGTTCGACGACGCCACTCGCCGGAACGGTCGGCGTGCGCAAGTCGTAGCCTTCCAGATGCAGGACGCCGCCAAAATCGGCCGGCAGCGCAGGATCGGAGGGCCGACGCGATACACGTTCGCGCAACGCGGTCAGTGTTTCCTGTGGCCGCCAATCATAGACGACGAAGAAGGGATCCAAATCGTCGGGGCGCATCATCACGCGCTCGCGCAGGCGCAGGCCGGGGAACCCGGCCAAGTGCGGATCCAGCGAAGCACTGGAAGGCGCAACGAGGCGGGCGGCTGTTTCCGCCGGAATGAGCAACGCGCGGCGCCCGTCGAACCAGCGCAGGGCCAGATCGCGCCGCACCAGGCTCATCTCGAATACATAAGGGTCGTGTGGCGCAAGCGGATAGATCGTCGAGATGGTCACCAGGCTGCCTTCCGGTCGCGCATCCAGATAGCGCGCCGCCTCGACCAGCGTATGCTGATACGCAGCCCGCACGTGGGGCGACTCGCCCCAATGCCCGAAATAATCGCGTGCAGAAACGAAACCAGTGGCGGCGACAAGCACAGCCAACAGTGCCCAAACGCCCGTGGCGCAGGCTCTTAGCCTGCGGCTGCCCACAACAGAGGCCTTGAGCCTGCGAGCCGCCTCTCCCATCGCCAGCGCCGGGAACAAAAAGGCCACCGGCAGCGCCGCGATGCTGCGCGTAGTTGCTGCAGGGGCTCCGGTGATCAGCGTAGGCGAAATGCCAACTACGAACCAGATCAACGCAAAAGCGTGCGCCGGGTCTCTCCAGCGTGCCAGGCACAAGAGCACGCCGAGCAGGAACAGCGCACCCGTTAGCGGGTCGAAAAATGGGCGTCCCGGGACCGTATAGGCCAAAAAGTCATCGCCGCGGCCAGGGACGAAGAACGCGCACAGCCCATCCCAGGCCCGGCTCAAGACAATGGAGGGATCGCCGCGCCGCAGCGCCTCCAGAGGCGCGTCGAGCATCGCCAGCCGCTGCTCGGCGCCGGGATGTCGGTGCAGCCAGAGGAACATGGGCGCAGCCAGCAACCAGCCCAATGCAAGGGCTCCAAGCGTCGACAGCCAGACCCGGCGGAAGACCCCACGATGCCACATGGCCAGATAGGCCAGAAAGGCCGGGAACACAACCCACACCACCCGCGCCGGCAGGTACGTGTAAAGCATCGCCGCCATCAACACCGCTGATGCCATCATGTAAGGGCGAGGCAAGGCAGAGAATGCCTTCCTCGCCCCAGAACCCCCTTCGCGCCTTGCCTCGCCCCCCACAGGCAAGGCAGAGAATGCCTTCCTCGCCCCAGAACCCCCTTCGCGCCTTGCCTCGCCCCCCACAGGCAAGGCAGAGA
>DAOUBA010000206.1:0-5765 GCA_034432855.1 Anaerolineae bacterium | reverse complement strand
ACCTCGGTGTGTACTGCTTGCTCATTCTGGCCTCCTCTTTTCCGACTTCTCTATCATCCCACAGCTGCCCGAGGAGGGCAATTGTATCACAATACTACCGAGTACAACTTTTTGGGTGCATATCTCGGATGCGCCACCGTGAACAAGTGGCGGTTGACTTCCAATTGAACCGTCCCACTCTGAAACAAAAAGGCCCTCATCCCAAAGGGACGAGAGCCATACTCCCGCGGTACCACCCTTCTTGCCCCGCCAATGACGGGGCCGCTCTGGCCGGCGACCATCATCGCCGCGTCCGGGTAACGGGGGACGAGTCCGGCTGAGCCTACTTGATCGGTAGTTGGTATACCGCTCGTTGGGTCAGCGGCTCCGGAGGGATTTTCGGCGCAGTTCCCGTACCTGGCTTGCACCGTCCCAGGCTCGCTAGACGGTACCCTGCGCGTACTCGTCTCCATCACGGCTTTTCCAGTTACATTATGCCATAGGAGCGGTGGACTGTCAAGAGGCCTTGAGCGAGCGTAACATGTTTGGGACAAGATTTTGGCCGCCGCCAGGCGTGGACAGGTGATTATATTCCCGCGTTGGCGGCATTCTTGCACCTATAACGAACGTCTCAGGCTCATGCCACGCCTATCCCTGTCCCCACCGTGATACGCTCGCCAGAGAGGGGTGAGGGGATGAGGAGATGAGGGGATGGGGAGCAAGAAAGACGGAGGCAGAGTGTGTCAGAGTGTCTCGAATGCTGTAAGCAGTTGCCGGGCCGCTTTCTCCCAGGTGAAGCGGGAAGCCTGCTCGAGCCCTCTGGCGGTCATTTGCCGGCGCAGGTCGGGATCCCCCAATACACGCGCCATCGCCGCGGCCAGGCCGTCGGTATCCAGCGGGTCCACCAACAGCGCCGCGTCGCCCACGACCTCCGGCAGCGAAGAGGCATGCGAACAGACGACGGGGACGCCGCAGGCCATCGCCTCCAGCACCGGCAACCCGAATCCTTCGTACAGTGAGGGGAAGGCGAACAGCGCCGCGTTGCGATAGAGTGCAGGCAGGTCTCCATCGTCCACAAAGCCCAGGATGCGCACGCGATCGGGATATTTTGCCGCTGCGGCGAGGGTTTCTTCGTAGAGCCAGCCGCGGCCCCCGGCGATAACAAGTTGGTTGGTTAGTTGGTTAGTTGGTTGGTTGGTTAGTTGGACGAAGGCGCGGATGAGGCGGACATAGTTTTTGCGCGGCTGGAGGGTGCCGACACTAAGAATGTATGGCGCATCCGCCAGACCGTAGTGGGCGCGGAGGCGGGCGACTTCGTCCGGCTCGGGCTGAGGACAGAAGCGCGGGTGGATGCCGCTGTAGAGCACCTGCACCTTCTCAGGCGGCACGTCCAGCAGCGTGATCAGATCGGTGCGGGTGGCCTCCGAATCAGCCAGCACCAGGTCGGCGCGGGCGATAGAACGCGGCACGACGCGCGCGAGATAGCCGCGCAGCGCCGGAACGAAGGCATCGGGGTAGCGCAGAAAAGACAGATCGTGTACCGTGAGGAGCGTGCGGGTGCGCGGCAGGGTCGGCGGCAGGACAAAGTCGGGCGAGTAAAAGATGTCCAGCGCGCCGGTGATGACCTCGACGGGGATGGGCAGTCGCAATCGCTGCCACAGGCGGGCCAACCAGTCGTCGCTGAGGGGGAGGGTGCGGAATTGGATGCTGGTTGCTGGCTGCTCGTCGCCGATTCGCAAGCCGTCCATTTCGCGCCGTCGGTGAGCGCGGGGGATTCCGCCGGTTGCGGCGAAGAGTGTGTAGCGATGAGCGCTTTCCAGCCTGAGTAGCGCCGCGATCAACTCGCGGGTGTAACGGCCAATGCCGCCCCCCTGACGGACGGCTGCGGTGTAATCAATCCCGACACGCATCATTCCACGTCCGAATACGTCCAGATGCGGTTGATGAAGAAATTCCAGAACAACACGACTCCTGTGGCGATGGCCTTGGCCAGGTTGTATCCCAGTTTGTAGGCCGATTCCTCTGCCAACACGAGCGCCAGATACCGGCTGATACTGCCCACCAGCGAGACGCAGGGGAAGCGCAACAGCACCAGGATGCCGGTGTTGATTCCCCACCCGACGATGTTGACGACGAAGAACTGCACCAGTTGCGTACGGATCGGCTTCGAGCGGGAGTCGGGATAAGTCCAGTAGCGATTCCAGGTAAAGTTGCTCAGCACGGCGGCGGTGAAGGAGCAGGTGTTCGCCAGGACGATGGGCAGCCCCAGCACCGCGTGCAACAAGTACAATACGCCGAAATCCACACACGCGCCAATCGTGCCCACGACGGCGAATTTGAGGAAGCGGACGAGTTCTCTGCGGTTGTTTTTGAGGGTGAGGATGAAGTAGGACATAGTTGGTTAGTTGGTTAGTTGGTTGGTTGGTTGGTTAGTTGGTTAGTTGGTTAGTTGGTTGGTTGGTGTGTTGGATGATGAAGACGAGGAGGCCGAGGAGGACGCCCACATGCAGGTGGACGTTGTTGACGTACAGGTTGTCGAGCAGGTGGTGGACGCTCAGATGGGTCCAGACGCCCAGCAGGCCGATGGCGATGCCGCGCACCAGTCCTTCGGCGCGACGGATGGCCCGCCAGGTCTGCCAGAACACCGTGCCCCACAGGAGCAGATAGGCCACCAGGCCGACGAGGCCGGTCTCGGCGACGATGGTGAGATAGTAGTTGTGAGCATGCCCCAGTGCAATCGGCCAGTTGATCAGTGCAAACTTGGGATATGCCGGCTCGTAGCAGCCAAAGCCGACCCCAGTCCAGAAATTCTCGCGCCACATCTCCAGCGCCGCCTGCCAGTGGGCGAGCCGCTCGAGCACCGCATAGTTGGCGTCGTTGATGCCCACGCCGCGCACGTCGGTGAAGCGCACGTCCTGCACGAAACCGGTCAAGCGGGCCACGACGGACGCCGGCAACAGCCCGGCGCGGTACAGGCCCCATCCTCCGACGACGAGGACGAGCACCAGCAGCAGCCCCCAGCGCGCCTTACGCGGCAGAACCACCGCCATCGCCAACAGTGCCGCCGCAAAGCCTATCCACGCCCCGCGGCTCCACGACGCCACGAGCGCCGCCCCGAGTGTGAGCGCGATGCCCAACGCGACCAACAGCCCAGATCGTCTCCCTGTCCCCGTGTCCCCGTGTCTCCGCTCCGTCCACAATCCCCAAGCCACGCCCAAAGTCAGCGCCAGCGTCATCCCGATGTAGCCGGCATACGGGTTGGGCTGCTCGAAGGTGCCGTAAGCGCGGTAGAGGCGCTCGTTGATGGCAAAGTGTTCGGGGCCTTCGCCGCGCAGTCCAAATTGCCAGATGCCCACGAGCGCCTGGAACAGCCCGATCACGAGCAGTACACCCAGCAGCCAGGGCAGTTTGCGCATCGTCAGGTGGTCGGCGACGAAGAGGCAGAGGAGCAGGATTTGCAGCCATTTGATGAATTCGGGGATACCATAGACCGGCAATTCCACCGCATCCCACAACGAAAGGAGCGCCGCCCCAATAAAAACCAACAACGGCACCCGTAGGGGCATGGCTTGTCCATGCCCCCACCCCGGTCTCCATTCCCGTCGCGCCAGCCCTCGTGCCAGCCAGACCGCCAGCGCCAACGCGACGAATAGCTGCGCGATCTGCGCCGGCACCTGTGGCACCTCCGCGCGCAGATAGGCCCACAGAGGCCCCAGGAAGAGCGCTGCGCCCACTCCCACCAGCGGCTCGATCAGCGTCGCCGTGCCGACGACGGCCAGCCCCACGAACAGCACGCCCCCCAGCGGCGAGAGGCGGACCAGGAGCAAGCCCGCCGCCAGAGCCAGCGCCAGCCCGGCGAGCGTCACCACGGGGCCGTTCCAGGCCAGGAGAGGAGTCCAAAAGCGTTGCACGGTAGTCGAAAGCCTCAGACGATTTCGCCAACCCGCACCGGCCTAAAAGAGCCGGTGCTGGGTCGGAGCGAATACCCAGCACCGCCTATTCACGGCGGTGCGGCCCAAAAACCAGACCAGCCTGGGTAGTTTGACAATGTCACATTCGACCGTGACGGCGCCGCTGTGCTCCGTTTCGCGTGATTGAGGAGCGAGCACGCCCTCGTGCGAGCGGCCATGCGCCATCCGGTCGCATCTGGGGATACTCCCTCCTCGAATGTGACATTGTCGAGGTAGTTACAGTGCTTCTAACCATGCCCTGGGGGGCTGCGCCCCCCAGACCCCCCCAGAAATCTGAATCCAGAATCCAGCACTCAGCAACCAGCACTCAGGATGGGAAGGGAGAAGACGTGGAGACGCACACCCGAAACCCCCAGTCGCCGTACAGCCAGTACGGGTTGTACCCGTAGCGCCAGGCGCAGCGGACCCTGCACCAAAGGTACCACCAGGAGCCGCCCCGCAGGACGCGGGAAGCATCCCCCTCCGGGTCTTCCCGGCCCGCTATCCTACCATAATTCTCGTAATTGTCCACCCACCTGGTGGCGCACCACTCCCAGACGTTGCCGCTCATATCCAGGCAGCCGTAGGGGGACTCGCCGCGGGGGAAGCAGCCCACGGCGGAGGTGGCGCCGATGCGGGTGTCGTCGTAATTGGCGCGGTCGGGATCGGCGTCGTCGCTCCAGGGGAAGCGGCGGGCAGGATGGGGATTGGGGATCGGGGATCGGGGATTGGCGGATTGCAGATTCGAGATTGCAGATGGCAGGTCATCTATGATGATGGGGCGCGCGGGGATTTCGAGGCCGCCGCGCGCGGCTTTTTCCCATTCCGCTTCGGTCGGCAGCCGTATCTCCCAATCCTGCATCTTGCCTCCTGCCTCCTGCATCTTGCACGTGAGCCAGCGGCAATAGGCCACCGCCTCGTACCAGCTGACCATCACCACAGGATGGTTGGGCAAATCAAAGACGCCGCCCGCCTTGTCCGGGCGGCTACGGTCGCCGCGCCACGCAAGCCCGGCGCGCGTCCACCAGTCGTCGCGGCGGTAGCCGTCGGGATCGTCCACGAAGGGCTGGAACTGGGCATTGGTGACCGGGTAGCGGGAGAGGCAGTAGGGGTAGGGAATATCCTGCTCGTGCTGGGGCGTTTCTTCGTCCCACGAATAACCGGTTTCGCGTTTGAGCCACTCGACTTCCTCTTTCATCGAGCCCATCAGGAAGGGGCCTGGGGGGACGAGGCACCATTGGAAGGCGGGGAGGCCCTCACCCCACCCCCGCTCCCCCTCCCCTCTCCCAATTCTGGGAGAGGGGAGGGGGCTGGGGGGAGAGGTGAGGGCGATGCCCACGCGCGGGTCGCCCAGGACGGCGAGGGCGCGGCCGGCGGCGGCGCGTTCGGGGGCGGGCAGGGAGCCTTGCTCGAGCAACGCAGCGAGCCACTTGCGCAACCGTTCGACGAGATAGACCTGGCGTTCCGGGACGCCGAGGGCTTTTCGGTCTCGATCAACGCCTGGGCGGCGCGCAGCGCGGCGCTCCAATCGGGATCGGCGGGCGGCTGCGGCGGCGGGTAATCGTGCGGGCAAAAGCCGCCGATCAGGTTCCAGATGTTGGCCCCGCCGGCGTTCTTGGCGGCAGCCAGCAGCGCCGCCTCGCGCCAGCGCTCGTCGTCCTTGCGGAGTTGCTCGGCCAGCAGGAAGGGGAAATCCTCGTCGGCCAGGTAGCAGGCGGCCAGGTATTCCTGAAACGTGCGGTGGGGGAAGGCGTAGATACTGCCCTGGGCGCGCTCAATGAGCAGGCCGGCGCGGTCGGTCAGGTAGGCGATGATGCGCTGCTCGCCCTGCGCCTT
>DAOUBA010000205.1:0-4236 GCA_034432855.1 Anaerolineae bacterium | reverse complement strand
CGAGGCGCTGCCAGACGAAAATCCAGCCGCACGGTGTTGCTCTGGACGACGTTCGTCGTCGTGACGGCCGTTCCATAGCCGCTCATCGTGGCGGTAAAGACGTGTGAACCGGCCGGGGAGAAGAGGGTGTAGAAGGAATCGTCCACGGCCGGGTCCTCGGTGAACGCAGTGGTCGTGGAGTAGCCGGCGCTGCTGGCGACGGTCGCGCCGGCCAGCGGGGCGCCGCCATCGTCGTAGACGTTGCCGACGACCAGGCCGCCCGCACGGGGGTAGCAGCCGCCCAGCACCACATCGTCAATGTGAATATCGTTGCCATAGGCGCTGATGCCCAGCAGGCCCACCCGCAGGTCCGTTTGACTACCGTAGGCGCTCAGGTCCACCGTGTGCTGTTTCCAGCCCGTGGAGCCGTCGTAGCGGGGGATGGCCGAACCGACATTCGTCCACGACGCCCCGCCGCCGGTGGAGACCTGGACCTGCACGCGGTCATTGAGAAGGCTCCACCCGGTATCGTGATACATCCAGAGGGTGAGAGCAGGGGGCCGACCCCGCATATCGGTTCCCACGGTGCGGTAGAGGCGGGTCTGGCTGCCAAAATCGGCGCTATACGAATTGAAATACACCAGGTTCGGCAAACTATGGGCATTTGCCCCGGCGGGGTGTACGGTACCGGCGTTTGTGGCCCAATCCCCCGCCGTTCCGCTGACGTCCACTTTGGCCCAGTTGACGGGGAGGTTGGGGGGCGTGGCGGAATCAAAGGTCTCCGCAAAGCCTGTACCGCCGGAATAACCCGGCGCGTTGCAGGCAGAGGCGTCCACGGTCAGGGTGAAATGTTCGGTGCGGCTGCCCGTCAGCGGGCCGATGGTGCGGGTGAGCGGGTGGTAACCCGCGACCCAGGCGCTGACGGTGAAGGTGAGCGCTGTCCCCTGGGGCACCGTCACGCTGTAGAAGCCGGTGACCGGGTTCGTCCAGATGGTGTGCGGGAGTCCGGAGACGTTCACGCGGGCATAGAGCGGCCAACGGGCCAGGGCATCGGAGACGGTGCCGGAGACGACGCAGGTGGGCGCCGGCGTGAGCGCAAAGTCCCGGGTGGTCGTGACGTCAGCGGTGACGACGACGCCGGTGGCGGTGGACGGCAGGTAGCCGAAGGCGGAGGCAGTCACGACGTAGGTGGCGGCGGGGAGGGTCATGGAGTAGACGCCGCCCGCGCCGCTGGTGGTGGTGCCCGTCCGGGTCACGTCGGCCGTGGCCTCTATCCGCGCGCCCACGATGGGCGTGCCGGTGCCGGCCTCGGAGACCGTGCCCCGCAGGATGCCGGTCGGCGTCGTGGTGGCGTTGTAGACCACCAGCGCAAAGTCCTGGTCGGTGGAGTCGCCGCTGCCCGGGACGCCGTCCCCGGCGATGTTGGTGGCCGTGATGACCACGGTGAACGGGCCGCTGAGACCGGCGGGCAGGAAGACGCTTTCCACATTGTTGCGGGGATCGGCGCTGCCGCCGGTGACCGACGTGCCGCCGGAGAAGACGTTGCCCCGGTAGGTCTGCCCGCCGACGGTGACCGCCAGGTCCAGGTTGTTGACGTAGGCGTTGCCGGTGGTGGGGCCGGGGGCATCCGTCCAGGCCAGGCTGACGCGGAAAGGCCTGCCGGAATCGGCCACCACACCGGAGAGGGAGTAGGTCTGGCCCGTACTGTCGAATATGTGGGTCTGGTCCACCACCATCCGGGGCGTCCCGTCAAAGGCCAGGCCCAGGTGGACCTCGCCAAAGCCCTGGGAGTTGGAGGGCAGATTGCCGCCTGCCCCGTTGCCGGTGAGATAACGGGTGGCGTTGATCAGGTAGGCCTTGACCATCGCCGGGCTGGGGGGCTGGCCGTTCCCATAGCGGGTCTGATACCAGTGGTAGACCAGAGAGGCGGCGCCGGCGACGGCGGGAGTGGAGTGGCTGGTGCCGGAGGAGGCCGCATAGAGGGTCTGGCCGGAGGGCCTGTACATATCGCAGACGCCGTTGCCGTTGTAGTTGGGCGATTGAGAGGCCGCGCCCTGGATGTGCGTGCCCGGGGCGACGATGTCCGGCTTGATGCGCCCATCGTCGGTGGGGCCACGACTGGAGAAAGAGGCGATATCCTGGGCGCTATCGGCGCCGGAGGACGGGACACCGCAGCCATCGGTCCAGCCGGGTCGGTAGTTCTCCGCCGCGCCCACGGCGATGACGTTCTTGGCCGTGCCAGGGGTGCCGACGGTATTGCTTCCATAGTTGCCATCGTTCCCGGCCGCGAACAGGATGACCATCTCCTGGTTGCCGGCAACGTCTGGCCGGGCATCCCGCACCCGTGTGTCGTACTCCTGAGCCTCTGCGTCGTAAGCGCCCCAGCAAAAGGTGTAGTAGCCGCACCCCCACGAGTTGGAACTGAGGCGCGCGCCCTGCTGGTAGGAGTTGTTGATCAGTTGAGTGGGGGTGGCGGTAGTGTCCCAATCGCCGGCGTTGTTGAACACTTTGGAGCCGGCCACCCGCCCGAAGGGGTTGATGCCCAGGCCGTAGTTGTAGCCGCTGCCGTCCTCGTAGGGGAAGCCGGTCCTGTCGTTGTACCCGGCCACGATGGAGGCGTTGATGTTGCCGTGGCCGCCGCCGCTATCGGCATTGGGGTCGGAGGTCCAGTCGTAATTGTAGGCCAGACGGTCCGGGTTGGCGGTGTTCCCCTGAACGTAGAAATCGGCGTGGATGGGCGTGGCGTCGCCGTCGTCAATGCCATCGTCGGTGACGTCCACGATGGGGTAATCGTCCGGGCTGGTGGAGAAGCCGCGCTCCTGAAGCCAGGCCAGGTAGCCGGGGCCGGAGGGCTGGGTGCCCGCCCCGTTCAGGTTTCCGGCCATAATCTGCCCCTGCACCTCGTCCAGCAATCGGGGCCGACCGTACGGCTCCACGTTGACCACATCCGGCAGGGAGGCCAGCCAGGTCAGCCGGGAGGCAGGGATGCGGACGCCCAGGTTGATGTAGACCAGGACCCCGTAGGGCTGGCGGAAGACGCCGTCCGCCTGCTCCAGGATGGCCCGGACGGTCGCTTCGGCGCCGGGATGGGCATAGACCTGGACGACTACTTCTACTTCGGCGGGGAGGGCATCGGCGTCGGCCAGGGCCGGGTGGAGGGTGTAATGGGGATGGTAGAGGCCGCTCCAGCGCAGGGGGGATCGGTCCGCCAGGCGTTTCACGGCGGCTTCGTCTCCCCAGACCAGGTACGCGTAGTCAGGGATGTAGGTGACAACCTGCAGGCCGGCCTTTTCCATCGCCGCGTACCACTCGTCCTGGATGGGGCCGGGGAACTGGACGAGGCGCAGGCCAGGCTGACCGGCGGCCAGCAGGCGGCGCATCCCAGGGGGAACGTCCGGCTCTCCGGCAAGGGGGTCAAAGGAGCCGACCCGCAGGTGGATGGGGACTTCGGAATTCGGCTGCGGTAGCACAGGATTGATCCTGTCCGCCGGACGGCTTCCGCCCTCTGGCGGCCGGCGCGCCAGGGCTGTGGCCTGGCCCACCAGCAGGAGCAGGCAGAGCAGGAGATGGGCGCTGATCAGGGATAAGACTCGCCGCGGCTGATTTCTTCGCATAATCATTTCCTGGAATAGAATTCTCTACTGACACCAGAAGCGCCACTCATCACCCTCGGACAGGTCATAAGTGCCACTATCGCGGGCTCCACCGCATCCCCAGACAGTGTAGGAGTAGTGGCCCGGTATTACCTGGATCGTGTGGCGCCCCGGGGCGAAGGTGAACCGATAGGAGGCCGGCCCAGAAAGGGACAGGGTCAGTGTACCGTTGGTATCGTTGATGATGGTGACAGTTACCCGGGGGCGGGTATCCGGGGTCGGGGTGGGCTGGGCAACCGTTATCTGTACGTAGACCCGGTCGCCGAAGAAGCGGCCGTCGGGGCCGCGCATCTGCCAGAATCCCTTGTAGGTGCCGGGGGTGGTCGG
Organism: Anaerolineae bacterium; assembly: GCA_034432855.1. Classification (GTDB taxonomy): domain Bacteria; phylum Chloroflexota; class Anaerolineae; order B4-G1; family B4-G1; genus DAOUBA01. The sequence continues at coordinate 277 of DAOUBA010000205.1, read as the reverse complement.
CGCGCGCATGGCCACGGAGATATCCACCGTTTCACCGGGGCGGGCCGGAGAGACGGCACGCTGGCGGGGGCTCCCAGTTGGTCACCGGAGACGAAGGCCCAGCGAGTGCCGGCCTCCCAGGCCCTGCAGCCGCTGGAGCGGACACGCCAGGTTTTGGTGAACGAGGCGCCAGGGGCAAATTGAGTCCCATCCGGGACGGTGACATCCGCGACAAAGGCGACGTCGGGCAGGCAGGGGGTGGGGCTGGGCGTGGGCGTCGGGGTGCGGGTGGGAGTGG
>DAOUBA010000204.1:0-25142 GCA_034432855.1 Anaerolineae bacterium | reverse complement strand
TGCCCCCTCGAACTGGCCGGCTACGAGGTGCAGAAATTGCCAATGGCGCAGCTCTTCCGCGGGCTGGCCCTGCAATGGCCTGCTGCCGCTTTCCAGGAGCTTGTCCCCAATGTGTGACGGTCCCCAGTCACCAATTTACCAACTCCTAACCCTGTGGTATAATTGCAGCGCGATGGCCGAGTTCGTCCATCTCCACGTCCACAGCGAGTACTCGCTCCTCGATGGTCTCAATAGTTGCCACGAACTGGCCGAGCGCGCCGTCGAGCTGGGGATGCCCGCTCTCGCCCTCACCGACCACGGCGCGATGTATGGCGCGGTCCAGTTCTACAAGGCATGCAAGGCCGCCGGCATCAAACCCATCATCGGCATGGAAGCCTACGTGGCGCCACGCAGCCGACGCGAGAAGGACCCACAGGACCGCAAGCCTTATCACCTCATCCTCCTGGCGCAGAATGAGAGCGGCTACCGCAACCTGATGCGCTTGGCGACCGTGGCCCAACTGGAAGGCTTTTATTACAAGCCGCGCATTGATAAGGACGTCCTGGCCGAGTGCGCCGATGGACTCATCGTCCTCTCCGGCTGCGGCACCTCCGAGGTTCCCCGCCTGATCCTGGAAGGGCAACTCGACGAGACGCGTCGTGTCATCGCCTGGTACCGCGACATGTTCCCTGGTCGCTACTTCCTGGAGATTCAGGACCACGACATCCCCGAACTCGCCCAGGTCAATCGCCAGATCATCGCCCTGGCCCGCGAGTTTGACCTGCCCCTGGTGGCGACGAACGATGTGCACTACGCCCGCCGCGAAGAGGCCGACATCCACGATGTGCTCCTGTGCATCCAAACCGGCAAGACCGTCACCGAGCCAAATCGCCTGCGGATGGACGGCGATACGTACTATATGCGCGATGCCCGCGAGATGGCGGCGCTCTTCCCCGACATGCCGGAGGTGCTCTCCAACACGCTGCGCGTCGCCGAAATGTGTGACCTCAAACTCGAGTTTGGCTGCTACCACCTGCCGATCTTTCACGTGCCCGAAGGATACGACGCACAGTCCTACCTGCGCCACCTGTGTGAAGAGGGCCTGCAACAACGCTATGCCGTCGTCACACCCGAAATCCGCCAGCGGCTGGAACACGAGTTGGACGTCATCCACCGCATGGGCTTTGACACCTACTTTCTCATCGTCTGGGACCTGTGCCGCTTTGCCCGTGAACACGACATCTGGTGGAACGTGCGCGGATCGGCGGCCGGCTCCATCGTCGCCTACACTCTGGGAATCACTAACCTGGAGCCATTGCAGCACGGGTTGATCTTTGAACGTTTCCTCAACCTGGGCCGTGTCACCATGCCGGACATTGACCTGGACTTTCCTGATGACCAGCGCGATCAGTTGATCCGTTACACCATCGAAAAGTACGGGCAGGAACAGGTCGCGCAGATCATCACCTTCGGCACGATGGGCGCCAAGGCGGCGATTCGCGACGTGGGCCGCGCGCTGGACTATCCTCTTGCCGAAGTGGATCGCATCGCTCGCCTGGTGCCGTTCGGCCCCAAGGTCACGCTCGACCAGGCGCTGGCAGAGGTGCCAGAACTGCGTGAAGCCTACGAGAACGAGGAGCACATACGCCGGCTGGTGGATACCGCGCGCGGCGTCGAGGGCAACGTGCGTCACGCCAGCACCCACGCCGCTGGCGTCGTCGTCTCGGATGCGCCGCTGGTCACCTACACCCCGCTGAACCGCCCCACCAGCGGCGGCGAAGGCGAGATCGGCGTCGTCACGCAGTATACGATGGAGGAATTAGAAGCCCTTGGCCTCTTGAAGATAGACTTTTTGGGCCTGGCGACCCTCACGATCATGCGCCGCGCCTGTGAGTTGATCCGGCAGCGGTACGGTGTGCGCCTGAACTTGCATAATATCCCTACCGAAGACCCGGCGATCTTTGATCTGCTCTCGCGCGGCGACGTGATGGGTGTCTTCCAGGTGGAGGGCGCGGGGATGCGGCGGGTGCTGATGAAGATGCAGCCCCGGCAATTCGACCACATCGTCGCCACCATCAGCCTCTTCCGCCCCGGGCCGATGGAATACATTGACGATTACATTGACCGCATGCACGGGCGCAAGCCCATCGAGTATCGCCATCCCAAACTGGAACCGATCCTGAAAGAAACCTTCGCCATTGTGGTTTATCAAGAGCAAATCATCCGCATCCTTACCGATATCGCCGGCTATTCTGCGTCCGACGCCGACCTGGTCCGACGCGCCGTCGGCAAGAAGAAGAAGGAGGAACTACTCCACCACCGCGAATCCTTCATCGCAGGCGCCACGCAACACAGTGGCCTGCCCACAGGAGTCGCCGGTGCTATCTTCGATGACATTGAGTATTTCGCGCGTTATGGCTTCAATCGCGCGCACGCTGCCGATTACGCCGTCCTCACCTGCCAGACCGCCTATCTCAAGGCCCGCTACCCGGTCGAATATATGACCGCACTCCTCAGCGTCGAGCGCAACAACACCGAAAAGGTCGGCCTGCTCATCGCTGAATGCCGGCGTATGAACATTGAGGTGCTCCCGCCCGACGTGAACTGCTCCGACCTCGACTTTACCATCGAGGAGCAGCCGGATGGCCGGCCGGCGATCCGTTTTGGGCTGGCAGCGGTGAAGAACGTGGGAGAAGGCGCGGTCGAGGCGATCCTGGCGGCCCGTCGCGCCGGCGGCCCCTTCCGCGACCTGGACGATTTCTGCCGCCGGGTGGACGCGCGGCAGGTCAACCGGCGTGCGCTGGAGTGTCTGGTCAAAGTCGGCGCGTTACAGCCGTTTGGGACGCGCGCACAACTGCTATCCACCCTGGACCGCATCATCGGGCTGAGCGCGAACCTGCACCGTGCCCGAGAGATGGGGCAAATGAGCCTCTTCGAGACCACCGGCGCCCCCCTGGCAACGGGCACCCTGCTGCCTGCCTCACCAAAGACGCCCGAAGTGCCGCAAAAAGAGAGCCTGGCCTGGGAAAAAGACCTGCTCGGCGCCTACATCTCCGAGCACCCGCTGGCAGAGGCATTGGTGCGATTGCAGGACGTAGTGACCGCCTACGTCGGCGCGCTCGCGGAGATGAACGGTCAGCAGGTAACCGTCGTCGGAATGGTGCAGCGGGTGCGTCGCCATACGACCAAGAAGGGTGACGAGATGGCCTTCGTGACCCTGGAAGACCTCCAGGGCGAGTGTGACGTGGTCGTCTTTCCCCGGCTGTGGAAACAGACCCGGCATCTCTGGCAGCCGGAACGCATCCTGGTGGTAGGCGGTAAGGTGGACATGGGGCAACTTGACGAGCCGAGCCTGCTGTGCGATTGGACGAAAACCCCCGAAGAGGTCGCCGTCCCGGCCGATCAGGATCACCCGCAGGCGGCTATGCCAACCCGGCCCAGTCCTCCGCAACCGCCCACAGTGCAGCCGGCACCCCTACCGGCGCGCACCGTCTATGTGACGTTGGCCCGCACCGGCGAGCAGGCGCGGGACGTGCAGACCCTGCGTCGGATCCATAGCCTGCTGGCGCAGCGCCCCGGCCGGGATCATTTCACCATTCGTCTGATCGGCGGCACAGGCAAACCGGTCGAACTGGCCTTCCCAAACGATACTACCTCGTACAGTCCCGAGTTGGCCCAAGAGTTGGCTTCCATCGTCGGAGCCGATGCCATACAGGTCGTCGAGGGGATTCGATGAGGGGACCGGAGCACGTGCAGGCCGTTTTGACCGGCGCCGGCCTGGATGTAGAAATCGTCACGTGTGAAGAGAGCACCCGTACGGCGCAACAGGCCGCCGAGGCGCTGGGGACCGAATTGGGGAGCATCGTCAAATCGCTGGTCCTGTTGGCCGACGGGGAACCGGTCCTGGTGTTGGTCGCCGGCGACCGGCGGGCGGACCTGAGCAAGTTGAAACGGGTGTTGGGCGCCCGGCGCCTGGTGATCCCCGACGCCGAACGCGTCCGGCAAGAGACCGGGTTCGATGTCGGCAGCGTGCCTCCCGTGGGCCATCACCGGCGGCTGCCGACATGGATAGATGCTTCGCTGGGCCGTTTCGAGATGGTCTATGCGGCCGGGGGGAGTCCCCACGCCGTATTTTCCATCGCTTTCGAGACGCTGATCAGGCTCACTAACGGCCGCGTGGCCGATGTGACAAAACCATTCCATCTGAGGAGGTAAAGCAATGAGAATTGGTGTTTTGACAGGAGGGGGAGATGTTCCTGGATTGAACTCGTGTATCAAGGCGTTGGTCAATCGCGCTGTGGACGAAGGGCACGAAGTGATCGGTATTCGCCGTGGCTGGCGCGGATTGTTGTTCTATAACCCCGACGACGCCTCCACACACGATGCGTGCGTGATGCGGCTGGACAAGAATGCCGTGCGCACCGTAGATCGCTCTGGCGGCACCTTCCTGCACACCTCGCGCACCAAGCCCAGCAACACCAAGTGGAAGGATGCCCCCGACTTTTTGCGGCCTGCAGGGGAATATGACCCCAACGTAGCACAGGATTTCACTCCGCACGTGCTCAAGGTCTTACAGCATCTCAAACTGGACGTGCTGGTGCCGATCGGCGGCGAGGATACGTTGGGTTACGGCGTGCGCATCCACAACGAGGGCTTTCCGGTTGTGTGCATCCCCAAGACAATGGATAACGACGTGCCGGGCACCGACTATTGCCTGGGCTTTTCCACTGCCGTCACGCGCTGCGTCAAGTACATCAACCAGATGCGCTCCTGCCTGGGGTCGCACGAACGGTTGGGGATATTCGAGGTGTTTGGGCGGCACAGTGGCGCGACGGGACTCTTCTCGGCCTACCTGGCGAGCGCCGATCGCGCCCTGATCCCCGAAGTGCCGTTCGACATCCAGAAAGTGGCCGAACTGCTGGTGCAGGATCGGGAGAACAACCCCAGCCATTATGCGCTGGTCATCATCTCCGAAGGCGCAGTAGAGATCGGCGGCGGGGTCGTCGAAAGCGGTGAGGCCGACGCGTTCGGTCACAAGAAACTGGGCGGTATCGGCCAGATCGTGAACGAAAAAGTCAAGAAAATCACCGGCGTCAACACGATGTACCAGCAGATCGGCTATTTGATGCGTTCCGGCCCTCCCGACGCGCTCGATCTGATGGTGACGTTCAACTTTGGCAACCTGGCCGTCGAACTGATCAACCAGAAAAAGTTCGGCACGATGCTGGCGATCCGCGAGGGGCGCTACACCTACATCCCGGCGAGCGAGGCCGCCGGCAAGCCGCGCGTCGTGGATGTGGATGCCTTTTATGACGTGGAGGGCTACCGCCCCAAGATGAAGAAACTACTCAACGCGCCGATGTTCCTGTACTAGAGCGCGCTGCTCGGAAATGAATCCAGCCGGTCTGTCGCAAGACGACCGGCTGGATTAGTTTGGAAAACCGGATTCTACTGCGCCATCCGCTCAATGATTGCCTGCCCCTCCGGCCCCAGTACCCACTGGGCGAACTCGCGGGCCTCGCCGGTCGGCTCCCCCATCGTCGCCATCACCAGCGGCCGCCACAGCGGGTAACTGCCGTCGGCGATGGTCTCACGGGTGGGCAAGACACCCTCCACCGGCAGCACCCGCACCCCATCCGCCCGCCAGAGCGTCGAGACGTAGCCGATGCTGGCCGGCGTCCGCGCCACGTACTCGATGACCGCGCCACTGGATGACTCGACAACGGCATTGGGTGTCGCAGCCAGGCTTCCCAGGACGAGGCTCTCGAACGTCGCACGGGTGCCCGAGCCCTCCTCGCGGCTGACAGGGATCAACGGCACGCCCTCCCACTCCTGCACCCGTCCACGATATATTTCCTGCAAAAGCGCCAACCCCACTTCGTCGAGCGGCGTATCGGGGTGCGCGATGATGGCGATGCCGTCGCGAGCAAATGATTGGGACCACAGGTCATCGGATGGCTCGATCCACGAGAGTAATGCCAGGTCAGCCTCTCCCTCTCGCAGGGTTCGCTCGGCCAGCGCAGAGTTGAACACGCCGACCACTTCGACCGTGGCCCAGGGATGGGATTCCTCGTAAGCAGCAGCCAGTTCCTCGACCAACGGCCCGCAGGTGTCGGCAGCCACCAGGCGCAGATGGGTCGGCTCGCGGGTGACGGCGAGGGGTTGGGGAGCGCAGGCGGAGAGTAGGAAGCAGGATGCAAGATGCAGGATGCAAGATGCAGGATGTAGGAGAGCACAGGAGCGGATCTTTTTCATCCTCTCACCGCCGCTATGAGAAGACTGGCGAGGCCAACGACGGCACAATAGAGGGCGAAAGGGTGGAGGCGCCGCCGTTGGAGGTAGCGCAACAGGAAGTGAATACAGCCCCAACCAGCCAGAGCCGCCGCCAGAAAACCGGCAATGAGCGTCGGCACCTGGCCCGCCAGATCACCCGCCTGAACCAGGTCAGCCATCTGGAGCAGGCCCGCGCCGAGAATGACGGGGGTCGCCAGGAGGAAACTGAAGCGGGCAGCGGATTCGCGCTTCAAGCCCTGGCCAAGCCCGGTGGCGATCGTCGCGCCGGAGCGCGAGATACCGGGCAGGATCGCCGCCGCCTGGGCCAGCCCGATGAGCAGCGCGTCACGCCAGGTCAGTGCGTCGAGGTCTCGTTGGCGGTGACCCCAATATTCGGCAGCAACCAGGATACCCGCAGTGACTACCAGGAAGGCCGCCGCGGCTGCCGGTCGAGAGAACATAGCCTCGAAAAAGTCCTCCAACACATAGCCGAACACCGCCGCAGGCACCGTGCCGATCACGAGGAACCACGCCAGGCGGGCATTTGCATCCGCCAGAGAGCGCACGCGCAGAGAGCGGAAGGCCGCACGGATCAGGGCAACCCAGTCGCGCCAGAAATAGGCGATGACAGCCACCGCCGTGCCCCAATGGACGATGGTATTGAAAGCCAGGCCCGGCGCAGGCCAGCCCAAGAGCCACGGCGCGAGCACCAGGTGGCCGGAACTGCTGACGGGAAGGAACTCGGTCGCGCCCTGAAGAATGCCCAGGAGAGTGGCTTTTAAGAGGTCCATCATATTCCTCCGCTCTGTTCAGGATTCAGACGTTCATCATAACAGAAGTACCGTTTGCTGTCAAAGGTGATGTCTTTGACTTAAGCGCCAGGTTGGGGTATACTAGCGGCCATCCGACAGCAAGGTGCAAGACCTGGATTGGAGGGCTTTATGAGAAAGAGTTCAAGTTTTCGTTCCGGGATGGGCACGGGGATGCTGCTGGGCCTCGGATTCGTCGTCGCTCTGGCGCTGGGTATCGGACTGCTCGTGGCGGGCTATGTGCTCGGAAGGAGCACCAGGCAGCCTGTGGCGCCCCGGCCTACGGCGACTGTGCCCGCTGCAATGACTTCCACGCCGACTGAGGGCATTGTTGCTATCATCCCTACTGCGACGCCGACACCGACGGACACTCCTACGCCTCTGCCAACACCTGTACCTCCGACGGACACACCGCTCCCACCGTTGGCCGTGGTCGGCACGCAAGGAGCAAACATCCGCAGCGGGCCGGGCACCAACTTCTCGATCGTGGGCCGTGTGGAGCCGGGCACACAGCTCCTGGTCATCGGCCGCTACGCGGATTGGTGGCAGGTACTGTACAACAGCGCACCGGCGTGGATCGCCGGCATCGTCGTCACTACGTCCAACACAGAGGGTGTGCCTGTGGTCGTACCACCACCCTCGCCGATACCCCCGCCCCCGACGGCGATTCCCACCGCGACGCCGATCCCTGCCACGGCAACTCCGGCCAACGTTCGCGGGTTGACGGGGCATTCTTTCGTGGTAAGCAACAAGCCAAGAAGAGAGGGGGGTACCGCTGTATATGCGCCTGGCCCCTTCGGTGTCAACAGCCAGATTTGGTGCGCTTGGGACATTGCCAATACCTCGAGCCAAACTATTGCATACACAATACTGGGGTGTTGGGTGGAAGAAACCGGTTCCCATAAGAAGAGCTACGGCGATACGACGCTACAGCCTGGCCATACTACGGGATTGAAGTGGGAAGATTGGCTCTCGATAGGTGTCCCCGGCACATACCGGCTGTGGCTGAGGATTTGCTTTACCGACGGCACCTGCGCCAACCTGGCGGGACCGGTCACGGTGACCGTTCAATAAGCAAAAAGGCATCTGAACAAGCCGGGGCAGGCCTCGAACTGCCCCGGCTTTTCTTAGGCGGGGGTCGTGTGGGAGGAATCCGCGCCTACCTGTAGACTATCGGCAGCCACACGAGATACCCCCGCCTGACTACGGCCTGCCGCGTGAAAGGCCCCAGCACGCTGCCGGCGATCTCGACGGTGTTGGTCAGCGGCACGCCGACGGGAACCCCCACCGCCGGAGAAAGTACGTAGGTCATGCGTACCTCGCCGTCCGACGCGACGGTTCCTGTCCAGTGGATCGAAGCGCCGTCGTACGATGGCATGGCGCCGGAATCGGCCGCCAGTGTCTCCGTCAGCACGACCATCTCCGCAGGCGGGGTATCGGTCAGTGTGACGGCGGCGGTGAGGCTGCCGGTATTGGAGATGAGAACAGTGTACGCCACGGGCTGCATGGAGAAATAACGGGGCGCGATTTTGCGCGAGGTGACCAGCACCGGCGCCGGTTCGGTCAGCACGGTGGTGAATGCTTCGCCCCACTCCCCATCGCCGAACGGCTCGTCGCTTCCCCGCGGGTCACGAGCGCGGGCGCGGAAGAAGACGGTGTGGCCGTGCGTGCCGGTAAAGACGGCAGAGGTCGCTGTCGTGCCGGTCAACCAATCCGTCCACGTCCCTTCATAGCCGTCGCGGACCTGCACGTCGTAGGTAGTAAACCCGGCCCAGGTGCTCTGCCCGGCCCAGGTCACGGTGAAGACCGGTGTCGCTACCCGGGCCGGCAGCGGTTCAACCCTGGCCGTGGGCAACGGGTCGGAGGGGAGGTTGACCGCAGCCAGCAGGCGACCGTCCGCATCCAGATAGACGAAGGCCGCATTGGCCAACGCAAGCCCCCCTGTCTCCAGTGATGTCGTGAACGGAACGCCAGGCGCGATTGCCGGCAGTTGCCAGCGGGCCACTTCGGCCCGCGCGATCCGGTCCAGGACGTGGAGTGTGCCGGCAGCGCGGGGTACAGTCGAATGCACGCCGACATAAAAGCGCCCATCGCTCTCCCGCACGCCCAGGGCCGCCTCGGCCGTTGCTGCGCTCAGGATGCCGATGCCGCTCACCGGAACCCAGTATTCCGTCCACTCCAACGCCTGCCCTGCCGCGAGCGTTGCCGCGTCCCAGAAGGTCGGCGCGACGCCGCCGTGCAGTTCGACGTAGACGGAGCCGTCGTCGGTCCAGGTCCCCGGATCGATCGGGTGCGCCCAGCCCATGCCGAACCCCTTGGTGCCGCGGGCAACATCGGCAGGGAAGACGCGTGCCCCCCCCTCGTCCACGGCCGTATCATAGACGCCGATGAAGTTGGCGGCGGCCCAAGGGCGCTCGAAAAAGCCCAGCCAGGTGTTCCAGTTGCCCAGGCGGGAATAGTCGCGCCCGGCATGCTTAGGCCAGTCCAATACACTGTGCGCGGCAAAATCGCCGCTCGAATGCACCGTGACCCGAACGGCGTTGAAAACGAAGCGCAGATCGGGCCCCACGGTATTGGCGGGGCCGGGAGCGAGCATGGCATTGGTCCAGTACTTGTAAGCAATGGGGCTCGCGGTGGGGTTTTCGATGCGCGGAGTGATCGCCAGATAGGCGCGGTCGGATGGCAGATGCACCGCGATGGCCGCACGAATGCGGTTGCTCGCCGCGGTATCGCGCAGTGTGACGGTGACACCTGCCGTCGAACTGATGACACTCCACGACCAGGGCTGCCCCCACTCGTAGCCGTGTTCCTCCACCGGCAAACACCACTCGATGCCGCCCGCAGCCAACCACCAGCCCTGCTCCGGCGGTCCCCAATGAGTCGGCTTGATGACCGGGTTCTGGTAGAGTTCATTGCTGCCGGTGGGTTTGTAGATCATTTGATAGACCCGTCCGCCCAACTGCGGCAGGAGCGTCACCCGCAGGTAGTCATTCTCCAGCACCAGCAATTCGTAGGTGACAGAGATCGCCTCAGACGGAGCGTACGAGTCCCAGTCCAACGCGAAGTAGGTCATGTTGTAGATCGAGTTATACGCGGGCAAGAGATGGCTCGTATAGGGATAGGTGGGGATGACGATCGTGGTAGTATAGAACGAGGCGCTGCCCGACCCGGCGGTAGATGCACGGGAATGAGCGTCGCCAGACCGTGGCGCGCCGATACCCCCCAGCAGCGCCAGGAACAGCCCCGCCAGCACAAAAGGCTTCCACCAAGACTGCATTCGCGTTCTCCCTACCCCTCCACCGTGGCGACCGGCCACGACCGTGCGTGGCTCTCCCGCGCCAACACCAACACCATCCCGAACACGATCAGCGTGTTCGTGACCACGAAGAAGACAAACTCTTCCAGCGGCAACACGCCCCCCAACAGCAGTCCCAGGGTATCATCTGGATTGATCGTCCAGGTGCCGCCGCCGATGGCGATGGCATCCACGAGCGAGAGGTACGCCACTGCCGGCAGCAGCCCCGCCAGTACCGGTCGCCGGTAATGCCAGAGAATGTCGGCGCCGAAGGCCGCCTGCAGGATGAGCGGCGGCAAGGCCCACACCAGGATCAGCGCCATGTAGCGGCCCGGTCTCCAGCCGGCCATCAGCAGCACAAGCCAGATGGCCCATAGCCCTCCCAGGGCCGCCGCCGTCCAGCGGCGCAGACCGCGCCTGGCGATAAACGGCCTGGCGCCCTCAGAATGCCGCCGCACAATCCAGAGCACCCACAGTCCCGTGAGGAGTGTCTGCAAGACGAAGAAGGTGTACTCCTCGACCGGTACATATCCCAGCGTCAGCCCGGTGACGAGCGCCGGGTTGTACCACCATACGCCCCTGGCAACCAGGTAGTTGTCCCACGGCGTCGTATAGACCAGCGCCACGAGGATGTGTGCGCCGAGCACGAGCCACGGCGACCAGGTCTGGAATGCAGGGGGCAGACGCCGACCGCGCCGCAGGTCGAGCGCCGTCAGAGCCATAACCACGACGAGCGGCGGGACGAGAAAGCGGAGCAGTACGCCGAAGTAGGTAAACGGCATCTACAGCCAGACTCCCAGGAGCAGAATTCCCATCGCCGCAAAGCCTGCCAGCGCCGGGCCGTAGAGCCGCCAGAAGACGAGTTGCCCCACCGTCTCCAGCGCCCAGGTGATGGCATACACGAGCACGAGCGACGCGATGGGCAGTGGCGCCGGCTGCACGATGGCGGTGATGAGAGATGCCGCCAGCGCCCAACCGACAAAGTTCATCCAGGGGATGCCGAAATAGCCGCCGCGCCGTTCCCACACCCACAATCCCCAACCGACCATCTGCGGATCGAGGAAGAGGTCCCAGGCAGTGAGCGCCAACCCGCTAAGGATGATGAAGAGCACGCCACGCGTTCCACCTGCGATCGCGGCAGCGACTCCCCACGACGGCGGCAGCATCATCAGCCAGGCGCAGGGGATGAGGAGCGGCACGCGGGCCAGTTGCGGTTGGAGCCTGGGGGTGTAATGGTAGCGACCAAAGGGGAAACCGGTCGAAGAGCCGAGGAACTCGACCCCCCAACTCAGGACGAGAACGACGAGCGCCGTCAGCAGCGTGCGTGGCATCCCCCAGGCCGGCCAGAGAATCGCTAGCACGACCGAGGCTTGCAGGAGCACGTTGGCCGTGACGCCGGGCACGAGTGCCCGCTCACCCCAGAGACGGCGCACGAATGGCAGGAGTATCATCGCCGCCACCCACACGAGGACAAGCACACGGGCCGGCGGTGAGAGATCGAGAAACGCGGTGCGTAACCAAGTCAACCCACCCTCCCCATCCGGGGTTTCAACCCGCTACCTGGCGATATGCAGCGGTCATCGCGCGCCACCAGATGCCCGGCAACCGGCGCGCCTTCTCCCAGCGATCCAAATAGGCTCGCCGCCGGAGGTTGTCCCAGCCGTGCGCCTCGATGTCATCCAGGATGCCCTGGTACAATTCGGCTGCTGCGGCAATGGCGAACCGCCCACCCCAATTGAGCAGCGCGATGCCGGGCAGTGACTCGGCGTAGAGACGGCGCGCCCGCTCGATCTGGAATTGCATAAAGCGGCGCCACTCCTCCGTCACCAGGCCGGCGGCGATGTCGGCCTCGCTCAGGCCGAACGCGGCCAGTTCTTCCTGCGGCAGGTAGAGGCGTCCGTTGCGCCAGTCCTCCCCTACGTCGCGCAGGATGTTGGTGAGTTGGAGGGCGACGCCCAGTTTGACGGCGTAGGGGATGGCGATCTCGCCGACGAAACCGACGATGTGCATCGCCATCAACCCGACGGTGGAGGCCACGCCATAGGCATACGAAGCCAGATCGTCGAACGTGGTGTAGCGCGTGATCCGCAGATCACGGGCCACGCCCTCGATCAACTGCTCGGCGTATTGCACGGGGATGCGATAGCGGGCGCAGGTGTCAGTCCATGCCAGAACCACCCAGTCTTCGGGCGCAGGCGAGGAGGAGAGCGAGCGCCTCCGCCACGCCTCCAGGCCGGCTTGCGGATCGCCACCCCAGGCGCGATCCACCAGATCATCGCTCACGCGACAGAAGGCGTAGAGGGCGCGTACCGCGCGACGCTCGGCCCTGGGCAGCAGTGCCGAGGCCAGATAAAAGGTGCGGCTGTGAAAGCGGGTGAACGACTCGCAGCAATCATAGGCCCACTCGAGAGTCTGGCAGTCGGCAACCACTTGCTCTATATAGGAGCCATTCCTCAGCGGTTCATAGGCTCGCAGGAGCAACTTGTGCTCCCAGGTGTCGAGCGTCGTGTCATCCGTCATGCTCTGCTCATGCTATAGTATTGCCCTCGAAAAACTATCACAACTGAAGATTTTGCTCTTGGCCGCACCGGCCTGAAAGAGCCGGTGCTGGCGGGTTTCGACCTCTCCTAACCCCTCCCTCACCCTCCCCTTCCCTCCCCGTTGCGGGGAGGGAAGGGGAGGGCCGGGGTGGGGATGGGTGAGGTCCAGCGCCGCCGGTTCACGGCGGCGCGGTCAATCGGTATTCGATTGGGTTGCGGCCAGAGCCGCGCTATGCTTTAGCCGCGCTTTCTATAAGCGCGGGCACTACCCGTGCGGCTCTCCCTGTTCCCTGCGGATGCGCTCTTCCACCAGCCGTGCCGAGATCAGCACGATCGGCACGCCGGTGCCGGGATGAGTGCTGGCGCCAACGAAGTAGAGGTTCTTGTATCGCGCGTGACGATTGCGCGGGCGCAGATAGCCCACCTGGAGCACATTATGGCTCAGGCCAAAGGCTGCCCCTTTTGCCAGGTTCCAGATGCGGCGATAATCGGGCGGCGTGAGCGTTTCCTCGAACACGATCCGCTCCTTTACGTCGCTTATGCCGATATCGGCCAGTCTTCTGAACACCCACTCGCGCGCCCGCTGCTGGAGCGCCAGCCAATCCTGCTGTTGCCGTTCGTCTGTGTGCCCCGTCGGCACGAGCACCATCAGCGCGTCGCTATCCGCCGGGGCGAACGTGGGCACTGTGCGCACCGGCGCGTGGATGTAAAACGAGGGTTCCTCGGGCAGGAGGTGATCCTTGAAAATCCGGTCGAACGACTCGCGGTAGCGGTGCTCGGAGAGAAAGACGTTGTGGTGCAAGAGTTGCGGCGCGCGCGGCCCTTTCAGCCCCCAGTAGAACATCAGCGTGGAGGAGGTGTAGCGGAGCCGCTCCAATCGCGCCGCTGTACCATCGTCGGGCAACAGTTCGGCGTAGACGTAGGGGAGATCGGCGTTGGCGACGACAACGTCGGCCTTGACCTGTTCGCCGCTTTCCAGCGTGACGCCCACGGCGCGGTCTCCCTCCACATCAATCCGCCTGACCGGTGCATTGTACACAAAGCGCGCGCCCCACTTTTCGGCGATGGAGGTCAGGCTGGTGACGATCGCGTACATCCCCTCGCGCGGGTACCATACCCCCTCTACCATCTCGGTGAACTGGAGCAGGGTATAGGTGGCCGGGGCGTCGTACGGACTGAGGCCCATGTACATGTTCTGGAACGAAAAGCCGGCTCGCAGGCGAGGGTCCTGGAAATGGCGCGAGGTATCCCGATAGTGGCTGACCAGCGGCTTGAGTTGGAAAAGAAGCGGGAGGTTCGTCGGGTGAAAATACTCGAACGGGGTGACAAAATTACGACCGACGACCCTGCGCAACGAGACGGTATAACGCCGGTAGCCCTCGGCGAGAAAATGCATCAATCCCTCGAATGCGCCCGACTCGATGGCCTCCAACTGCTCGTGCATCAAGTGGAGGTTGCTGCTGAGATCGAGGGTCGTCCCATCGTGAAAGTGAATGCGGTACGTGGAGTCAATGCGCACCAGGTCGAGGTGATCCTCCATCCGCTCGCCCAAAGCGGCGTAGGTCTCGGCATAGGTTGCGGGCATCAAAAAAAGCGAGGGCCCGGTATCGAAGTAATAGCCCTCGCGCCGGATAAAGGAGGCTCGCCCCCCAGGGTGCGCGGTCTTTTCAAAGACGGTGACCTGGTACCCGGCCCTGGCCAATCGCGCTGCAGCGGCGATGCCGCCCGGCCCCGCGCCGACGATGATGATCGAAGTTGCCATGGGAAGCCTCCCTGGATGCTATCCAGTTGTTAACCGATTATAGTGTGCGCGGGGGTTTTCGTCAAATGTGGGATAGGGGGCTACGGGGAGCGGGGTAAGAGCTTAGCGTTCGATGCCATCCCGCGCCGGTACGCCCTGCGTGTAATAGTGCCTGACCTCGCGCATCTCGGTCACCAGGTCGGCCCGCGCGATCAACTCCTGCGGCGCATGGCGCCCGGTGAGCACAACTTCCACCTGCTCCGGCTTCCGGTCGAGAAAGGCGAGCACCTCCTCGACCGTGAGCAGCCCGAACCAGAGCGCAACGTTGACCTCATCCAGCACGACGATGTCGTATTCACCGGAGAGCATGGCTTCCTGCGCCCGCTCCAGTCCCCGCCGCGCCTGAGCAATGTGCTCGGAGGTAACCTCCTCACGGCGGATGCAGCGCCCGCCCCCATACTGCTCGATGGTGATATACGGGTGAGCGTGCAAGGCATGCAGTTCGCCGTAATCCTGGCCTTTCATAAACTGGCCAATGTATGTGCGCATCCCGTGTCCCGCCGCCCGCAGCGCCAGGCCGAGCGCGGCGGTCGTCTTGCCTTTGCCGTCGCCGGTGTAGAGTTGGATGTAGCCTTTTGGGAGATGCACCTTTACCTCCACCTGACCCGGACAAGCCGGAAGCAAAAATCATCAGGGTACTATCGCAGCGCCCACAGGCTGAATGCCATAACGAGCATCCCGGCGATGACGCCCAGGATAGACAGGCGCTCTTCACAGAAGGAGCAGGCGACCGGGATCAGTTCGTCCAGCGAGATGAAGACCATGATACCTGCCACCACTGCAAGCACAAGTCCCAACACGGTCACATTCAGAAACGGCAACAGGACCGCCGCCGCCAGTACCGCCCCGACCGGTTCCGCGAGGCCCGATAGCGCCGACCAGCCGAGCGCCTTGCTCCGACTGCCAGTAGCCGCATAGACTGGCGTGGACACGGCTATCCCCTCCGGGATGTTGTGCAGCGCGACGGCGATAGCGATGGCGATGCCCAGGGCGGGGTCTTGCATCATCCCCACGAAGGCGGTGATACCCTCGGGGAAATTGTGCACGCCGATGTCCAGTGCCGCCAGCAGCCCGGTCTTGAGCAGCCGCTCTCTATGTATCCCTCCGTGCCAGGCACCCCGATGGCGGTGGCTGTGCCGGCCACGCCCCCCATCTCGGGCAACGGGCGCACTTTTGCCTCGCCCCCGGCGTCGTGGCGCTCGTCCATGTGGATGTGCGGAATGAGCACGTCAATCAGGAACATCACTCCCATGCCGCCAAAGAAGGCCAAGTAGGCCAGAGCAAAGCCGCTCTCCTCGATCCCTTCCTGCAGCAACTCGCCGAACGATACCAGGATCATTACCCCGGCGGAAAAGCCCAGCATCAGCGACATGGAACGTGGGCCAGCCCTGCGGACAAGAACGGCCAACAGGCTGCCCAACACTGTAGATAGCCCGGCCAGGGTAGGGAGCAATAACGCGAGACCTAGTGCAGGCTTCATCCTATCGCTCCTTTTTCCGGCAACGGGTGCAATAGCCGCTCAGACCCAGGTGCGCGTCGGTGGCCTGCACACCCTCCTGCTCGGTCAACCGGCGCACGATTCGCGCCACCTCCGGCGCGTCGAACGAAACGTGATGCGCGACGAATCTCACGCGTCACGCATCACGCTTCGCGTTTCTGTTCAGCGCACAGTGCTCAGAGCAGCCGTTTCTCTTCTACGGCCTTCTGCGCCAGGGCGATGAAATCGCTCACCGGCATGGCGCCGGGGACCTGGCCGTCGCGCAGGCGCAGGTTGACCTGCCCGGCGGCCATCTCCTTATCGCCGATGACAAGCATGTAGGGGATCTTTTCCATTTGCGCGTTGCGGATCTTGGCCTGCATGCGTTCGTCGGAATCATCAATCTCCACACGCAGCCCTGCCGCTTGCAGTTGCTCGGCTACGAAGCGGGCGTACTCGATGTGCCGGTCGGCGATGGGGATCAACCTCACCTGCACCGGGGAGAGCCAGACGGGGAAGGCACCGGCATAGTGTTCCACCAGCACACCGAAGAAACGCTCCAGGCTGCCCAGCAACGCGCGGTGCACCATGTACGGCTGGTGTTCCTTGCCATCCTCGCCGATATATGTCATGCCAAAGCGCCCCGGCACATTGAAATCGAACTGAATCGTCGTGCATTGCCAGAGGCGATTGAGGGTGTCCTTGATCTTGATGTCAATTTTCGGCCCGTAGAAAACGGCTTCGCCTTCCATGCGCTCGTAGGGGAGGTTCCGCGCCTGGAGTGCCTTGACCAGCGAGGCTTCGGCTTTTTGCCACATCTCGTCCGAGCCGGCATACTTGCCCGGCGTTCTGGGATCGCGCACGCTCAACTCGACCTTGAACTCTTCGAAGCCGAAACCGCGCAGCAGGTTAAGGCTAAAGTCGAGCACGCGCAGGATTTCGTCGTCTATCTGTTCCGGTGTGCAGATGATGTGAGCGTCGTCCTGGGTAAAGCCGCGCACGCGCAAGAGTCCATGCAGCGTGCCGCTACGCTCGAAGCGATAGACTGTTCCCAATTCCGCCCAGCGCAGGGGGAGTTCGCGGTAGGAGCGCAGTTTCGACTTGTAGATCATCACGTGGAACGGACAGTTCATCGGCTTGATGTAATACTCCTGCCCCTCGATATCCATCGGCGCGTACATGCCGTCCTTGTAGAAATCGAGATGGCCCGAGGTCTGCCACAAGATCGCCCGCCCGATGTGCGGCGTGAAGACGATCTCGTAGCCGCCTTCGTAGTGCAGCCGGCGCCAGTAGTCCTCGATGATGGAGCGGATGCGTCCACCCTTGGGGTGCCAGAGGGCCAGGCCCGCGCCGGCCTCCTCGTGGAAACTGATCAGGTCGAGTTCCTTGATCAGCCGCCGGTGATCGCGTTTTTCGACTTCCTCCAGCCAGGCCAGATGCTCTTCCAGTTGTGCGCTCGTCTCCCAGGCCGTGCCGTAGATGCGCTGAAGCATCGGGCGGCGCTCGTCGCCGCGCCAGTAGGCCCCGGCGACGTTGAGCAGTTTGATCGCTTCGGGATTGATCTCGCGCGTGTTCGCCACATGCGGCCCGCGGCACAGGTCTATGAATGGACCACTCTGGTAGATCGAGAGTTTCGGCGCCTCGGTGAGTGGATGTCCGTCCTCGTCTACGCCGCCGGCGAGGATCTCGCCGATCAATTCCAACTTGTAGGGTTGGTCGGCAAAGATGTGCCGCGCCTCCTCCTCCGAGACCTCGCGGTAAACGAAATCGTGCCCTTCGGCGATGATCTCGCGCATGCGCGTCTTGATCTCGGCCAGATCGTCGGTCGTGAGGGCGCGCGGCAGGTCAAAGTCGTAGTAGAACCCGCTCTCGATGGCTGGGCCGATGCCCAGTTTGGCCTCCGGGAACTTTTCCAGCACTGCCTGGGCCATCACGTGCGCGGCCGAGTGGCGAATGCGGTGCAAATGATCTTGCTTTTGTTCGTTCGTCTCAGACACTTTTATCCTCCTGATCGGTGACTGCTGCGCCATCTATCAACCCGACCAAACTACCAGGGCGACAAACAAAGCAGCAGCGCCCACAATAATCAGAATACTCTGCAAGATTAGCATAACGATGATCCCGCGCCTGAACCCAATCAACTTGGATAGTGCGCCACCCAGCAAAACCCACACCAGTATCGCTGAAACACCTTGCACCACCAAGTGTACGCCTGGAAAATCATGGTTCGTCAGAAATGCAACGTTGCTGTACAATCCCATGGGGCCGGACAGCACAGACAAAAGGGCAAGAGAGGCCCATCCTACTCCGACCAGTACTAGGCCATACAGCAATATCAAACAAACCGTGTACATGGTTGCCCCTGCTATCATGCCCCTTAACCAGTCGGGCATTCGATTCCAGAGTTGCTTCACGTGCGCCTTCCTATATACAAAAAACCCCACGCCCTCCTGGGGCGCGGGGGTCATCCCACGTGGTTCCACCCAAGTTCTACAGCGGATCGCCGTAGCACTCTGCGGCGATAACGGGCCATCCCGGGGCTCCATACTTTCGCGTCTTTCCGCGTCTTTCCGCGCCTTTCGTGACACGATTTGAGGAACCCGCTCCCGGGGGGTTTTCCCGCCTGTCCGGTCGGGGAGGCTCTCAGCCTGGGCCTCCCTTTTCTGTGACGTTCTCAGGTCGGTACTCGTCCCGGTCAACGCTGTGAATGATTCAAGAACATCCTAAATCATACTCCATTTCCGACCATCTGTCAAACACACGCTTGACAATTCGGTTTTCTGTGATATACTATACTCTAGTATTGTATAATGGAAAGGTGAGTGTATGCCGATCTACGAATATCGTTGTGCCCGCTGTGGCGAAAAGTTCGAGTTGTTCGTGCGTTCGGCGGCGCAGCAGACCACGCCCACCTGCCCCAGGTGTGGCAGCACCGAGACGCGCAAGGCGCTCTCGCTGTTCGGCGTCGGCGAGGCGAGCCGGAGCAACACGAGCGCCTCTGCATCCTGTGGCTCCGGCTCCACCTGAGCCATACGCCGCTAGGAGGCCGTGTGCCTCGAGTGAGGAGCGGAGATGAAACTGAGCGATCCGTCCAAGTCCGACCTGCTGAACCGCGTGCGGCGCATCGAGGGGCAGGCGCGCGGCGTCGCCAGGATGATCGAGGAAGACCGCGATTGTAGCGAGATTTTGCAGCAACTGGCTGCCGTGCGCTCTGCCGCGCATCAGGCCGCCGTGGCGCTCGTGCGCGCCTATGCCAGCGAATGCGTGGCGCACGGCTCATCCGCCGAGGTCGCCGAGGCGCTGGCGACGGCGCTCTCGCGGCTGGCGTAACGAGCAGCCAGCAACGAGCAACCAGCATACAAGGAGCAAGGAGATGGCATTACTGAATCCGGAGATCACGGAACACGTCAAGAAGGACCTGGCCGACTTGACCGGGCCGGTGCGCCTGGTGATGTTCACGCAAGAGGTCGCATGTGAGTATTGTGCCGAGGCCCGCCAACTGGTCGAAGAGATCGCCGCGCTCTCCGACCAGGTGACCGCCGAGGTCTACAACTTTGTCACCGACAGGGAACAGGTCAACCAGTTCGGCGTGGATAAAGTCCCCGCCATTGCCGTCGTCGGTGCGCAGGATTACGGCGTGCGCTTTTACGGCCTGCCCTCCGGCTACGAATTCGTCTCGCTGCTGGAGGCGATCAAGACCGTCGCCGCAGGGCAGCCGCAATTGGAGGCCACAACGCTCGATTTCCTGCGCGGGCTGACCAAGCCGGTGCACATTCAGGTCTTTGTCACCCCCACCTGCCCGTACTGCCAGTCGTCGGTGATTCTGGCGCATCGGATGGCTGTGGCTGGCTCCCAGGTGCGCGCGGATATGGTCGAAGCGATGGAATTCCCGCAACTGGCGCTCAAGTATCAGGTGATGGGGGTGCCGCGCACGGTGATCAACGAGACGATGCACATCGAGGGCGCCGCGCCGGAGGCGCTGGTGCTGGAAAGGTTGCAGGCGGCGCTCGCGGAGGGGTAGGATGGCCCAAACGCCGCTCTACGACCTCATTGTCATCGGCGGCGGCCCCGCGGGACTGACCGCGGCGATCTATGCCGGGCGGGCGGCACTCAAGACGCTCGTGCTCGCCGGGCCGCTCGTCGGCGGGCAGATCGCCAACACCGACTGGGTGGAGAATTATCCCGGCTTCCCCGAAGGTATCAACGGCGCGGACCTGGCGCTGCGCCTGCAGGAGCAGGCCGGGCGTTTTGGCGCACAGATCGTGGCGGAGGCAGCGACGGCCGTGGACTTTTCGGCTGCGCCGTTCACCGTCACCGCGCGCGCAACGTATCGCGGACGGGCGGTGATCATCGCTACCGGCGCCTTCCCGCGACGGTTGGGCGTGCCGGGCGAAAGGGAATTCTTCGGACGTGGCGTCTCGACCTGCGCGACCTGCGACGCCTTCTTCTACAAGGACAAGCGCGTCGTGGTCGTGGGCGGCGGCGATAGCGCTGTCGAGGAAGGGCTGTTCCTGACCAAGTTCGCCCGCGAGGTGATCGTCGTTCATCGGCGCGACCAACTGCGTGCGGCCAGGATCTGCCAGGAACGCGCTTTCGCCAACCCCAAGATGCGCTTTGTGTGGGACACGGTCGTGGAAGAGATCGTGGGCGAGCAGACGGTGCGTGGTGTGCGGGTGCGCCATGTCAAAACCGGCGAAGTATCCCAGATCGAGGCCGACGGGGTCTTTATCTACATCGGGCTGGTGCCGATGACCGGGATTTTCGCCGGGCAGGTACAACTGGACGAGAACGGCTATGTGGTCACCGACCGGCGGCAGCAGACCAGTGTGCCGGGGGTGTTTGCGGCGGGCGATGTGCAGAACCCCGATTTTCGCCAAGTGGTGATCGCCGCCGGCTCCGGTGCAGTGGCGGCTATCGAGGCGGAGCGGTTCTTGACGGAACAGGTGTGCGCTATTTGAGCAGGAGAGGCATTGCAGAGATGGATAGCGTAATGCGTAAAACGTAATGCCTAAAACGTAATGCGTAAGGCGTAAGGCGAGATGTGTCAATCCTGAGGAGAATGGATGATGAACCGTTGGCGCTATCGCATTACCTTGCATACGGCAGACGATATTCTGGCGCTTCTGAAGCAGCCTGTGGAAGAGGTGCCGCCGGCGATCTTTTGCGACGATGCGGGGGCCTGCTACTTCGACTCGGGCCCCAACCCGCTCACCCAGGCGGTCGAAGAGTTGCTGAACCAGGGCGGCGAGGAGGGCTGGGAACTCCTACAGGTCGCCTTCCGCCCAGGGCAGATGATCTGTTTCTGGAAGCAGCCGCGCGCCTGATGGTGGCCGGTTACGACGTGATCGTCGCCGGAGCGGGGCCGGCAGGCGCTACGGCTGCCTGCTCGCCGCGCCGACGACGTGCTGACAGATGGCGCTGCGCATGCCGCTCAACCTGTTGCTGAGGCTGGGCCGGCGAAAGCCGATGGCATCATTATGGGAGGCAGATATGCTGAGTCGAACGTACCATGAGGTACCGGCCGAGTCTGCCGGGCCGGGCATCACTATCCGTTGGGTGATCGGCAGGCCGGAGGGGGCACCGAATTTCGCGCTGCGCGTGATCGAGTTTGCGCCAGGGGCGGTTTTTGCCCCACACCGGCACCCCTACGAGCACGAGATTTTCGTGCTGGAGGGAGAAGGAGTGGCACAGGGGCCGGAGGGCGAGGTCGCAATGCAGCCGGGCATGGCGCTCTACATCCCCCCCGATGAGGTGCACGGCTACCGCAACACCGGCGCGGTGCCGCTGCGTTTCATCTGCGTCATCCCGCATCAATGAAGGGAATACGCCATACGAGATACGTGAGATGTGATGCGTGAATACGTGAAGCGTAAAACGTAAAACGTAAGGCGTAAAGCGTAAGGTGTGAGCGGTCGAGGAGGCGCTATGGCATCGGAAGCGAAGGTGACGTGGGTTGGGCCTGGGCTGCGGTTGGTGGGCGAGGCATCCAGCGGCCCGGCTATCGTGCTGGATCACGCCCTGCCGGAGGAAGAGCGGCAAGAGAGCGGGCCCCGGCCGATGGAACTCTTGCTCATCGGTTTGTGCGGCTGTACGGCGATGGACGTCGTCTCGATCCTGCAAAAGAAGCGCCAGCCTTTTACCGGCCTGGAGGTCAGGGCAAGCGCCGAGCGGGCCGAGGAGCATCCCAAGGTCTACACCCGGATTCACCTGGAGTACGTGGTCAAGGGCAAGGGGGTAGAGCCGCAGGCGGTGGAGCGGGCAATAGAACTTTCGGAGACCAAGTACTGTTCAGCCGCGGCGATGCTGGGCAAGGCAGCCCAGATCACGACCTCGTATCGTATCGAGGAGGACTGAACCGATGCTGCGCCTGGGTGCGCACGAGTCCATTGCCGGTGGGCTACACAAGGCGTTTGCCCGCGCCCAATCGGTGGGTTGCGACACGGTGCAGATTTTCGTCAAGTCGAACCGCGCCTGGGCAGTGCAGCCCCTCACCGAGGAGGAGATCGCGCTCTTCGTGGCCCAGGCGGCAGAGACGGGGATCGCGCCGGTGATGGCACACGCCTCGTATCTGCTGAACCCGGCCGCGCCGGATGACGCGCTGTGGGCGAAATCGCGCGATATGCTGATCGTGGAACTGGAGCGCTGCGAGGCGCTGGGGCTGCCCGGGCTGGTGCTGCATCCGGGGTCGCACATGGGCGCGGGCGAGGAGGCGGGGCTGGCGCGGGTGGCGCGGGCGCTTGGCGAAGTGCACGCCGCCACGCCAGGGTTCCGCGCCCAAATCCTGCTCGAGACGACCGCCGGGCAGGGCACGAACCTGGGCTATCGCTTCGAGCAACTGGCCTGGCTGATCGCGCACACGCCCCAGGGGGAGCGGCTGGGGGTCTGCCTGGATACCTGTCACGTCTTTGCCGCCGGCTATGAACTGCGCACGCCGGAAGGCTACGCCGCGACGATGGTCGAGTTCGAGCGCATCGTGGGGCTGGAGCGGCTGAAGGCGCTGCACCTCAACGACTGCAAGGCCGCGTTGGGCAGCCGCAAGGATCGCCACGAGCACATCGGCAAAGGCGCCATCGGGCTGGAGGGCTTTCGGCTCGTGCTGAACGATCCGCGTCTGGACGGGTTGCCGGGGTTCCTGGAGACGCCGAAGAGCGAAGATTTGCACGAGGATCGGGAGAATTTGAGGGTGCTGCGGTCGTTGGTTGGTTAGTTGGTTAGTTGGTTTGTTGGTTTGTTTGTTTGTTGGTTGGATGAGCGTCTACGACGAGATCTCTACCGTGTACGATTGCGGGATGCTGCCGCTGGAGTGGCTGGTCTTGCGGCGGCTGCGGCGACGGTTGTTTCCGTATCTGCGGGGGGACGTGCTGGAATTGGGGGTCGGCACGGGCGTCAATCTGCCGCTCTACGGGCCGGAGGCGCGTGTAGTGGCTTGCGACGCCAGTCGGCGAGTGCTGGGTTGGGCGGTGCGCCGCCGCACGCAGGCGCGCGTGGCACTCGTGCAGGCCGATGCGCAGCGGTTGCCGTTCGCCGATGGCAGTTTTACCACTACGGCTGCCTCGCTCACCTTCTGCTCCATCGCCAACCCGGCGCAGGCGCTGGCAGAGACACGGCGCGTGTTGCGTCGGGATGGGCGGCTGGTGCTCCTGGAGCACACGCGCGGGAGTGGCCTGGGCAGCTGGCTGACGCGGCTGCTCGACCCGTTGTGGCGGACATGGAGCCGCGAGTGCCACCTCGACCGCGAGACGACGCGCAGTGTGGCCGAGGCGGGGTTCACCCTGCAGCGAATGGAGCGGCATTGGCTAGGGATCGTGAGAGTCATTGAGGCAGCGACCTGAGGGCGAAGTATGGGTGACATCCTATACCGGCTGTTTGGGTGGCTCTTTGCCCTCAAAGCAGAACTTGGCCTCAGCCTGTGCCTGTCTGTTCTACCCATCGCACTTCTGTTGATCATCGGCTACTATGGCTGGCAGTGGCATCTGAAGCGAGGGCCAGCGCCAGACTCTCCGCTAACGCAGGCGCGCAATCGGCTCGTAGGTCTCGTCATCGAACTCGCCATCTGGGTTGTGCTGTTGCTTCCCTTCCCCGTCACTGCCATCGAAGCCATCGTCTGGCAGAACTGGGTTGAACCCCGTCAACGGAACCAGGTGCGCACGGACGGGAATCGCCTCGTTGAGGCACTCGAAGCCTTTCGCGAACGTACAGGACATTATCCCAGCACGCTCGATGAACTTGTCCCCAGCGAGTTAGAGCGCGTTCCCACGCAGCCGGATGGCCGGCCTTTCGTTTACACCACAGACGGCACAGGGTACAGGATTCAGTATGGGATCCCCTCTCGAGGGTGGGCCCAGACCACTTGTACGTACTGGTCAGGCAGCGGCCTTGATGTTTGGGAATGTCTTGACTGAAGGTAACTGCTCAGGCTGCTGGCGTTCAGCGGTTGAAATCGCCTCTGGGGGGGCTTAGCCGGGCGTCCACCTGCGTGGACGCTGCCGCAGCGACCGCGCAGGCAGTCTTCCGGCGTGCAGTGCCCTCCCAGGTGCGGTTTCAACCGCCTGCCTGAGCAGTTCCCTTCATCGCTGATTATGGAACAAATTGTTGACAAATAGTACTATTTGTGGTACTATAATATCGGTGTGGCTAAGCAATGACTGCCCCTAATTGGAAACTGAAGCAAAAGCTTGAGCGGAATCCAAAAGACGTTAGCCTTCAGGAACTCCAAACCCTGCTTGAGTCTTTCGGGTTTACGGTCAGGACCACTAAAAGTAGCCATGTGTTCTTCAAACGTAAAGGTTGTCAACCTCTTTCCGTCCCATTTGCTCGCCCTCTCAAAGAAACCTATGTCAAACTTCACTACCCGACATCTGAACACAGATGACGCAGATTGACCGCAGATTGACGCTGATTTGTCCGAATTCGTGTTGGTTCGCGCCGAAAACCCAAGAAAATCTGCGTTTTTCTGCGTGCATCTGCG
>DAOUBA010000203.1:0-24922 GCA_034432855.1 Anaerolineae bacterium | reverse complement strand
GTGCCCCCTCGAACTGGCCGGCTACGAGGTGCAGAAATTGCCAATGGCGCAGCTCTTCCGCGGGCTGGCCCTGCAATGGCCTGCTGCCGCTTTCCAGGAGCTTGTCCCCAATGTGTGACGGTCCCGAAGCGCGCGTTGCCTGGGCAAGAGGGGTGTGTTATAATCCCATGCGGTGAGAAGGCTCGAAGCAGGAGAAAGCGATAGCGGTCCGGTTTATCCTGACAGACTATGTAGAACAGGCAATGGCTTACACCGTCTACGACAAACTCGAAGACGGCACGTTCGCCGGTCGTATCCCCCCTTGTGAGGGAGCGATCGCGTTTGGCAAGACGTTGCGTGAATGCGAGGACGAGTTACGCTCCACCCTCGAGGACTGGATTCTGGTCGGTCTCAAACTGGGCCACCCGTTGCCGGTCATTGCCGACATCAACCTGAACCAGGAGCCGGTCTGTGAGCCGGTGAAAACAACTCCCACCGAGCGGAATAGCCTTGGATAATCAACGACGCCATCCACTACTCCACATTGCAGCGCTATTGTCCGCTGCCCTGCTCCTCGCCGCCTGCGTTGGCGAAGGGGCCACGCCGACAATCCCATCCCGCCCGGCCACCACCCCTACGCCGTCTCCGTTACCCCCCGGCACGACGGTCGCCGCGCGGATTCTCGCCCGCCGTCACCTCCTCGTCGGCATCCGTTACGACCTCCGCCCCTTCGGCTACGTCACCGACGAGGGAACGCTGGCCGGGTTTGACGTGGACCTGGGACGCGAGTTCGCCCGCCGCTGGCGGGGCGACGCCACAGCAGTGGTCTTCCGGCAGGTGCGCTCCGACACCGCCGTCGAGCACCTCCGGACAGGAGATGTGGACCTGGTCATCGCCGCACTCCCCCACACCCAAGATCGGGAGGCCGGCGCCGATTTTACCCTGTCGTACTTTACAGACGGTCAGGCGCTTCTTGTGCGCGCCAGCGATGCCGCCGCCATCGCCAGCCCGGCCAATCTGGCAGGAATCCCGGTGGGCTATGTCTCCTGGGGCGATTCTGGCAATGCACTGCAGACGTCGGTCAACTTTACCCTGACGCTCCAGCCCTACGACCGCTTCGACCGGGCGGTGATGGCGTTGGGCACAGGCGAGGTCGCCGCCGTGGCCGACCTGCGCAGCCGGCTCTTCTGGGGGATGCAGATTCAGCCCGGCACCCTCATCGTCGGGCAATACACCGCCTTCCCGCTGGCCATCGCCTTCCCGCAGAACGACGCCTATTTCGCTGACCTGGTCAACCTCACCTTCCAGGAAATGCTCGCCGACGGCACCTACGCCCGGCTGTACGCACAGTGGTTCGTGCCGGAACTCTCTCCGCCGGTCGAACGATGGCCCGGCAGCGAAGTGCCCACTCTGGCAAATGCCCCGCTCACGGCGGACGTACCCGACACCATCGGCGCGATCCAGGCGCGCGGGCGGGTGATCGCAGCATTCGTCGCCGACCGCTACCCATTCGCCTACACCGACGAGACGGGCGCCGCAGAGGGCTATGAGGTGCGGCTGGTGCGCCGCATGGTCGAGCGCTGGCTCGGCAGTCCGGACGCGGTCGAGTTCATCCCGACGACAGTGGATACCGGCGAAGCGATGCTGCATTCGGGCCAGGCCGACATCCTGATCGGTGGGGTGGCGCATACACGCGCCGCCGAGATGGCGATTGACTTTAGCCTGACCACCTACGAAACGGGGGAAGGGCTACTGGTGACACAAGGCTCGCCGTTTGTGGACCTGGCGAGCCTGAACGGGCAACAGGTCGCAGCGATCGCCGGGAGCGCAAGCGGGGATGTGGTGCTGGCGGCAGCACGCGACACGGGCGTCGCGCTCACCGTCGTGTCACAACCCACGTTGGAGGCGGCTCTCGCATCCCTGCAGGAGGGGCAGGTCGCAGCAATTGCCGGTGAACGCGCCGACCTGTTCAGGCTGACCCGAACCACGCCTGGGCTGACGGTGCTGCCGTTACGCCTGACGCAGGTGCCGGTGGCGCTAGCCCTCCCGCCGGGGGATTCCGCCTTCCGCGACCTGGTCAACCTCACCCTGCAGGCCATGAAGGCGGACGGGCAGTTCGACACCATCTACAGGGCCTGGTTCGACGATACCCCACCGGCATTCGAGGTCTGGCCCGGCGCGCCATACCGGGCGCTGCGGCTGGCTCCCTGACCTCACCCCATCCCCCCGACCCCCTTCCTCTCTCCCACTGGGAGAGGGGAAGGGGGCAAGGGGGTAGGGGAGAGGTCACTGTGGCCGGGCACGCTTGATCTCCTTCGCCGGCACTTTGACGCGATGCCGGCACTTGGGACACTCTACCCCATAATGTGCCGCCTTGGTCTGCTCCAGTTCCTCCGCCGCCGCCGTGATGGCTTCACGGCCCAAGGTGAACATATGACCACAACGTTGACAGCGTACCTGCATCATCATCTCCGCTTCTTCTTAAAGATACCTCGCAGAAAACCCAATGGAGTAGAGGGAACACCCGGCTCATCCAGGTCTTCCCATGCCTCCAGGGTCTTGTCGTCGAGAAAGATGATCGGCTGACCATCCACCATGAACTCGCTTCGAACAATCGGCCCTTCCGGCTCCCCCCACTCATCCACCGTCCCGGCATCCAGGCTCTCGGCCCGGGCCAGTGCCTCAGGTGAAGGGTTAATAATGCGCCGCTCGATCAGTCGCTGGAATTGGTTGTATTCTGGCGGCAGGCGCATCCGGTGACGCCGGTTGGCCTCGACGGCATCGAGGATCGTACGACGCGCCCGGGCGAATGGGATGCGCCGATGTTCGAGATGTTTCTCGAGCAATTCGCGGTGTAACCGGCGCTTAGACATATACTGAGTGACGAACATGTCCTTGATGCTGCCTTGCCAGGGAAACCCAAAATCAAGCAGGAATACAATCCCCTGGCAAACATCATCGGGCCATTCCCATATCATCACCATCTGTTGCTGCCAGGGATGGGCTGGATCGGTGCAATAGGCAGCATAGAACTGCTCCTGGCTAAACGCCTTGATCAAGGATGACTGCGGGAAAACCCCCTTGCCGGCCAGTTCCAATAGCGCGTTGCGTGCTGCCCGGCGCACATCGGGTCGTGCTGTACCGTGCGCAATGGCTAGAAGCATATCGGCTGCACCCGTCTCCCTCGTCTTGGACAATTCCTCGATGAGGAATAACTGGCCCTCGTGACCGCGTTGCCCCGGCGTTCGCTCGAAAACGTCCACAAACCCTTCGACTTCTCCAATGCTCTTCAAGGCATGCAGTTCCTGCACGAGTTTTTCCAGACCATGATGTCCCAGCCGCGTCATCGCAGCGACATCTGAGGGCTTTACATCCTTGCGCGAGAAATATACCTCCGGATTGTCCAGGTCCACGTCCTCACCCATTGCCTTGAGTATAACCAAAGCGACACTCTTGACTGCGGGCGACGTTTTCGAATGGCGCACCATACGCCATAGATGTGTGATAGTTTCCTTATCGCCCAATTTGGGGATGACGGTCATGAGTGCATCCCGTTCGGCCTCCGAGGCGGTCTCCAGTTTCCTGACCAGAGCATCCATCACCGCTTCACGGCCCATCTCGACTATCAGAGCCGTCACTTCTTCCAGACACCCCTCGTCGTCTATTTCTTCTCGCCCATAGCGAGCAAAGATGGCATCCAGGCGCGGTCGGCTCATAGATGCCGGGGTGACCTGAATTTTTCGGGCTTTCTTATGCTTGCGTGCCATTGCGCCTCCTTACGTTCTATTGTAACGCAACTGGGCCAGTTGGACAAGGCAAGGGCTCTTCCGGTGGACATTCGACGCGCGAGGCGATAGAGATACCAATCAGGATCAGCGTCCCGCCCACAACAACCCACAACGAAGGACGTTCGTCCAGTAGCCACCATGCCAGCAACGTCGAGCCGATCGGCTCCCCCAAGACAGTGAGCGCGACATACGTCGCCGAAAGGTAGCGCAACGCCCAGTTCAACAACGAGTGGCCCACGATCTGTGGGCCTAGCGCCAGCAGAATGAGCCACAGCCAGGTCTGCGAGCGTTGTGGGAACGTCGGTCCACCTGCAAGCAACAAGAGGATCCACAACGCCAGTGCAGCCGTGGCATAGACAGGGAACACATAAGCCAAGAGCGAGAGACGCGCCCGCAGCCGCCGCCCGATGAGCAAGTAGCCTGCTGCCGCCATCGCCCCCACCAGCGCCAGCACGTCGCCCCACAGGTGATGAGCGCCTCTCCCCAGGTCGCCCAGGCCGATCAGGGCGCTGCCGCCGCTGGCGATGAGGAGCGCCACGACCATCCCTCGCGTCAACCGCTCGCGCAGCAGCAAATGGGAGGCCAGCCCGACGAAGAGCGGGCTGCTGCTCACCAGCACGACCGATGCCGCGACCGAGGTGTACGCCAGCGAGGTAATCCAGGCAGCAAAGTGCAACGCCAGCAACAACCCCGACGCCAAGACGCTGACCCATTCACGGCGTGTCAATCCGCACAGTTCAGAACCGCGCACAGCAAGCGCAACCGGCGCCAGGATGAGCGAAGCCAGCACCAGCCGCCAGGCCGCGATGACCAGCGAAGGGGCATCGGCCTGAGCCAGACGGATGAGGATGGCAGCAGTAGAAGCAACCGATACACCTATCGCCACACCTAAATAGGCAGCGGGGCTTTTACGAGGACGGATCATCGTAGGCGGCTGGCAGACCAAACGCTATGGGCGCTACTTCACGTAAATGGGGCTGCTAAAGATCCAGCCCCGGCGGGCCAGGCTGTAGCGGCGGTAGGCTTCGACGCGATAGACGCCCGCCTCCGCCGTGGTGTACTTGAGCATCTTGCCCTGAACCCGTGCAACCACCCGGCCGTTACGCAGCAGGCGAACATCGGCGACGTAAGGCGTCTGAACCTCAAAGACCGTCGCTCCGGCGCGCACCAACTCCTCGCCCAGCGTCGCCTGGTTGGCTCCGCTGCGCGCGACGAAGCGAAAGCCGGTGGTGGTCGCCGGCAGGTCATAGCCAGCCCAGGTGCGCCCGGCCCGCAGCGCCTGGTAGACCAGCCCCTTGTCGTGCTCCAGCACGCCGTTGAAGGGTCGCTCGACCAAGATGTGCGTGTTGACGCCGCGGAAGAGATACTCGTATGGGAACACCACGCGATGGAGCGGGCCCAGCGAATAGGGAGTGGCGTGCGCGTCGGCCCCGCCGACGGCGGCAACTTTTTTCCCCTGCGCAAGCAATTCGTCCCACTTGCGCAACGTGGCGCGGAACGGCCCGCGAATGCCCAACGCCGGAAAATAGGCATAAAAGATCGCCGAGAGCGGCCCCCGCAAAAGACTCTTGAACTCGGACATATAGTTCCAGACCTCCAGGCCCGTGTATCCCGTGACATCCCAATCCTCCCACGGGATGGCGACCAGGTCTGGGCTGAGCCGGCCCGTGTATTCGTACGGATGGGCGATGTACGAAAACCCGCCGCGCCGGTTCACCTCGTCAATCAGATTCTGCGGATCAGGGGCAAAAGTCGCCAGTTCACTCTCGGCGTTGTAGACCAGCAGATGGTTTGCCGGGGGGATGCGCCGCACGTCGTGTATTTCCTCGCCCACCAGGAGGAGCACTTTGCCATAGTAGCCCTCGCAGCCGTTGGCCCATACGTTGTGATCGGTGACGATAACGAAATCCAGTCCGGCCTGCGCCGCCGCCAATGCGACCTCGGTGTGCAATCCCTCGCCGTCGGAATAGCGGGTGTGGATGTGGGTGTTGCCGATGTATTCGTAGTCTGGGCGACGCATTCCCCCCAGCCCTTCTGCCTGACCAGACCGTCGCATCAAGCCTGCTCCTGTCCTCTGCGTTCGTTTTCGGGGAATGCGTCGCCCTTATCCCCAGGTGTCCAGCGGAGGACGAGTTCTCTGGCTGCACGCACTTCGTCCAGGCGGCGCACGGGCGTAGAGTGTGGCGCGTCGTGCAAGAGTTGTGGATCGGTGCGTGCCTCTTCGGCAATCTTGAGCAGCGCGTCGGCGAAGGCATCGAGCGTCTCTTTGCTCTCCGTCTCGGTCGGCTCGATCATCAGCGCCTCGTGGACGATGAGGGGGAAGTAGTTGGTAGGCGGGTGGAAGCCGTAATCCATCAGCCGCTTGGAGATGTCCAACGCCCGCACGTTGGGCGCGCCCTCGATGCGCCCTTCACAGACGAACTCGTGCATGCAGATACGATCGTATGGGACCGGATAAACGCTGCGGATACGGCTCTTGAGGTAGTTGGCATTGAGGACAGCGTGTTCCGCCACGCGCCGCAGACCGCCGGGGCCCAGCATGCGGATATAGACATAGGCGCGCACCAGGACACCAAACTGGCCGTAGAACGACTTGACCCGGCCGATGGATTTCTTGGGGAACACAAAGCCGTAACCGTAGGGCGGATTGGCAATCCGCCCTACGAGGGGGCCTGGCAAAAAGTCCGCCAGCCGCTCCGAGACGCCCACCGGCCCGGAGCCGGGGCCGCCGCCGCCGTGCGGCGTGCTGAAGGTCTTGTGCAGGTTGTAGTGCAGCACGTCAAAGCCCAGGTCGCCAGGGCGGGCAATGCCCAGGAGCGCATTCAAGTTCGCGCCATCGCCGTA
Source organism: Anaerolineae bacterium (assembly GCA_034432855.1). GTDB lineage: Bacteria > Chloroflexota > Anaerolineae > B4-G1 > B4-G1 > DAOUBA01. Next base: position 18,311 of record DAOUBA010000203.1, on the reverse strand, counting down.
CATCAGCCCGCCATGCTCGTGCACCAGTGCGATGACCTCTTCCAGGTGCTCGTCGAATAGGCCCAGGGTGTTAGGGTTGGTCAGCATCATCCCCGCCAGCCACTCGCCGTGTTCGGCGCACGTCGCCGTCAGCGCCGCCAGGTCCACGTTGCCGCGCCTGTCGGAGAGGATCTCGATCACGCGCAGGCCGCTCATCGTCGTACTCGCCGGGTTGGTGCCGTGGGCCGAGTCGGGCACCAGGATCACGTCCCGTTGCGGCTCGCCACGATCCACGTGATAGGCACGCATCATCAGCACACCGGTCAATTCGCCGTGTGCCCCCGCCGCCGGTTGCAGGCTCACCGCCGCAAACCCGCCGATTTCCTTGAGGAATTCCTGCAACTCGTACATCAGGCGCAGCGCACCCTGCACGGTCTCCCCGGCCTGGTAGGGGTGAAGATTGACAAATCCCGGCAGGCGGGCCAGTTCCTCGTTGATCTTGGGGTTATATTTCATCGTGCAGGAGCCGAGTGGATAAAAGCCGGTATCCACGCCATAGTTCAGTTGCGAGAGGCGGGTGTAATGGCGGATCAGGTCCTGCTCGCTTATCTCCGGCAGCGGCAGGTCATCGCGCACCAGGCCGGCCGGCAGTTCGGTGGGCGGCACATCCAACCCGGGCAGCGAGACCGCGCAACGCCCGGGGCGGGAGAGTTCGAAGATCAAGGGTTCAGGCATGGGTTGCTCCTTAGACAGACTTCGGAAGTCTGACTTCAATCTCCTCGAACAGCACGCTTGCAATGCGCTTCGCTTCGTCAGGTGTATAGGATTCCACAAACTCGCGGTACGCCTGTGGCGAGGGGAATTGCGCGAGGACGATTTGCGGCTGCGGCAGTGTGCCATTGCGCGCCCCGATGTATTCCGGGTAACTGGAAAACTCCCACTCCTCTGCCCGCTCGACCAGACGAGTCATCACCGGGTTAAGGTGGATATAGCGCGAGAGGTGTATTAGATACTCGTTGTTATCCACACGTTTGGCCTGGAAGGCGCCCTGGAACAATGCTCCGACGCGGTCATAGCGTTTGTTCATCGCTTTGGTGTAGGAGATGGAAAAACGCCGAATGGCCTCCGAGGCGGGAGAGACTTCCAAAGTCTTAGAGACTTCGGAAGTCTCCTTGACGCGCACTAACAAGTGATAGTGCGTTGGCATCAGGCAATATGCGATGATGTCCAACACTGGGGTCAGGTACTCGCGCACGCGCCGCAGGAAGAACAGATAGTTCTCGCGCTCGAAGAAGATGCGCTCGCGGTTGTGGCCACGATTGTACAGATGATAGTATTCGCCTTCAATGAGTGGAACGGCGCGCTCTGGCATTGTGTTCTGTTCCTCTTTCCGCAGACTTCCGATGTCTCATAGACATCGGAAGTCTGCGTTATCCCAACTCCTCCAACGATCGTCGGATTTCCTGCAACTCTCGTTCGCTGATGCCCCACAGTTCCGCCGCCGCCTCGTCCACCTGGGCCTCTATGGCCGGCAGACCGGCCTGGTCCCCTGCCGCCGCCAGCGCGTGCGCCTGCTGTGACAACTCCGCCAGCCGCAGGTGGAGCGGGTTGGCGGGGTCGAAGCGGGGGATACACACTTGCTCCAGCAAATTAGGTGAGCAGATACTGCGCCTTCATCTCGCTTTCGGCGATGGCCCGCCAGCCGGATTCGGGCGTGTGCGGCAGGATGATGTAGCAACTGGGCGCGGCCTTCCACCGGCCGATGTCTGTCCAGCGGGCGAAGGGATACAGCAAATCAGGCTCCACAACCGCCTGCACGGCCTCGATCTTCCTCTTGGTCCGTCGGGCAGGGCAGGCAATTGATTGACGAACGAACCGACCAGCGCGCCCCCTTGCAGCGAGGCCAGCTCCAGGAACTTTATCAAGAGCGCATAGTAGGTGTGGACGGCGAAGAACAGCGGTTGTAGAGGCATGGTAGCCGCGCCCCTACCGGATGATTGCACCATCCGATACAACGCCAAGTCGGGCGCATCCTTTTCCGCCTTGCCCAATTCCTCGCCGTAGACGATGCCAAAGATGCGCTGCCACTCGGCGAAAAAGGTCGCCACGCGGGGATGGTCATGGTGCATTTGCAGCGCCGTATAGAGCAGGCTTATCAGGCAGGGAGCGATATCGCCCTGGGGGCCAAAGTCGTCGGCCAACGCCTCGGGGGTGAGCGGTCTGCGTGCAAGCGAGCGCAGGTACAGGAGCAGCAGCCCGACGCTCTCTCTGCTCACCGGCACCGGCCCGACCATCTGGAAGCCGCCGGGCAGATCGAGACTTCCGAAGTCTTTGAGACTTCGGAAGTCCGATAGCGGCGACCCCCGCTTGCGCCCGGTGGCAGAGTAGCGCAAGAACAGGATTTGCTCCCCATCCAGACCCACGCCGATCATGCGCTCCAGCGCCTCGATCTGTTTGGACCGGCTTCCGGCGCGGCGGGCCTGATCAGCCAGGTAACGGGCCAACTGTGCGGCCAGTTTGGTTGGAAAACCCTTCTCGGCCAGGCGTCCGGGGCGCTTGTACTCGATGACAACGTGGCCGTAGACGGCGTCGGCGGAGCCGCTGAGAGTGGTCGTTTCGTACTCAGGCATCACCGTCAGGCTAAGCGCCTGCAAGGTCGCACTCAGCGCATGCTCGACCCCCACGCGCAGGTCTTCTTCAGAGTGCGCTGTCGTAGCAACAAGGCGAATAGCCTGTGCCAGATTCTCAGCGATGGTCGAATCGGCGTTCATCTGCGTTTGCCCTCTAGCGCCTCCACCAACAGATCAATCTCCTTGCGCGTATTCATCTCCGTCACACACAACAACATGTGCCCTTCCAGGTGCGGATAGTCGTGCCCCAGGTCGTAGCCGCCGATGATGCCCCACTCATCCAACAGCCACTGGTTGATCTCTGCTACCGGCCTGGGACAACGGACGACGAACTCGTTGAAGAAAGGCTGCTCGCGCCAGACGGTGTAACCGGGCAAGCCGGCGATGTGGTCGGCGGCATAGTGTGCCTTATGGTAGCACAACTCGGCAACGCGACGCATGCCGCTTCTGCCCAGCGCCGCCATATACACGGCCGCGGCCAGTGCCATCAGCCCTTCGTTGGTGCAAATGTTCGAGGTAGCCTTTTCGCGGCGGATGTGTTGCTCGCGCGTGGAGAGCGTGAGCACGAATCCGCGTTTGCCCTCGGTATCCACCGTCTGTCCCACCAGGCGACCGGCCATCCGACGGACGTACTCCATACGAGTAGCGAAAAAGCCCAGGTACGGCCCGCCGAAATTCAGCCCGCCGCCCAGGCCCTGCCCCTCGCCCACGACAATGTCCGCGCCCATTGCTCCCGGCGGCTTGAGCATGCCCAACGCGACCGGATTCGTCGCCACGACCAGCAGTGCCCCCACCGCGTGCGCCGCTTCCGCCAACGGAGTCAAATCCTCGATGCGGCCCAGGAAGTCAGGATATTGGACAATGACGCAAGCCGTGTCTTGATCGAGCAAGTTTGCAAGTATGCAAGTCTGCAAGTTTGCAAGTTTGCAGGTTTGCAAGTGTGCAGGTTTGCAAGTGTGCGGGTCTGCATCCCCTGATTCCTGATCCCCCGTCACCTCCAGGCCCATCCCCTGGGTGTATGTGCGCACTACGGCACGGTATTCGGGGCGGAGGAAGGGCGAGACGACGACCTTGCGCCGTTTGAGGCGATGGACATTGAGCGCGGCGATGACCGCTTCGGCAGTAGCCGTGGCACCGTCATAGTGCGAGGCGTTCGAGACCTCCATCCCCGTCAGCGCGCAGATCATCGTCTGGTACTCGAAAATGGCCTGGAGCGTGCCCTGGCTGATCTCCGGCTGGTAGGGAGTATAGGCGGTATAGAATTCGCCCCGCCGCAGAACCGCATCCACGACGGCAGGGACATAGTGGCGATAGGCGCCAGCGCCCAGGAAGCAGGAGCCGGTAACAGGCAGGTTGTGAGCGGCCAGCCTTTCCAACTCATGACGCACTTCAATTTCGGAAATGCCTGTGGGAAGGTTCAGTGCGGGGAAACGGACGTGCTCAGGAACATCGGCGAACAGTTCCTCGACTGAGCGGACGCCGACGGCGGCGAGCATGGCCTGGCGGTCCGCCTCGGAATGCGGGATGTAAGGCATCAGTCGCCTCCAGAGGAACGAAACACGCAGCACGGGTTGCGTATTGCGTATTCCGTCGGCTATTCTTCTTCCTCAGCCGCGACCATCGCCTCGTACGCCGCGCCATCCATCAGATCGTCGAACTCGGCCGGGTCGGAGGGCTTGAAGCGGATCAGCCAGCCATGGCCGTAGGGATCCTTGTTGACCAACTCGGGCATATCCTCCAGGTCTTCGTTGGCGGCAGTAATCTCGCCGCCCATCGGCATATAGACGTCGGAGGCAGCCTTGACCGATTCGACCACTCCAAAAGCATCGCCTTTGTCGAACGCATCTCCTACATCGGGCAGTTCGACGTAGACGATGTCGGAGAGAGCGTCCTGAGCATGGTCACTGATGCCACAGACGATCTCATCACCATCCCATCGCGCCCACTCGTGAGTCTTGGCATAACGTGCCTCTGGATCTAGTTTCATCGTTGTTGCTCCTTTTCCGAAGGTGATTCCAGGTTTTGCAGCCGCCGGACTATGGTCTCAATGACTTGCCGGGCAAGGGCAGATGCAGCGGCGGCTTCTTCAGGATCGGCATAGAAACGGGAGGGCACTCCCCCAGGTAGGCTATTCGGATAACGGGGCTTTCTCGGCGGCCTGCTGAAAGTGGAAGAGGGCCAAATAGAACCGTCCGCGCTCTCGCAGTTCCTCAGCGTCTTGATACTCATCCTGGGCGTGCGTCAGCCAGCGGCGTGCTTCGTCAAGTGGGTCTTTCATAGAGCACCCTCCCTGTGTACAGAGCGTGGCGTATCAGGCGGCTATGTTGCATCTCGGCGAATTCGCGTTCGTTGTAGGGCAAAAGATCTACCGCCACGTGCCGGTCAATCTCCTCGTACAGGTGACGGGACCAATAAGCGAAACCCTGTTCGCCGGGCATCACGACGATCAGGTCCAGGTCGCTGTGCGCACTGGCATCGCCACGAGCAGCGGGAGCCGAAGAGAATGACCTTCAGCGCACCTCGTTCCCGCAACTGGACTACAATGCGCCCAATCTCCGCCTCCAGGAGCGCACGACGGTTCGCCTTTTCGGCCAGCAGCCTACGAACCTCTACCATATCACACTTATTATACCCCAGCCATCTGCTAGGGCAAACCAGAGCATCGCCGATTTCTACATCTTGACGCGTCGCTTGATCCAGGAGATGGCCGCTGGTTCGTAGCGGCGCACCAGCAACACCGAACAGGCAATCCGCTCCGCAATCCAGTCATCTATGGTGCCAAAGAGCCGGGTGCGAACACTCCACTCCTCAGAAGCGCCGATGACGACCAGGTCATATGGCTGGCGGGCGGTCTCCTCCAGGATGCCGTCGGCCACGTCTTTGGCCTGTGCCAGACGCGTGACGAAGCGCGAGGGGACACTGCCCAACTCGTCCTCGATGATCTCGCGCAGGAAGGCCATACGGTCTTCCAGTTCCTCGAACTCGCACTCCTCGCACAGGCAGTGCAGTGCCGTGATGTGGGCACCCTCGCGCGCGGCGATCTCGTAGGCCAGCCGGATCGCCAGGCGGGAATGGACTCCACCACCCACCGGCACCAGGATGCGCCGCACTCCCTTCAAGCCCCGGTCGAGCAGTACCGCAAAGTTGGCCCGCGCCGTCATGAGCACCTCGTTCACTACGTTTCGGGCCAGCGCCTCGCCGGTCAGCGGGCCGGGCCAGCCCATCAGCACCAGTTTGACGTTGCCAGAGACCTCGTCCAGCACTCCCTCGGCGACGTCGGGGGCGGCACGCAGTTTGGTGTAGAGCGGCACGTTGCGCTTCTGCGCTTCGTCGGCGATGCTGTTGAGCAACATCTGCCGCTGCGGCTCGAGGCGGGCGAGCAGGCGCTCCTGCGTTTCCTGCGGGACGGCGGGCGAGACGGGCACGACGGTGAGCACGCAGACGCTCGTATCCTCGCTGGCCTGCGCCAGGATGGTCGCCAGGTGCACCAGGCTTTCGGCGGTGCGCGGGTTGGCTACCGGCACCAGGATGCGGTCGCGCGCCTTCTCAAGGCTGCGCGCGCGGGAGGCCAGCAGTTTCCCGACCGGCCGGCGGGCATAATAATAGACGCTGCACGCAGCGAGCACCCCCAGCCCAAAGAGCAGCGCCTTCCATTCGGTAAAGGCGACGATGAGGAAACCGGTCGCCGCAGCCGCGTAAGCGGTGAGCGGGAAGAGCGGCGCCTTGAATGGACGCTTCAGATCAGGGTATCGCCGGCGCAGCCGGATCATCGCCAAGTTAGCCCAAAACAGCACGAACAGGTAGCCGGCGCTGGAGATGTAACTCAGAAAATCCACCAGGCCAACGACGGCGATGAAACAACTGATCGCGCCGATCGCCAGGATCGAGACGTAGGGCGTGCGGAAGCGTCCCAGGCGCGAGAGTGCACGTGGCCAGGCGCCGTCGCGGCTCAGGGTAAACCCCTCGCGCGTCGCGCTGAGCATCGAGGTGTTGATGGTGGTCAGCGTGGCGATGATACCGGCGATTGCCATCATCGGCGCGCCCCATCCGGGCAGGAAACGACGTACGGCATCGGTCAGCGCAGTCTCGGGCGCGCGGGCCAGTTCCGGCCACGGCACTACGCCCAGCGTTACCAGCATGGTAGAGACGTTGAGGATCAACACCAGCGTCAGGCTGAGCAGGATGCCCAACGGAATGGTGCGGCTGGGGTTCTGAACCTCCTCGGCGTCGTCGGCGATCACCTCGAAACCGACAAAAGCCACGTAGATCAAGGCGATGGTACGCAGGATCTTGGACAGGTTGGTCACGGCGTCATGGTAGATAAAGAAAGATCCACCAGCCAGAAACGTCTCCACCCGGAACCCGGTCGAGCGTAGAAAACCCAGGACAATGTAGATAGCGAAGAACAGCAGCAACAGGCCGCCCAGGATAACCTGGACATTTCCCACTTTGGTCACGCCCAGGACGTTGAGCACAGTAAAGACGCCGATCACGGCAATGGCGGTCCAGACGACCGGCAGGCCGGGGAAGAAGACTTGCAGCGAGTAGGCAAAACCCATTGCCGAGAGCGCGGTGTAAAAGGTGCTGGAAAGACAGTCCATCGAGCCGACGAGGAACGAGAGGATGTTGTTCCCATAGGCCTCGCGCACATAGGTCATCGCCCCGCCGGCGACCGGGAAGGCCGTGGCCAGTTCGCAGTAATTGAGGGCGATGTTGTAGGTCAGCAAGCCGCCGGCAAGCATGGCCAGGACGGCGGCCGGGCCGGCCAATCCGGCAGCGTGGCCGGTCAGCACGAAAACCTCTGCGCCGATGGCGCCGGCAGTGCCCAGCATCACCACCTGAGCCAGGTTCAATTGTCGTTTGAGGCGACGTTTGCTCATCCGATGGCTCACCTCAAATATTGTACACCATGCGTCCGCCGCACTGCGGGCAGACAAACTGCCGGGCCCCGGTCGGTTGGGGTACATCCGGCGTGGCAACCGCTAGGCGGTTGGGATCAATCACTTCTTCGGGCCTCAGACAACCGTCCAGGATCGCCAGACTCCGCCGTGCTTCGGGATGCGTGGGGTCGGCACTGAGGATGTACTTCAGGTACTTTCGTTTCTCGTCGGGATCGTCGCTGATCTCGCTCAACCAGAACCAGGCCTTGATGTACTGTTCATTCGTCGGATTGAGCCGCAGTGCCCATTCCAGATAGCGGCGGGCTGCTCTTCGATCACCATCCTTGGCGGCGGCGATCCCGCGCACCAGCAAATCGCGTACACTGTCGGACATCCATACTCCATTCGAGCAAGCGTGGAGCAGCCTTTCCAGGCTGCTGACAGGCTCGAAAGCCTGTCCCACACACTACACCACCCGCGGCACCCGCGCCAGGATTTCGGAGACGACCTCGTAGTTGATAGTGCCCAACCAGTCCGCCACTTCCTCGGCGGTGATTTCGTCCTCGCCCTGGCGGCCGATCAGCACGACCTCGTCGCCGACGCGCACGTTGGGGATGTGGCTGACGTTGATCATCGTCTGATCCATACACACGCGCCCGACGATGGGGGCACGCCGACCGCGCACGAGCACCTCCTGCCAGTGGGTAGGCGCGCGGCGAAAGCCGTCGGCGTAACCGACCGGTATGACGGCGATGGTCTCTTCGCCTTGCGTGCGGTAGGTGTTGCCGTAACTGACGTAACTCCCCGGCGGGAGCGTCTTGACCTGGGCGATGGTCGTCTTCCAGGCGAGCGCCGGCCGAAAACCCTCCGGCAGCGCGACGTGGGGCGACGGCCGAAGGCCATACATGGCTATGCCCAGCCGCACCATGTTGAAACGCGTTTCCGGCAAGCGCAAGAGGGCAGCCGAGTTGCCGCAATGGACGTAGCGAAAGTGCATGCCGATCCCTGCCAGCCGCTCCAACACATCCTGAAAACGGCTTAATTGCCAGCGTGTGTATTCCAGGTCCTCGGCATCCGCGACGGAGAAATGGGTAAAGATGCCCTCCAGGTCAAGGCATGGGAGGGCGCGAATTTCCTCCACAAACGGAACGATCTGGTCGGGCAAGAGGCCCAACCGCCCCATGCCGGTATCCACCTTGATGTGGACGCGCGCGGTGCGGCGCAGATCAGCAGCGGCGCGACTGAAGGCCCGCGCAAGGTCCGCATCGTATAGGGTGAGCGTGACGTCATGTAGCAGCGCCTCTTTCGCCAGCCAGGCGGGAGTGTAGCCCAGCACCAGGATCGGCGCATCCACCCCGCCATCCCGGAGCCGCACAGCCTCGTTGACCGAGGCGACGCCGCAAAAGGAAGCGCCATTGTTGAGCGCGGTGCGGGCGACGGTAAGCGCACCGTGGCCGTAGGCGTCGCCTTTGAGCACGACCAATACTTCGACCTGCGGCCCGACGATCTCTTTGATCCGCCGCACGTTATAGGCCACTGCCTCCAGGTCCACCTCGACCCAGGTGGGACGGGCAGGACGGACCGTGCGCACCATCCGCCCGTCGCTCCGCTGCACCAGACGTGCGGCGTCAGCGGGATCGGCCAGCAGTCCTTCGACCACCTGCTCCATGCGGGCTTCTATATCGCCCTTGATCAACACTACATCGCCCGGCCCCAGTTGTGGGCGGAGATAGCGTACCACGTCGCTGGCGGTATAGGTGACAAAGACGCGCCCGTTATCCAGCCCGGCTTCTCCCGCCGCCTGGGCGATCCAGCCTGCACGCTGCCCCTTGGTCACCAGCAGGTTGACAAATGCAGCCGCTGCCTGCCCCAGCCGCCTGTGCCCTTCAACCGCATAGCCGCCCAGTTGGGCCATGTCGCCCAGGACGGCGATGCGACGTTTGGCAGGATAGTCGGCCAGCGTAGCCAGCGCTTCCAAGCCGCTGGCCGGCGTGCAACTGGCGGAGGCGTCCAACAGGATCGAGCCGCTAGCGCCGCGCAGCACCTGGAGCCGGCCTGGCCCGGGGCGCAGTTCTTCGACCCCGTCGAGGATGGCATCCCAGGGGATGTGAAACGCCAGGCCGACGGCGATGGCGGCCAGGACAGTATAGGCCTGATGGCGACCCAGGAGCCGGGTGCGCACTTCGGACTTGGGTGGATAGCCGGGAGTGCCCAGACCGCTGACACCGGGAAAATGGGCGACGAACTGCAACCCCTCCGGGTCGGGGCGCAGGTCGGAGGCCACAATGTCGGCGTCAGGGCTGAGGCCATAGGTGACGACGCGGGCGCGAGTACGTTCGCGCATCGCCCGCACGCGGGGGTCATCGTAGTTGAGCACAGCGACGCCATCTGGCGGGAGCGCCTCCACCAGCCGGCCCTTTTCCTGCGCGATGGCCTCCAGGCTACCCAGGTAGGCCAGATGAGTGTGATTGACCGTAGTGACGACAGCCACACGCGGACGAACGAGTTCCGCCAGGTGGCCGATCTCGTCGAAGGCGCTACATGCCAGTTCCAGCACGGCTAGGTCGTGCTCCGGGGCAAGCCCTGCCAGGGCAATCGGTACACTGAAGCGGTCACTGAGGTCTGGCGGGTTACAGAAAACGCGATGGCGAGTGGCGAGGACGGCGGCGATGGCGCAGCACGCGTCGGTCTTGCCGGTAGAGCCGGTGACGCCCACAACCGGCATAGGGCGCCGGCGCAAGACACCAGCGGCCCAGTCAGTGAGGGCCAGTTGCGTATCCGAGACGACGATGCAAGGAATAGGCGGGGCGGCGGGGGGGAACTGGCAGAGCACACCGCCCGCACCTCGCCGGATGGCATCGGCGATATCGTCGTGCCCGTCGCCCTCCTCCGTCTTGACGGCGACGTAGAGTTCGCCGGGGCGGATGCGGCGCGAGTCGTAGCAAAACGCCGGGAATTGGGCGGGGGTGGCGGGGCCCACCAGTTGTCCGCCGGTGGCGGTGAGCAAGTCTTGAAGAGCAATCACTTTCGGGTGATCACAGCGTAAGTGGAATCTATCTCCCCCCAGGCCAGCAGGAAATACATCACGGGGATCGAAATCACTTTATCGTCTTGGGAACAAGAAACGCCCAGATAGGCCAACACCATCTGGGCGCACGCAGGCAGACAGCCCGCGTTAGTTTCCTGTCTGCGATGAGGCACATTCAAGACGTTCGCCACGCTGAATCAATTCTTCGGCAATGCGCGCATCAGCCAAGACAGTCGCGCTTTCGGCGTCCACATCCACATGGCCGATGCGACCAATTGGGTCATCGAACGGGGACGCCAGGAACAGGGGGAATCGCCAGACGCGCCGCCCACCGGTTTCAGCAATGGTTGCCTCGCCGGGCATTGCCAGGTTGCCAACATTTTCGCCCAGCCAACGGGCTGCCTTGCGCCGTGCCATGGCCTCGCCCACTGATGGGACAACGATATACACACGTGCACCCTCCGGCAATCGCGCGTACTCCGGCGGCCGGACCAGGCCATCCTGGACAATGCCCTCGTAAGCCTGAACTTGTTGCATCGCCAACCTCCCCAGTTCAACGTGTGGGCGATACAGGACTCGAACCTGTGACCTCCTCTTTGTAAGAGAGGCGCTCTGACCAACTGAGCTAACCGCCCGGTATGTTTCTCATCATACCCGATTTTGCGGGGATGTCAATCCAACCCCTACAGCGCAGCCAGAAAGCCAGCAGTCTGCACGACCGTCACGCCCAGTGTGCGCAGCGCATTGACCAGGTCAGCATCGCCATACAAGTCGCTGTCTGCTGCGACCAGGTAGCAAGGGCTGGCGGCAACGGCAGTGGCGATCACGATATCGTCTCCTGGTGCACCAATGCCACCAACTCATCATCACTCAGCAGCCGGCCTTCCTCCGGCGCCGGCTCGGAAGTATCCCAGGCCGTTCGCACAGCATCAAACGGTTTGCACCATTCTTCTTCCGACATCCAGGCCAGACGGCGTTCCTGTTCTTCCAGAGAGGGGAGCGGTTGCGCGGCAACCACGAGCACTTCGGCGCCCTCCGGCGACGCGGGCGACGAGGGCCGCAGCCATATCACACCCTTTTCAACGACCCCGGATACGTCGTCAACACACCCATCCTGTCACCTCCGCCATCATTATAACCCGCACTTCCCCTTCGGTCAACGTCACAGCCGCGGCAGGACGATCTCCTTCTGCGCCTGGTACTTGCCCTTCTTGTCGGCGTAAGAGACCTCGCACTCCTCGTCGGCCTCGAAAAAAAGCACCTGAGCGATGCCCTCGTTGGCATAGATTTTGGCCGGCAGCGGAGTGGTGTTGCTGATCTCGAGCGTGACATAGCCCTGCCATTCCGGCTCAAAGGGGGTCACGTTCACGATGATCCCGCAGCGCGCATACGTGCTTTTTCCCACGCATACGGTCAGGACGTTGCGCGGGACGCGAAAGTACTCTACCGTACGGCTCAGGGCGAACGAGTTGGGCGGGATGACACACACGTCGCCTTTGAAATCCACGAACGAATCGGCGTCGAAATTCTTGGGGTCCACGACGATGGACTTGGCCGACTTTAACTCGGCGAGCGCCCGCGAGGCCACCTCACGGCGCTGGGAGAGGTAGGGCCACACCTGAGAGAGGATGTATTGCACGTCGGCGGCCTTGCTCACGATTAACTCACTGCGCCCGTCCCCAGACTCGCGCAGGCAGCCCGTGCCGATGATCGCCTGCAAGCCCTCGAGCATTGCGCGATTCTCGCCAGTGATAACCAGCGCCAGGCCAGGGCGTCCTCCCGGCCCGGACGCTATATAGCCGATCTGACCCTGTGCGTCGAGGACTCCAGCCACGTAGGCGCACTGGACATCGGACAGTTTGGCTGCGGTGATCTCGGGTTGAAAGATCTTGAACTCGTCGGCCACGCGGATGTCGTAGCCGTAGGACGAGAGGCCATACGAGATCACGCCATCGCGCACCTGCCCGTCCACGAACGGCTCGATCATACGGTGCTCTAATGCCATTTTGCGAATCCAGTGATCGGGTTTCAGGCCCACCTTGTTGTGAATCCTCCCTCAAAGATGCAAGATACAAGAGGCAAGATGCAAGGGGTAAGAGGTGATGCTTCCCGCCTCCTGCCTCCTGCTTCCTGCTTCCTCTACATCCGTTCCGGCGCTGTGACGCCCATCAGGTGCAAAACGCGGGCAAGAACCAGCCGGGCCGCACGCACCAGCCGGAGACGCGCGCGGGTCAACTCGGCATCGGCGGGGTCCGAGGAGACGACGCGGCAATCGCGGTAGAATGCGTGAAAGATCGCCGCTAACTCTTGTGCATAGAACGGCAGATAGTGCGGCGTCAGTTGCACGACCCCTTGCTCAACCACTTCCGGCAATTCCAGCATTTTGCGGATAAGCGCCTGCTCGCTCTCGTGCGCCAACAGAGAGACATTGCCCGGCGATTCGATGTCCCAACCCTGGTCGGCGGCGTGGCGCAGGATGCTGGCGATACGGGCGTGGGCGTACTGCACGTAGTAGACCGGGTTGCGCTCCGATTGCTCTACCGCCAGGTCCAGGTCGAAATCCATGTGGCTATCGGGCGAACGCGCGAGCATAAAGTAGCGCACCGCGTCGGCGCCCACCTCGTCAATCAACTCATCCAGCGTGACAAAATGGCCCTTGCGCGTGCTCATCCGCACCTGCTCGCCGCCGCGTACCAGGGTGACGAACTGGTGAAAGACGACGCGCACGTTGTCGGTGCGATACCCCAGAGCCTGCAGGCCGGCCAGCACGTCCGGGTACTCTTCCACGTGATCGGCGCCCAGGATGGTGATCATCAGGTCGTAGCCACGGCGGATTTTCTCGACGTGATAAGCAATGTCGGGCAGGCGATAGGTGGGCTCGCCGGTGGATTTGATGAGGACGCGGTCCTTTTTGCCTTCCCCGTCGGGCGCGCGGAACCAGGTCGCCCCGTCCTTCTCGTAGATGCAGCCGCGTTCGCGCATCCTGGCCAAAACCTCGGCGACCTGGCCGCCCTCGTGCAGCGAACTCTCGTTGAAATAGTTGTCGAAGTGAATGCGCAGCCGGGCCAACGTGGCGCGGATGCCGGCAAAGATCTCCGCTTCGGCTCTCTCCTTGAAGACGCCAATATCTGCGTCCGCGAGTCCGTCGCCATACTCGGCCCGAAGCGCGGCGGCAATGTCGCGGATATAGTCGCCCTGATAGTGGTCTTCCGGAAACTCGACTTCCTGCCCCAGCAACTCCAGATAGCGCAGACGCACCGAGTTGCCCAGGATCTCCATCTGGCGCCCGGCGTTGTTGAAGTAATACTCGCGCTCCACCTGGTAGCCGGCTGCCATCAGGAGATTGGCAAGCGTATCGCCCATCACGCCGCCACGCCCCCGTCCGACGGTCAGCGGGCCGGTGGGGTTGGCGCTAACGAACTCGACCTGCGCTTTCTTGCCCAGGCCGCGTTCCAGGCTCCCGAATGTCTCGCCGGCTTCCAGGATAGCCTCAACCTGGGCGGCCAGCCAGCCGGAGTCCAGTGTGACATTGATGTACCCTGCCCCCGCCACCTCGACTTTGCCCGCGAGCGGAGCCGGCGGCAGGTGCTCGACGACTCGCGCGGCAATCTCGCGGGGTGATAAGCGGGCCTCCTTTGCCAGCCGCAGACACACTGGCGAGGCATAGTCACCATGTCCGGCCTGGCGCGAGTGTTCCACGGACACCGCCGGCACTTTGAACAGCGGCAATGCACCTACATTCTGCGCGGCCTGCAACCCTGCAGCGATCCAATCCGCAATCTGGTCACGAATCAATACCATCATCCCTTTACGCCTTACGTTTTACGCTTTACGTTTTACGTCTTACGTCTCACGTCACTCCCAACTCCCGGTGGAACCAAGCCACCAATTGCTCCTTCTCGTCCGGCGGCAGGAAAGCCGCCTCGGCGGCCGTAACGATGGTACGCTTGATCTGCTCCAACGTTGTTCCCATCGTCAGCATGACGACCATGTACTCGTCGGTAAGCGTCGTATCGCTGACGCTGGGATCGTCCGTATTGATGGTCACGCGCAGCCCGAGCGTCATCAGATCGGTCAGGGGATGCTGTCCTAAACGGCGCACAGCGCCGGTCTGCAAGTTGCTGGTCGGACAGATTTCCAGCGTCACTCCCCGGTCACGCACCAGACGCACAACCTCCGAGTTTTCGACCGTGCGCAGGCCGTGTCCGATGCGCTGTGCTCCTAGCAATTCGATCGCCTCGTGGACGTTCTGGGCGCCGGCGGCTTCACCGGCGTGTATGGTGATGTTCAGTCCCTCCTGCCGTGCCCGGCGGAAGACCTCGGAGAAGCCACGCGCGGGGTATCTGACCTCGTCGCCGGCCAGATCGAGCCCGACGATGCCTTTGTCCCGATAAGCCAGGGCGACGTCTACCATCTGAGAGGCCACCTCCAGGCTTTCATCCCGACTGATCTGCATAATCAGGCCCACGCGCACCCCCAGGTCGCGCTGCGCCCGGGCGACGGCGTTGCACACCCAGGCCGTCACCTGTTCGAGCGAAAAGCCCTGCATTCGCGCTTGCGCGCTCGGGTTGAAGCGCAGTTCCAGGTATCTGACGTTATCGGCAGCTGCATCGGCGACCGCTTCGTAGGCAATCCGCTCCACTGCTTCCCGCGTTGGGTAGAAACGGCGTAAGAGACGGAACTTTTCCAGGAAACGATGAAAGTCGGGCTGCTCGTTGGTGACCGTTACGAAGGGACGCAGGGATTCGATATCGTAACTGGGCAAGTCAATGCCGTGCTCCCGAGCGATCTCGGCCAGGGTCTGGATGCGCAGCGAGCCCTCCAGGTGGCGATGCAGGTCCACCTTGGGCAGCCCACGCAATTGGGCACGCAGGCCGGATGTGACCTCAGGTTGTCGTTTCTGGATTGCTGCAGTCACGCCGTCTATGATGCCACCCCCATGCTACGACACCCGCCGGTCTTCAGGATAGTGCCCCGTCCTGGTACTTGGGGATCGTAAAGTAGAATGTACTGCCCTTCCCCTCCTCGCTTTCTACCCAGACTTTCCCCCCGTGGGTCTCGACGATGCGTTTGACAATTGCCAGGCCCAACCCAACGCCGCCGAACCGTCGCTTGGCCGAGCCATCCACCTGATAGAAACGCTCGAAGATGCGCTCCTGCTGATCCTTGGGAATGCCGATCCCTTGATCGGCAACGGACACCCGCTCCATCGGCCCGACATCTTCGACGGTCACCGTGATTCGCCCGCCATCGGGGCTGAACTTGATCGCGTTCCCCAGCAGATTGTCGAACACCTGCAACAACCAGCCCTCATCTCCGGCCACCAGCGGCAGATCATCTGGTATGTTATCTACCAGAATCAACCCGGCGCTCTCGGCGGTAGCAGCGCACCCACGCAAGGCGCGTCGCGCCAGTTTGACCAGCGAGACGGGCACTTTCTTGGCAGGTGCCCGGTCCATCTGCTGCAGGAAGATGATGTCACTCACCAGGCGCGTGACCACGTTGGTCTTCTCGGCCACGATCTGCAGTTGCTCCTTCTGCTCCTCGGTGAGCGGCCCGGCATCGCCCGCCAGCAGCAATTCGACGTAGCCTTTCACAAACGTGAGCGGCGTCCGTAACTCGTGCGAGATATTCTGTACCAGTTCATCTTTGAGCCGGTCGGCCTCCCGCAACTCGGCGCACACCTCAGCCAGATTCCTGGCCCGCTGCTCGAGGCTGGCATACAGCCGCGCGTTCTCGATGGCAATAGCGGCCTGGGTTGCCGCGATGGTGAGCAGCCGCTCGTCAGCCTCGCTGAACGCATTGGGCCTGTCGCTATCCACGGTCAGTGTCCCGATCACCCGTTGCTGGACACTCAAGGGTACCGTCAGAAGCGAACGCACGGCCTGATCGAAGAAGACGAAATCACTCGTCGCCCGCGTGTCGGGCACATATACAGGCACGCCTTCAAGCGCGACACGGCCAGCCGTCCCTTCGCCCAGGCTCAGCCGGAAAGCGCGTTTCCACTGCTCGTCAATGCCTGCTGCCGCGCGGATCTCCAATACGTTGTGAATCGGGTCCACGAGCGCGATCGAACAGGCGCGGCAATTCAATGCCTCTTTCAGCGACCAGACGATGGCGTCCAGCCGCTCCTGAACGCCGAACGTCGTGTTCATCTGCTGGGCCAACTGGTACAGGGCCGAGACCTCTGCCAGTCGCCGCTCGGTCTCCTGATACAGGCGCGCGTTCTCGATGGCGATGGCCAGTTGCCGCGCCACCGTGGTCATCAGGCGCTCGTCGGCTATGCCAAACGCGTCAAAGCGCGCACTCGCCGCCTCGATCACCCCGATTATGCGCTCCCCCACCGTCAGTGGGACAATCAACAGCGAACGCGTACCGGGGATTCTTTCGACGTGACGGGCATCCTGTGTCACGTCGCCCACGCGCAACGCGACGCCATGCTCGGCGACCCAGCCCGCCAACCCCTGTCCTATACGCACCTCGCGCTCGCTACTGGCACAGCGGCCCAGCGGCTCCAACACGCCCTGCTTGTCGTTGAGCAGCAACAGGCTCAAGTGCTCGAACCCCAGGCTCTGCTGGACGGCGGCGACCACCCGATCGGCGATCTCCTCCAGCGAGAGCGTGGACGAGGCGGCGAAGGAGATTTCGTGCAGCATGGTCAGTTCTTCGAGACGACGGCGCATCTCCTCGTACAGCCGCGCGTTGGCGATTGCTACAGCAGCCTGCGAGGCCAGCAGTCCCAGCAGACGCAGTTCGTCGGCACTGAAAACGTGGGGGCGCAGATAGGTCACCGTCATCACGCCCATAGCGCCCGTGCTGCCCAACAGCGGAAAACCGGCGACGGCCTCCACGCCCGATCCCCGCGCCCTGAGCGAGGCGAAGTACGGGTGTTCACGCGCGTGATTAAAGACCAGCGAGCGACCGGCTTCGAGTACGGCGTGGACAAATTCATCCGGCTGCTTTTGCAGGCTCACGGGCGTCGGTTCACCCCGCCACAGCGCGTTTCCGAACTCCAGGTGTCCGTTTTCCGGATCGCGAAGGAAAATGTGCACATCGTCTGCATCCACCAAATCCAGTACGTTGCGCGTTACGGAATCCAAAACCAGCGTGGTGTCGAGCGACGAGACGATACGCAGGTTGGTGTCTTGCAGGGCGCTCAATTCCGTCACGCGCCGCTGGGTCTCCTCGTACAGCCGGGCGTTGTCAATCGCGACGGACAGCTGATCGGTCAGCGCCTCCATCATCCTTACGTCCTCCTGGCTGAAGGCGCCTCGTTCCAGGCTACGGATGTCCAGGACACCGATCACCTCATCGCCGCGCAGAATAGGCACCGCCAGTTCCGCACCGATCGGCTTGAGGGTCGGTGAGATCGGGCGGTAGCGCGGCTCGGTAGCGATGTCGTTCACCAGCATCGTCTTCCCCGTCTGGGCGACGTGACCCACGACGCCTTCCCCGATTGGTTGGCGATAGCCCCGCCGCCGCTCCGTCGCATGCCCGCCAGCGACGGAGCGGAGCACGACTTCACCCAACGCCTGATCCACCAGGAAAAGCGCAACGTTGAAGTAGGCGAAACTGCGCTGGATGGCAGCCGCCACCGTATCCAGGATCTCGTTCAGATTGAGCGTCGCCGTGGCCTGCCGGGCCACCTCGTCAATCAGCGCCAACTGAGTCGAACGGCGCGTGTCGGCGGCAAAGAGACGGGTGCGCTCGATGGCAATGGCCGCCTGTTCGGCCAACAGTCCCAGGAGACGTAACTCATGTTCGGAGAAGGAATGCGGAGCGGTGAACGCGACC
>DAOUBA010000202.1:0-12055 GCA_034432855.1 Anaerolineae bacterium | reverse complement strand
CGGGCACGCTCAACGGAGCCGGCGATGACAAGCAACGGGCGTTGCAGGTCGCGGGCAAGTGCAGCCAGGAGCGCCGGGCGCGCTGCCCGCAGGAGGCCCAACGGGGGCGGCATTTCGCCGCTCGCCAGATCGTCGCGCAGGGCACGATAGGCAGCGAGGGCGTCGAACGATGCCAGGATGCCGGAGACGTTCACAATCCACCACCCCGATTGTGCCGGCTCATCGCCATTACGATCCCCTCGCGCAACCAGGTCTCAACAGCCGCCACAGCTCGCGCCAGCGCCTCATCCACCAACGGTTGCTCTTCTACAGAGAAATCCTGCAACACGTAGGCCGCCGGGTCCATCTGCCCTGGCGGACGGCCGATGCCGATACGCAGGCGGGGAAAGTTCTGGCTTCCCAGGTGCTCGATGATCGAGCGCATGCCCTTGTGGCCGCCGCTGCCGCCTTCGGGGCGCAGCCGTACCGTGCCCAGCGGCAGATCGAGGTCGTCGTAGCACACCAGCATCCGCTCCGGCGGCACTTGATAGAAGCGAGCCAGAGCGACTACGGCACGCCCACTCTCATTCATAAAGGTTTGCGGCTTGACCAAGATCACCCGCTGGCCGCCGATCTCCCCCAGAGCAACACGCCCGTTCTTTTGACGTTTGTCAAAGGCCCAACCGTGCGCAGCGGCCAGCCGTTCGACGCAACGGAAGCCGACGTTATGTCGGTTCGCGGCATGTCGGTGGCCCGGATTGCCCAGCCCAGCGATGAGGTAGGCTTCCATCGTGGATCTCATTCTCACGGAATACGCAATACGGGAAACGTGTTGCGTACTGCGTATTGCGTACCGCGTGTTGCGTGCCGAATGGCCGGAATTACCCCGACTCAGAGCGGTCTCCGCCCACGCAGGTACCAGCGGATGATGGCCTTGGCCGACTGGTAAAGGCCCAACAGCACAAACAGCATGAGGACTACCAGCCCGCCGTTGCAAAAGGCATCCCGTAGTCCGGCTGTGTCAAACACCAGGCGAGAGCGTCTCTCTGCATCAGGAGTGGTCTCCTCCTCTCCTTCGCCAGGCGCAGGAGAGGCTCGCGGGGTAGCGGTAGGCGGCTGCTCGACCGTCACCGGCGTCGCCGTCGGCCCGATCACAGCGGTAGGCAGCGGTGATGGAGTGACCTCTTCCGGGGTTGGCGAGGCCACGAGTTGGGTGTTGTCAACTGTTAAACGTCTCACGATCTGTTGGTACGTGAACGAGTCATCCCTGCCCACCATCGTCAAGGCCAGACAGTATTGTCCGTTGGGCAGGCCGGTGGTATCCCAGGTAGCCAGCACGCCGTTTTCGACGCGCGTGTTCTCCACGCGCGCCAAACTGACCCATTGCGTTCCGGCCGTGGCGTCAGGACCGACAGCATAACTCACATCATACCAGAAGATATTGGGATGCGTTGCGATCCCCGTGATCTGCACGACACCACTGACGGTTGCGCCATCAGTCGGATAGGTCACAATCGCCTGCCCTTGGGCGAGGGGTGCCGCATGACCGAGCCGGCCCGGCCCAAGCAGGGCCACTACCAGTACGATTCCCACGGCTATTGCACGCTTGTGCATAGATCTCCCTCAATATCAGATTTGTGATGTAAAAGTGTAACACGAAAGGGTCAGAATGACAAGAGACTTGGGTTGACCAGCCGTCGCTACTCTGATATACTAACCCTGCGCTGTTCGTAATCGCGCAACTAGGAGAGGGTGACGGTGTTTCCATTATCGAGACCGGAACATCGTCGCTCCCTTTGTCGAGCAACCAGGATAGAAGACATGCACGAAGAGAGCGACTCGGTGCTCATCGCCCGTGCCAAGGAGGATGCGGAAGCATTCAGCCTCCTGTACGAGCGGTACGTGGATCGCATCTACAACTACATCTACTATCGCACGGGCAACCATTATGACGCAGAGGATCTGACGGCGCGCACGTTCTACCGCGCGCTGAAGCACTTTCCGCGCTACGTGGATCGCGGAGCGCCTTTTTCGGCGTACCTGTACCGCATCGCGCACAATGTGGTGGCAAACTGGCACCGCGACACCCAACGGCGGCAGATGGTCCCGCTCGAAGAGGCAACGCTGCTCGCGCTCCGACGGGAGGAGCCCGCCGTTGCCAGCGACGAGCAGTACGAGCGCGAGATGTTGCTCGCGGCAGTGCGGCGGTTACCGCCCGACCGCCAGCAACTGTTGATCCTCAAATTCGTCGAGCAGATGAGCAATGCCGAGATCGCGGAAGTGATGGGGCGCTCGGAAGGAGCGATCAAGTCGCTCTATCACCGGACGCTAAGGGCGCTACGTCAGGAATGCGAGCAGATGGGATGGACGGCAGGAGGAGACCTATGGGAAAACGGATAACCGGTGAAGAACGCGCAGCCGAAGCGCTTGCCGCTCACGCCGAAGGACTGATCGGCCGGCAACCGGCGGTGCCGCCGATCGCCTTGACAGACGAAGAGCGCGAGGAACTTGCGCCGCTGTTCCGGCTGGCCGAGCACCTACACCAGAACATGCAGCCCGTGCAGCCGTCGGCGGCGTTCGTGCGCACGCTGGGCAAGGAATTGGCGAAGAATGCCCAGCGTCAGGTCGTGCTGGCGAAACGGGGGCGGAAGCGCCTGGTGATCGGGGTAGCGGCGGTCGGCTCGCTCGTCTCGATCGCCTCGATTGTAGGCACCATCGTATTCGTCATCGTGCGTTGGCGCGCCCGCTCGCACGCGCGCACCGCTCACGTCTAGAGATGCCCCCGACAATCGCGCATAGCCCCGGTCAAGGCCGGGGCTTTTCATTCTCCGCGTGACGCCCCAAGCGGCTCTCCACGATACGCAACCGTTCCTCCAGTTCTTGCAGCAGCAACAGCATCTGGCCGATCGCCTGCTCGACCGTCAACTGTTCCCGCTCCCACGCCCGGATGATCTCAACGAGCACACGAGCCGCCATTGCTTTGCTCCTTACTATTTACACGTTAACGTGTAAAATAAGATAAAACAATGGAGAGCCGCTGCTCTCCCACCAACGCTTATATTATACACGGAAACGTGTAGAAAGTCAAGGGGCAGGGACCGATTTTAAGGTTTGGAGGGCTCCTCCGCGGGGCTATCGGATTTGACCTGGTATTTGAAATCGGCCCGTTCGGCGATGAGCGTCAAGAGCCGGTTCATCCCCCCACGCGGGCGATACATCCCGGTCTCCCATTCGCTGATGGTCTGCTGGCGTGTGCCGAGTTCCTCGGACATCTCTTGCTGAGTCAACCCCAGGTGCTTGCGCAACGCGCGGATGGATTCTGCATCCCACTGGTACTTGACCCTGCGCTTGCCCATGCTCTACCTCCGGCCCGATTTTAACCACCTTCACGACCGGTGTCAAGCCCATCGCTTCACACTACCCGCTCAGGACAACGGTCGAACAACCTCCAGGGCAATTTTATCCGTATCCGGCGGACGCCGCTAATCATCGCAGCAGATCCAAACGTCCCTTTACGAACGTCAATAACGGCGCATGACCAACGGCATATAGACATGCTTCGCAGGCCGTAGGCCCACCGTGCCCAGCGACTCGGTATACACTTCCCGACCCCGCGGCCAGGTGAACGGCAAGAGGCGGATATAGTCGGTCATTGCAATAGTCGCAGTCAGGTGCACCCAATAAGTCTCTCCTGCCAGGATCGTCGTCGTAAACTTCCGCGGCCCACTCACCGTGGCGCCGATCAACTCCCGGCCGGCGCCGTCGCGGAACACCAACCTCACCTCGCTCAGGGCGATCTCGCCGCTCCCTGTGTCCCAGACGTCGTTGCGATTCTCGTCGGTGAAGAAGGGCCCGATGCTGACGAGATGGAGCGTGCTGGCGAGGTCCAGGGTGGTCGAGGCCTGCGCATGGTTGGGCCAATCCGCGCGGTTGCCCACGCGGTCGGTCGCCCGCACGCGAAAGGAGTAGGTGTGGCCGTGCACGCCGGTAAAGACGCCGGACGTGCCGGTGGTCCATTGCTTCCACAGCGTCCATGCGCCGGACCCATCGCGCACTTGCACATCGTAGAACTGGACGCCCGATTCGTTGTCCTGGCCCCCCCAAGTCACGGTAAACGAGGGGGTGACCGTCACCGCCGGCAGCGGATGGACGGTGGAGGTGGGCGGTGCGCTGTTCGTCTCCGACTCGATCACGATCCGCGGGTCGCCGCCGATGATATAGTCGTCGGGATTGGAGACCAGGTTAGCCGTGGCGCCGGGCAGGAGGATGGTATAAGCATTATCAATGGCCGTGAGGGGCTGCGTGTCGCCCGAGCGGTAAACGAGCGTGGCCGTAGGCCGCGCAGCCGCGAGGGTGTATACGGTGGCCGTGGGGGCGGGATTCCACAGCACGCTGACCTTGCCGCGCGGCGTGCCCCACAACGTGACGTTGATGCCGCCGCCGGTCACCTCGCGCGTGGTGAAGGTGGGGGAGATCAGGTACGTCGCGGCCACCTGGTAGGCGAAGTAGGCAGGGCGGAGCGTTCCGTTGTCACGCACGAGGCCAAACGCTTCGGACATACCACCATCTACCTGATCATTGCAGTCGCCGTCGCGGTTCTTGTCACACCAATCATCGTGGGTACGGAAGAAGAAGTAGCGCTCGACGCCGGAGGCCAAGGCGTTGGCGTAGGACTGGATCAGGTAGGCGGCGGCCTCATCTCTGGTGGCAGCATAATCATACTTGGGTAGAGCAGGAACCCACTCATAAGCATCACCCCACACCGGCACGCCGGTCTCGGTGAGCCAGATGGGATGGTCGCCCACGTTGTACGTCGTCATTCCGCTGCGGATGTTGGCGATCTCGTCATAGGTATTGGAGGAGCGGCTATAGAGGTGCACCGACATGATGTCGAAGAAATAGTTGTTCGACGGCGCCTCAGGATCCTGATTGATCTGGCGCAACACCCATCTGTAATAGTTCCGATTGGCCCAGTAATGCAGGCCGCCAAAGAGCACCTTGCAGTCCGGGCAGGCCGCCTTGGTCGCCTGATAGCCCACCTTGAGCAACTGGGTGTAATCGGTCGAGGTCCCAGACCAAAAGTAGCTCCATTCCGGCTCGTTCCAGATTTCCCAGTACTTGACATGACTTTTATACCGGTATGTTACGGTGTAGACAAAGCGTCCCCAGTAGTTGATTTCGTCACCGTCTGCCTCTGTCCAGTCGTTCCATTCCTCGTATAACCCTCGGGGCGGAGAAGAAGCCGCGCTGACCGCCTGAGGTGCCATCCGCAAGCGGGAGGTGGGGGCATACCAGCCGGTAGGACGCTTATCGAAGGAGAAGACCTGCATCCCCTGCGCCCCGCCCGTGGCCGCCCATTCGGGTGTCCAGAGCAGGATACCGACGATGTTCTGGACCCCGGCATCGCGCAAGTCGCTCACCAGATCATCGTAGCCGGCAAGCCAGTTGCTGTCCCAGACGTTGTCCTCGGGCTCCAGGCGCAGCCAGGAAAAGTCAAAGCGGTCCCACCGGGAGCCGGCCTGCACGGCCAGCGGCAGGTAGTAGCGATCCTGCCCCTGCGGGCCAGGGTAGAAGGAATAGCACAGCCCCGCGCGCCCATCCGTGTTCGTCACCGGCGGGAGCGCCGCCCTGGCCGGCTGCGCCGCTGCCGGCGCGACCAGGGCCGGCAAAAGTGCCATTCCCAATCCAAGCGCCAGAGCCGTAAAGAGTGCCATTGTGCGTTGCATCGTCGCACCTCCCGATTCCCAGTTTAGCAGGAACGGGGAAAGGTGTCAATGGTTGGTTAGTTAGTTAGTTAGTTAGTTAGTTAGTTAGTTGGTTGGTTGGTTGGTTGGTTGGTTGATTTGCTCTGCGTCAATCCGGGGCTATAATTACTTCATACGGCCACAGAGTTTCATTCTTTTACCACAAAGGACACGAAGGGCACAAAGGTTTTAACCACAAAGGACACAAAGGACACGAAGGACACAAAGGTTGACGGTGCTGTGAACAACAGGCAGGGCACTTCAGGCCGAAAAGAATGGCAAAGATGACAGAACACTCAACCGATGCTTCACACAGGACCGGATTGCGCGCACTGCCGCGCAACGTCTGGGCGACGAGCCTGACCAGTTTCCTGATGGATGTTTCGAGCGAGATGGTGCTCAACGTGCTGCCGCTCGTGCTGGCGACGTTGGGCGTGAGCAAGACGGCCATCGGCGTGCTAGAGTCGGTTGCCGAGGGCATCGCCAGCCTGCTCAAGGTCTTTTCCGGCTGGCTTTCGGATAGGCTGCGGGCACGCAAGTGGCTGGCCGTTGCCGGGTATGGACTTTCGGCGCTCTCCAGGCCGCTCTTCTACTTCGCCGACACCTGGTGGGCCGTCGCGGTGGCACGCTGGACCGACCGGGTAGGTAAGGGGATTCGCACTGCACCACGCGACGCGCTGGTGGCCGATAGCATTGATGAGAGCCAGCGCGGATTGGCCTTCGGCTTCCACCGCGCCGCCGATACCGGCGGGGCGTTCCTGGGGCTGCTCCTCTCGCTGGGCGTGATCTGGCTGATGCAGCGCGGCGCAGTAGGGCTGAACCTGAGCACCTTCCAGACTATTGTGCTCGTCAGTCTCGTTCCGGCAGCACTGGCCGTGCTCTCGCTGGCGGTCGGTGCGCAAGACGTACCGGTCACCAAGACGGACGAGCGCCCACGGATTTCCCTCAGGGGGCTGGGCAGACCATTCGCCCTTCTGATGCTGACGTGTGGATTGTTCGAACTGGGCAACTCGTCCGATGCCTTCCTGGTGCTGCGGGCGCAGGACGCCGGCCTGAGCGCCATCGGCGTATTGGGCGCGCTCTTGCTGTTCAACCTGGTCTACACGCTCATCAGCACCCCCGCCGGGTCATTCTCGGATCGCGTCGGAAGGCGGCGGCTTATCGCCGGCGGGTGGCTGTTCTACGCCGTCGTCTACGCCGGGTTCGGGTTGGCACGCACGGGATGGCACATCTGGGGGCTGTACGCGCTCTACGGGCTGTACTATGCCACCGCTTACGGCACGACGAAGGCGCTGGTGGCCGACCTGGTGCCGCCGGAACTGCGCGGCACGGCTTATGGCACCTACAGTCTGATCGTCGGCCTGCTCGATCTGTGCGCGTCGGTCATCGCCGGCGCGCTGTGGGACTGGCTGGGGGCGCCGGCGCCGTTCCTCTTCGGCGGGACGCTGGCGCTCGTTGCGGCGCTGCTGATGATATTCGCCATGCCGCGAAAAGGATCGGCGATTGGTGAGCGGGAAGCCCCCAATCCCTAATCATCAACACAAGGAGACGCGATGGAATACCGCATCCTGGGACAAACGGGGGTAAAGGTCTCGCGCCTGTGTTTCGGGACAATGTCGTTCGGCGGAGACACGGGCGAAGAGACGGCGGCGGCGATGTTTCACCGCTGCCGCGAGGCGGGCATCAACTTTTTCGACTGCGCGGACGTCTATGCCGGCGGCCGCTCGGAGGAGATCCTGGGGCGGCTGATCAAAGACTGCCGGGACGAGGTCGTCATCACGTCCAAGGTCGGCTTTGCGGCGGGCAAGGACGTTAACGCGCAGGGCCTCTCGCGCCGCCATATCATGCGCGCCGTCGAGGCCAGCCTCAGGCGGTTGAACACCGACCGGCTGGACCTCTACTTTGTGCACCGCTTCGATCCCGATACGCCGATGGAGGAGACATTGCGCGCGCTGGACGATCTGGTGCATCAGGGCAAGGTGCTCTACACGGGGGTGAGCAACTGGGCCGCCTGGCAGATCGCTACGGCGCTGGGGATTGCGGCGCGGGAAGGGCTGGCGCGCTTTGCCTGCATCCAGCCGATGTACAACCTGGTCAAGCGCCAGGCCGAGGTCGAAATCC
Source organism: Anaerolineae bacterium (assembly GCA_034432855.1). Taxonomy (GTDB): domain Bacteria; phylum Chloroflexota; class Anaerolineae; order B4-G1; family B4-G1; genus DAOUBA01. Next base: position 4,211 of record DAOUBA010000202.1, on the reverse strand, counting down.
TGCCGCTGGCGCAGGCGGAAGGGCTGGGTGTGATCACCTACAGTCCCCTGGGCGGGGGATTGTTGAGCGGCAAATACGGCTTAGGGCGCAAGCCGGAGAAGGGACGGCTGGTGGAAAACGAGATGTACGTGAAACGCTACGGCGAGCCGGCCTACTACGAGATTGCCGAACGCTTCGCCGCGCACGCGCGCGAGCACGGCCTGCATCCGGCGACCTTGGCGGTAGCCTGGGTGATGACGCACCCGGCCGTTACGGCGCCGATCATCGGGGCGCGCAGTCTCGAGCAATTGGATGCGTCACTTGCGGCGGCAGAAGTGGTCATAGCGCCGGAATGGCGGGCGGAAATTGCGGCCTTATCCATCGAGCCGCCGCCGGCGACCGACCGCAGCGAGGAGCGGCAGGGGGTCGTGTATCAGGGGGCGAAGCGGTAACCATCAACGGACAGGTCGGCCGGCGCGTTGTCGTCGCACGTGGTCCTGGACCAAAACAGTCATCTCGGCCTGCAACTGCGCGGCATCGGGCAACAGGTCCCAGGCCGGCTCCCGGCTACCCCACACCTCACCGGTCGCCCCAAGTTGCTGCAACAGATTGATGCGCTCCTGGAAAGCCGGGTGGCTATCGTAGGGGGAAGTGGGGCGCTTCATTTCCTCGTCTATCTTCTGCTCCAACTGCGCCTGCAGTGTGTCGGGCAGGATCGTCGTGGGCAGAGTATACAGATTTTGCAGGCTACGATTCTGCTCGATGGCGCGATTGACCTCCATGCCCGCCAGCGCGTCGAACGTGAGGCTCTGGCGAACGATGTGTCTCAGACCCTCTACAAAGTTGCGCACGCCGTAGGCCAGCGCCGCGTGCCGGTCGGCAAGGATTTCCTGCAGGCGCGAGGCGCCGTGCGTGATGCGCACGAAGAGCCGGTTAAAGCCATTGAGGAAAAGCCAGGCCGGGTTGTACCAGCGCGCCAGCCCGCTGGCTGCCAGAGCGTAGGCCATCCGGTGCATCGAGACCTGCACCTGGTGCGCCAGGTTGCCGCCGGCGGTATCGCGGTTGGAAAAGTGGCCGTATTCGTGCGCCAGGATACCCTTCAACTGAGCCTGAGTCAAGCCCGGCAGCGCTCCCAGCCCCAAGACCAGGCAACGCCGGCCCTTGCCGCGCAACTTTTGCCACAGACTGCCGCGCTCCACGACCGAGACAGACGGCGCAGGCGTGGCATAGATCGCGTCCACCGGGCGCGTGCCGACACGCGCTGCCACCTCCTCCGCCAGTGACCACAACTGCGACGCCTCATCACGCGAAAGCGGACGACCCGGCTCCTCGTCCTTGATGCGGACAAAGAGACTGCGCAGGATGGCAAACAGGGTGAATAGCGCGCCGAGAACCAGCATCACGGTCAATTGCAACGGGATGCGCCCCAACGCCAAGAAAAAGTAAATGATGCCCGCCGTGCCCGCTACCACCGCCACGATCACGAAGGGGATCGAGACGTAGAAGTAGAGCGAGGTGAGGGCAATGACAACGCGATAGACCGCACGAACAAGCCGCTCCGCCAGGCCCACCCGCTTTTGGGCCGGCGGCTGGGGGCGACGCACGGCCGCCAGGGTCAGACGGCTCAACAGCAACCCCACCGGGAAGAGAATCGCCAGGCCCGCCAGCCAGCCGCCCACAACGTAGGCCCCACGCCGCAGCCAGCGTTGCTGGCGCGCCTGCGCCGAGACTCCTGCATCGAGCACATGCTGAACTTCTTCGGCGGGCATGCCCAGGTCGCGCGCCAACAGCAACTCACGCTCAGCCTGTTCCCATTTCCCGTCGTAGGCCGCCGCAATGCCGGCGCCATAGTGTCCGAATGGATCATCGGGTGCCACCCGCACCAACACCGCGCTGGCCCGGCGAATGGCATCGAGATCTTCCCCTATCAATCCGGCGTACAACAGGATAAAGTTGGCATCGGCGTCGTCCGGCAGTGCCTCGGCCGCCGCACCGGCGTGGGTCAGGCCTTCCTGCGCGTCGCGTGCATCGCCGGTAGACAGCAGGACGCGCGCCAAAGCCAGTTCGTTGTAAGGCGATGGGTCAATCTCGTAGGCGCGGTTGGCGTACTCCAGAGCCACCTCGACGTGGTTCAACGCCAGTTCGACGTAACTCAGCCGTCGCAGCGCGTCAGGAAAGTCAGGGGCCAGTCCGAGTACCTGCTCGAAACCCTGTTTTGCCACCTCCCAATCGCCGGCGTCCATCGCGCGGGTGGCCTCTTGGAAGATGGACACGGCGTCGGAGTTGATCACGGCCAGGCGGTCATAGATCTCCTGCTCGAAGGCGGGGTCACGCCCAGGGGGTTCCTGCTGCGGATTGCGTCGAGCAGCCGCGGGGACTGCGAACGCAGCAACGATACCTAGACAGACGGTGAGGATTAAGCAGGCCTTTTTCACGGCAGATTCTCCCTAACCCGGACAAGCCGGAACCAAACAGGTCTTTTGCCACGAATTACACAAATTTCACTAAAATTTTCCGGCCATTCGTGTCAATTCGTGCCATTCGTGGCAGATGGATGCGACGGCCCGGAATTCTTGCCCATTGTGCAAGAATTTCACTCGTAACGGATTTACGATTATACTGAAAATGGCTCAGCCCGCAACTACCTGGCTCCCTCGTTTTGAGGTATAATTAATAGCAGCGTCAACTCCATTTGCAGCCCCTGGGTGTAACATTCGCCACACCACAGCCGTTACAGGAGTAGGCCCAAGCATGAAGGCGCCCGACGAGCAATTGGTACGTCAAGCACAACGCGGAGACAAAACCGCATTTGCGGAATTGTTCACGCGCTACGAGGGCCGCATCTATGGCTACCTCTACCGTATGGTGGGCGAGCGCACCTGGGCCGAAGACCTGACGCAAGAGGCGTTCATCCAGGCGCATCAGCACCTGGGCCGCCTGGGACCGCCCTACGATTTCAAATCGTGGATCTACCGCATCGCCGGCAACCTGGCGCTCGACGGCCTGCGCCGCTACCGCGACACGTTCCCGCTCCCCGATTGGGACGGCGGCGAAACCACAGCACCCGAACCCGCCGACCAACGGCGCGAGGGAGATCCCGAACAGCAGGCCCGCCTGAAAGAGGTGCGCGCCGCCGTGTGGCGCACGCTCCACCGGTTGCCGGACGCCTACCGCCAGATTCTCGTCCTGCGCGAACTGGAAGGGTTGGCCTATGACGAGATCGCTGCCGCGCTGGGCATCTCGCTCGATAACGTGCGGGTCACGCTCCACCGCGCCCGCATGCAGTTCCGCGACCTATACGGGATACAGGTGATGGCAGAAGAGGGACGGCTGGCCTGTCAGGGATTGGACGATCTGCTCTCCGCTTACGTGGACGGGGAGTTAGATAGCGCCAGCCGCAAGCGGGTCAAGGCGCACATCGCTGCCTGTCCCGTCTGCCAGAAGAAGCAACGCGATCTGTTGGCCGTCGCCAGCCTGCTGGCTTGCCTGGCTCCCGTCTTTCCGCCGCCCACATTATACACGCGCTTCCTCGCACGATTGCAGCACCTTCCGCCGCCAGAGTCCGCTCCCTACCCAGGGCAAGCAGGCCCAGGTCCTGAGGCTATCCGGCAGGTCCTTCCCCCGGGCAGAGGCGGTGGAATGCCCGGCGGACGAGGCGGAGGAGGCTTGCTTGGGCAAAGCACTGCCTTCTGGTTTCTGACGCTCGGCGGCGGGGCAATGATCCTGCTCGCTGGCGCCGCCATACTCCTCCTGCTGCTCCCCCCTTCGAGCGGATCCGTGGCGCCTACTGCCACCTCCCCACCTACCATCCCCGCTTACCCAACGGCCCCAACCGGCCTCCCTACTGCTACACCGACACCCAGCATCACACCTACGCCAACCCACCAATCCACCAACCAACCAACTAACCAACTAACCAACCAACCAACTAACCAACCAACCAACCAACTAACTAACCAACCAACCACCCCACCAACCCCCACCTCAACTCCCACCCCAACCCCTCATATTGCGTTCTGGGCCGACGCCACCACCGTGCAAGCGGGGAATTGCACCACCATCCACTGGGAGACCGCCAACGTCCAGGCCGTCTTCTTCGATGGGGTGGGAACGCCGGGCATCGGCTCCCACCAGACCTGTCCCTGTGTGAGCGAGTCGCACACGCTTGACGTGCTGCTACGGAATGGCAACCACGACGTGCGCACGGTCACCATCCAGGTGAACGGCGCCTG
>DAOUBA010000201.1:0-1802 GCA_034432855.1 Anaerolineae bacterium | reverse complement strand
ACCCGGCAGGTGAACATGCGATGGTTCCGCAAGACCTTGCGAAAGCCTGCCCTGTGAATGCCCTGGAAAGCCAGCAAGCGCCTTGGCGAACGCCAACTGCTTTCGTTCGATGCAGTTGGCTCACGGATGCGAAACGTTGAGAAGGCCCGGGCGGCTGGCGACCCGTATATTGCGGTCCGGCATGCAGCCGACTGGCGCCCCTCGTACGTCGAGGCCGCCAGGCGCGGGCACCCGAAGTGGGTGAGGAAGACCTCGCCTCGCCCGCAATAGGCGGAGCGGCACGACGAGAGCCTGGGGGGATGATGCCTCCGGCGTAAGTCCGCCGGGGCCATGCGGCAGGGCGCGTGAGGGTTCTGCGCTGGATGGCGACGTGATGTTGCCGTCCTGCAACAGCAGGGGGCCGGGAGAGGGGCAGGCGGGGCAAGGCCATCCGCGAGCGCGGTCATCTCTAAGAACGTGTATGAAAACCGTTACGCAGCAGCCGGCTTGAGCCGGCGGACCATCAAATGGATCATTACCAGGTATACCATGGATTCGCTGCTTTCCGGGAGGGTCTCGTAATCCTTGCTCAAGCGCCGGTAGCGGTTGAACCACGCGAAGGTTCGCTCCACGATCCAGCGCTTGGGAAGAACCTTGAACCCTTTCACGTCGTCGCTGCGTTTGACGATCTCCAAGACCCAGTGGCCCAACTGCCAGGTCCACTCGATCAGTTGGCCGGCGTAGCCGCCATCGGCCCAGATCAGTTTGAGCCGAGGGAACTGGCCGAGCAGTTTGCGCAGAACGAGTTTGGCGCCGTCGCGGTCCTGGATGTCGGCCGCGTGCACCACCAGAGCCAGGATCAGGCCCAAGGTGTCTACGATGATGTGGCGCTTGCGCCCCTTGATCTTCTTGCCGGCGTCGTAGCCCCGCGCCCCCCTTTTTCCGCGGTCTTCACCGACTGGCTGTCGATGATCGCCGCGGAGGGAGTGGGCTTTCGGCCGTCCTGGACGCGTACCTTCTGGCGGAGGGCGTCGTGAATCTTCCGCCAGGTGCCATCGCGTCGCCAGGTGCGGTAGTAGTGGTGGACCGTGGGCCAGGGGCCAAAGTCTCGCGGCAGCATCCGCCAGGCACAGCTCGTGCGGGCCAAGTAGAACAGCCCGTTGACCACCAGCCGCACATCGGTCGGCGGCCGGCCACCCTTGCGGGTGCCGGACTTGCTCGGCGGAATGTACGGCTTGATCAGTTCCCATTGTTCATCCGAGAGATCCGTCGGGTACATGGTTCCGTCCATATTGCCCGTTATCGGCAAGATGGACGGTTTTCATACACGTTCTTAGTCCGTTCAATAGCCCTCACCCCCTTCTCCCGTGAGGAGTTCTACCTCGCCGTTTCCTCAAACGGAGACGCACTCTCCGATCCAGAAAGGGCCAGGCGCTTCTTCATACGAGCCAGGCAGGCCAGAACAGGCTTGGCCCAGACTGCGTCTCTTGGGCGTTGGGCGAACTGCAAGAACACGAGCCGTGCGGGGATGTCCGGTGTTGTTTCACGCTGGCTGGGTAGCGTGGAAATGCTCCCGGAGATTGCCAGAGGCTCCTGAGGGTTCAGATTGAGAACAGGCCGGCATTAGAGATCATCAGCCTGTACGATGCTCAAGGGACGCTCTTCTACTGTGACCCACCATATCCACACGAATCACGGGGCGATGCCAACGCGTATGGGTTTGAGATGACCGATGAGGATCATGTGGCCCTCGCCAATGCGCTGAGCAACATCAAGGGCAACGCTGCAGTGTCTGGATATCGATGCGATCTGATGGATGCGAT
>DAOUBA010000200.1:0-10910 GCA_034432855.1 Anaerolineae bacterium | reverse complement strand
CGGCACCAGGCAATCGTCATCGGTGAAAGCGACGATCTCGCCGGTGGCGGCCTCTATCCCCCGGTTGCGGGCCGCCGCCGGGCCCTGGTTCGGCTCCTGACGGATGTAGCGCACCTGGGGAAACTCCTGCTGCACCATCTCGCCCGTGCCGTCGGTGGAGCCATCGTCCACCACGATGACCTCGCAGTCGGGGTAGTCCTGGCCGGTGGCGGCGGTCAGGCAGCGGCGGAGCAGATCCTTGCGGTCATAGGTGGGGATCACGATCGAGATGCGCATATTGTCATCATTTTAGGGGTGTCATAACAAACTCGATTTCATAGGCCGGGAAGAGATAGGCCAGAATGGTAGTCGTATAGATATGCTTGTGGCGGTTAAAGAACCACCCGAAGATCGCACTTTTGAAGCAAAGTCGGACCTCTTGTATGTTCCAGGGATAATCTGTGTAGTGTTCACCGGATTGTGGCGTGAACATTTGGAGGGAGTTATAATGAAACGCGTGGCGGTGTTCGGGATGCGTCAGCGATTGAAAGTGGCTGAAGTGCGGGACATAAATGATAAGTCGCCCTCCCGGCTTCAAAATGCGCCATAGTTCATCCATAACCCTACGGATATCCTCAACATGCTCTAAAACGTGCCGCATTAGAATCTCGTCCGCCGCATTATCTGGCCATGGATATGGGAATTCGTTGAGATCATGGACAACATCCGCAATGCCGAACACGCGGTCTACGTTGACGTATCCTTGACGATAATCAGACCCGCATCCAAGATTAAGTTTCATGTTCTGTTTTTCTCCTGTCCTGGTTTCAAACCCAATCCCACGAGATTGATCCCAAATTTCCACCTGAGTGAGCGGGGTAAAGTTACCCAATGGTCCAAGATTGCACTGAGTAGGTAGAGTCGGTTCCACGGTGCAATGCGCGTCAGCGAGCGCCAGGGATAGATGCCGTCGGTGTAGACATCCTCCAAGCCGGCTTGTATCAGTTCAGCCTCCAATTGTTCTGCGCTGTAATACGTCATTGGAGGAGCCGCGGAAAAACCAGCCAGCCGGGACTCCCATATCTGGATCAAGGGATGTACCCCATTCGGCACAATCACAGTAACCATGCCATTGGGTCGGGTCACCCGCACCATCTCCTGCAAGATTCATCAGGCGCTCCCTATCGTCTAACCAATGTTCCACTACTCCTTCGTTGATCACCAGTCCGAAGGTGTCATCAGGAAAAGGCAGGTGTTCCAAACTACCTTGGCAAAGGCCAGACAACCGCCCCGGCCAGTGGCCGCCCAGCCGTTCCTGCGTAGCCTGCACGCCTCGAAGGACATCGAATACATAGTCCAATGCAAATGACCCAATGCCCCGAAGAAGCCAAAGCCAGGCTAAATTTGCCGCTACCACACCCAGGTTCCAAGATCAAACTGCCAGGTTGTAAATGGGCATATCGCAACACTGTCGTGATGTAGGGGGAATCCCGAAAGCGCTGCAAGAAACGTTCATCACTGACCTGAACGTACCCCTTGCCCTGTAACAGTTGCGTCCACCGAGCACCTACTCTGTCGTGCATCCTTCACACCCGTGAACAAATAGCCTCATAGGTCTGTGCCAGACCATCTCCATACCCTTCCCACGTGTACTCCTCCGCCCTGGCCCTTGCCGCCTGGCCCATTTTCTGCCGCAGTCGCTCATCGGCCCGCAGCCGCTCTAGCGCGGCGGCCAGGGCGTTCACATCCCGGATGGGCAAGATGAATCCCTCGACCCCATCCCGCACCACCGACCCGGCATTCGGTGTGGTCACTACCGGCAACCCACAGGCCATGGCCTCGTAGGTTACCAGGGCACTACCCTCCTCGATGGTGGGGAAAACGAAGGCATCGGCCTGCTGGTACAGGGTCACCGGGTCGGGTGCATACCCTATCAGTTTGACCCCAGCCAATCCCTCCCAGCGCTGTATAATGGGGCGAAAGGCAGCTTCGACTTGCCCGACCAGCCACACCTCAGCGTCATGCCATCCCAGTTGTCGCCACGCCTCCAAGAGATACGGCGCGCCCTTACGGATGCCCACTTGCCCCACGAAGATCACCCGGAACGGGTGGTCGCTACGATCTGAGCCCGGCCGAAAGCGATCAACGTCAACGCCAAATGGGAGCCACAACAACTGCCCCTCAGGAAATCCCTCGGCCACAAACGACGTCCGCACGAAATCCGAAGGGGTCAGCACGTAGTCGGCGAAGGCCAGTTCCCCAACCCCGCGCCGCAGCGTCGCCTGGGGCGCGCGAAAACAGAGCCCCCAGTGGGCGTATTCCTCTCGCAACAGCCTGGCCTGATAGAGTGGATGCGAAGAAGCCCGTTCAACCACCGTCACCATCCCCATCGCCTTCGCTCGCTGCAGGGAATGCAGGCCATAGTTGCCCCAGACGTGAAATATCTCCGCCGGCTCTAGCAGCCGGGTGGCCCAGATGTCAAACAACACACTTTGGAAATACCAGAGCCAGCCGGTTCGGTCCAGGCTCGCCATTTTCCGCAACGCCCGATCCGAGAAACCCAGGGCCCGGATTTTCTCCTGGGGAATCTCGGTGGGGCGAAAAGCGCCACAGAGGAGCCGGTGCAGCATCCCGTGCCGGTACAGGCCCCGCACGGCCTGGTAGGCAATAGTGCCAATGCCACCGCCGGCGAATTTGCTGCCGATAGAATAGATGACCTTCACGCTTCGTTCGGCTGCCGTTTCCATATCGCTCCCTGCAACCAGCGAATTCCGGCTGTCAGATCGCTCCATTCTACAACCAGGAGAAAGCCGCCGAAGAGAAGGGCAAAAATCCCCAGTTTGAGGACCAGGACTTGCACAAGTGTTCCCTTTGCAAAAACCTCTGCCAGAAACCCACCTCCCCAGGCAATCGCCAGAGCCAGGGTTGGCCAGATTACCAGACGGGCAAAGGAAAAGTCCACAACCTGCCGCAAAGGGCGGTAAAGACGCAAGGCCCCCACCACCAGCATCCCGTCGGCTGCCAAAGCGACGCCGTTGATGCCCCACAGCCACGCCCCCAGGATCGTTGCGGGGATAAAAAACAGGGCCTGGATCACGCTGGCATTTCTTACCTCGTGAGGGCGTCCGAGGGCCAACATCATATTGTTAATCAGCATCACCAGCGGGTCCAGCGCTGTGTAAATTAGCATCAAACGGAAGGCCCAGAGCATCGGTTGCCACTTACCGCCGATTACGTACTGGATGAACTCGGGCATTGCCAGCCCAAAGGCCCCGGCCACCAGAAAGCCACTACGCAGGATGACATACGCTGCTCGGAAGAAGGCCTGGGAGAGCCGCAGCCGGTCGCCCTGGAGACGGGCAAAGACCGGCGTGAAGACGGTCACCAACGGGTTGGCCAGGACCCGGCGGGGGTAATGGGCGAACTCGTAGGCCCTGGAATAGAGCCCCAGGGAGATTTTGCCCAGCGCCGTGCCGATCCAGAAATCGCCAAAGCGGTCCAGGAGGTAACTCAGGTTGGAAGCCACCCAGGTGGGCCTGCCGTATTCCCAGAACCAGCGCGCGGTTTGTTTCTCCCACCCGAAGCGGGGATTCCACTGCCGAAATGGCCCCCACGTCAAGATAAAACGCACCCCGATGCCGCTGAGTTGCTCGATCACCAGCGCCCACACGCCCCAGCCCAGCCAGGCTGTCAACGGAGCCAACACCGTCATAATGACCGAAGCAGCGATGTCTGTAACGGCCAACTGCGAGAACGCCAGGTTCTTGCGAATGAGTGTCTCCTGGACCTGACTCAGGTTGGACAGAAGGTACACAAAAACCAGGATGCCCAGGACAGCACCCGCCTCCGGCATCTGGGGATAGGCCCGCTGCAACAGAGGGACCAGAACCGATAGCAAGCCAAAGACCAGCAGGTCCAAACCGAACCGAAGGGAGAAATAGGTGCGCAGAAAAGGTTCATCGGCATCCTGGCGATGGATGACAGCAATATCCAGTCCCAGTCCGCGCAACTGGGCAGCCAGCCCGATATAGAACAGCGCCAGCGCTACCACTCCAAAGTGCTCTAGCTGCAGCAGCCGCGCCAAGAGCACCGAACGCACAAAACCCAGCGTCAGTGTGACCAGCGAAGCGCCAATGGTATAGGTCGAGCTCCGAATGGCTCGATCGGCTAAGGTGGGAGTGCCGCTTCCGTGAACGGTCAAATTCTCTTGTCTACACCTCCAGGCGTTTCAACTTGCTGCTCGAAACTGCCTCGACATCACACCCGCTCCCCGCGCATAAACCGCCCGAACACGTCGGCCACATAGTCCAATTGCGCCCGGTCAATCCCCGGATAGACGCCGATGAAGAACGTCTGGTTCATCACTACGTCGGTATTTATCAGATCGCCCACCACGCGGTGCGGGATGTCCTGGAAGGCCGGGTGGCGCAGCAGGTTTCCAGCAAACAGATTGCGCGTCTCGATACGGTTCGCCTCCAGAAAGCGGGTCAGGTCGTCGCGCGCAAAGCCGGCATCCTCGCGCACGGTGATGGGAAAACCAAACCAGGCCGGGTCCGAGTGTGCGGTCGCTCGAGGCAAAATCAGCCGATCCTCATAGGGCTTGAGTATCTCCATCAGCGCCTGGAAATTGGCCTTGCGTCTGGCGATAAAGCGCTCCAATTTCGCCAGTTGTGCACAGCCGATGGCCGCCTGCAAATCTGTCACCTTGAGGTTGTAGCCGATGTGGCTGTAGACGTACTTGTGGTCGTAGCCGAACGGCAGCGTGCCGAATTGCTGGCTAAAGCGCCTGCCGCACGTGTTGCTTTCTCCACCACGGCAATAGCAATCACGCCCCCAATCGCGGATAGAGAGGGCGATCCGCGCCAACCTCCCGTCACCCGTCGCCACACACCCACCCTCGCCCATCGTGATATGATGTGCCGGATAGAATGAAAAGGTCGCCAGATGGCCAAAGGTGCCGGTCAACCGACCGCGGTACCGGGACCCCAGAGCATCGCAGTTGTCTTCGATCAGCCAGAGGTCATATTTCTCGACCAGGCCCATCACCACGTCCAGGTCGAACGGGACGCCGAGTGTATGCGCCATCATGATCGCCCGTGTCCTGGGGCCGACTGCCTCCACGAGTTGCTCGGGGATGGCGGTATAGTCGCCCAGGCTCACGTCCACAAAGACGGGCAACAACCGATTCTGGAGGATTGGGGCAACAGTTGTGGGGAACGCCGCTGCCACGGTGATCACTTCGTCGCCCGGCCTTAGCCGTCGTTCACCGAGTTTTGGAGAGGTCAGTGCTGTCAGCGCCACCAGGTTCGCAGAGGAGCCTGAATTCACCAGCAGCGCGTGGGCAAGTCCCAGATAGTGGGCGAACGCCGCTTCGAACTGCTCGGCGTAGCGGTTGGCGGTCAGGTAAAACTCGAGGCCGGCGTCTACCAGGTTGCAGAGTTCTTCCGCGTCAAAGACCCGGCCGGCATAGTGCACCGTATCGCACGCCGGATCGAACTCCCGATCGGCAAACCGGGCTCGATAATACTCGCGCACCAGATTCAGGATCTGTTCCTTGAGAAGCGTAGTGTCTGGCATGTTATAGCGCCCCAACGCCATCCTTCCGGCGTCTGTTCCAGGCCCCACTGCCGGCGAGCGGCTGCCACACGGCGGCGCAGTTGTTCGTGCACACCACCGGCGTCGAAGAGCGTCTGGCCCTGCTCGATGATTTCACAAAAGAACGGCTCGCCCGCCGTGATCTGGGCAGTCAGTTCGTCCAGCGTCTTGACCACCGGCTGAACGATGCCATCGCTGCAGGCATAGACCGTATCCCAGTCCACAGCGTGCTCGAAAACGACCAGCACGTCGGCATCGCTATACTGCGTAAACTCGCCGGTAACCACCGAACCGAAAAGCAACACCAGCAGTGGGTCGAACTGCCTAACACGCTCTACGAAGCGCGCCACCGAGGTCCGGTGAGGGTAGTCATCCCACGTGGTCCTGGACGAATTCGAGGATTTCCGTGGCATAGGTCAACGCCCTTTCCGCAGTCTCCCGGTCGTAGAACTCTGCCGGATAGCCGGAAGAGAAGCCATTGGGGTAGCGAGGCTGGATATAGTGACGGTCCAACTCGCGCGCTTTGGGCCACAGTTCCGGCGGTACGGTGATCAGGCGTTGCGCGGTCTCCAGCAAATGCACCAGGGTATGCCCTCGCGCCTCGTGATTGTAGCAGCGCAAGAGTGCCTTCAACGCTTTCTCCGCACCTTGTTGGGCCTGGAACGCCGTCCACTCATAGTTGCCGGCGTTCAAACTGTCACGGGCCGCTTTGATATCCCGTTGCGCTTGGAAAAGCCAATCCCCATACCGTCGGCTCATACGACCCCCTCATGGAATGCACTCATTATAGCGTCGGAGAGAGGTTCGGTCAAGGCACTCGTTGGCCGATGGGAAGGCGAGGCGGAAGCCAACGCAAGTCGCACCTTTTGCCCACCGGGCCGCAGCACGCGGTAGGCCTCGTGGAAGACGACATCTTGCGGCGAAAGGTTGATGACGCAGCAGCAATAACATATTTGAGACCATTCGGTACTTGGTACTGCCTGTCTGGACTGGGGGGAGTATGGCCCGCCGGCCGTCGGGCGATCCAATCGCCCATCTCAGCAGGCAAAAGCTCTGCGAGCTTGCACCCGGTTCAGCCGTGCGCTTCCAGCGCACGGCGGGGCCGCGCAGCAATGAATCACCGAATGCTCTCACATTTCTGAACGCCTGCCAAGTGGTTGACGAAGAACACGATTGATGTACAATGCGTGTCCATTGACCGACCAACAAACCAGGGGGCAACGTGGTTATTCAGCCTTATTGACTACGACCGGACAGATGGAAATAGCCGCAGAGTTGCTGAAACGCATTCAAGTGCACGGGGAGGCAACCTACCCCGAGGAAGGGGCGGGCTTCCTGCTGGGGGCGAGAGAGGGCGACCTTTACCGGGTGGTGGACGTCGCGCCCTTGCCCAACGTGCGCGAGGAGGAAGCGCGCCGCACCCGTTACCTGATCTCGCCCGAAGACACCATCCGCGCCGAGGAGGAGGCCGAGCGCCGAGACTTGAGCGTGATCGGCGTTTTTCACTCCCATCCCGATCATCCCGCGCAACCTTCCGAGTTCGACCGCGAGTGGGCCTTGCCGTGGTTCGTGTACGTCATCACGAGCGTGGAGCAGGGGCGCGCCGTGGAAAGCCGCGCCTGGCGGCTGGCCGATGATCGCTCGGGGTTCGAGGAGGAGCCGATTGTGATGGTCGCCTAGTCGTGCAGTACGATCACCCGCAGTCGGCCTGGCAGAATCGTGTACTCGACGCGAGTTGCTGCCAACTCGAACACTTCGCCGTCGGCCTGGATCGGGGTCGGCGGATCGCACGCGATGGTCAGGTGGGTCGCGCGGACGTAGGTGACCTCCGGGCGCTCGATGTGGCTGCCATCGAAGGTCGTCGGCAGCAACCGCAGTAACCTGAGCCGCCCTAGTTTGCCGGCAAACACGAAATCGAGATAGCCATCATCCAGTTCGGCGCGCGGCGTCATCCAGAACGCACCGCCGGTGCGCCGGCCGTTGCCCACCGAGACCAGCGTGACGGGTCCCTCGTATGCCCCGTCGTCCCAGACGAGCCGCATGCGCCAGGGCCTGTGGCCGAGGATCGCCTTGAGCGCGGCCAAGACGTAGCGCGGCGTGCCCTTGACCCGTTTCATTGCCGCTTGGGTGATCGTCACCACCGGCTCCAGCCCGACCGCCGAGTTGTTGTCAAAATAGCGCCCGTTGACGAGCCCCACATCCACCGTGCGCGTGTGCCCCGCCTGGATCACCCGGCAAGCGGCCTCGACCTCCTTTTCCAGGCCGAGCATGTCGGCAAAATCGTCCGCCGAGCCGAGCGGGATGATGCCCAGGGGGCCCGCCACGCCGTTACCCGCAGCCGACATCAGGCCGTTGAGCACCTCATTGATGCTGCCGTCGCCGCCGGCAGAGACGATGGGCGAAAATCCCGCCAGCGCCGCCTCGTGCGCCAGTTCGCTGCCATGACCGGGCCCCTGGGTCATCACCAGGTCATAGTCCAGGCCGATCTCGCGGCAGGCGCGTTCGATCTCGGGGACGGCTGCCTTCGCCTTCCAGCGTCCGGCATACGGGTTGACGATGATCTTGGCGGTACTCATTCTGTCCTCTCCCAGCAGTATGATAGTCGGATTGCCCTTGCTGCGCAAGTCGCGCTTGGTAACTGCTCAGCCCCCCTATCCCCCTGCCCCTTTCCCCCGCTCGGCGGGGGGAAAGGGGAGTGTAAGGACGGGGGTTGGGAGGACAGGCTGAGTAGTCACCGCGCTTGACGAAAGCGGGGGTTTGCGCTACAATACCGGTGCCTGACAGGCGGGGTATCCCCGCCTGTTTGATTGCAAGTCCCGTTTCGCCCACGAATAAGGGGGCACGTTGGAGGTTTTAGAATGAGTGAGCAAGAGCGAATCGAGTTGGCCGCCGAGCCGCGCACTGTCATAGGAAAGCAGGTCAATCAACTGCGCCGTGCCGGCTGGGTGCCGGCAGTGATGTATGGGCATGACTTCGACCCGTTGTCGCTGCAATTGCCAGCGCACGGCCTAAAGCGCGTGCTCGCCACAGTCGGCGGTAGTCGGCTGCTCGGCATTCGGATCAAGGGCAAGGATCAGCCGGAGATGGCGCTCGTGCGTGACGTGCAGCGCGATCCGATCAAGGGCACGCTATTGCACGTGGATTTCTACCGCGTGAGCATGACCGAGAAACTTACGACGGAGGTGCCGCTGACGCTGGTAGGCGAGTCGCCGGTGGTTGCACGCAAAGAGGGCCTTCTGCTGCACGGTATCTCCGCCGTCGAAGTGCGCTGCCTACCCGCCGACCTGGTGGAGACGATCGGTGTGGATATTTCCGGCCTGGAGATGAACCAGGCGATATACGTGCGCGATCTCGCCGTGCCTGCGGGTATCGAGGTGCTCACCGATCCCGACGAGATGATCGTGCGCGTGGTGCCGCTGGAGGAGGAAGTGATCGAGGAAGCGCCGGTGGCCGAGGTCGCCGAGGTCGAGGTCATCACCGAGGCCAAGCCCAAAGAGGAAGAGGCCGAAGAGGAGTAACTCCCTCCGTCTCCAGGGAGTCGAGGCGCCCGCAGGGTAGCGGGCGCCTTTTTGTTTAGCCGCGCCCACGTTCGCCCCGGTAGAACGCGCATTCGTCGCGCAAGACGCAGTGCTCGTGCTCGGGCCCGCGCGCGTGACACACCGCCCGCCCGTGCAGGATCAGGTTGATGTGAAACGGGTAGTAGATTTCCGGCTGGACGAGCGCCTCCAAAATCTCGTGCGCCTGCTCGCGGCCGGTCTTGGGTGGGATGAGGCCCAGCCTCCCGGCAACGCGGTGGATGTGCGTATCCACCGGAAAGACGGGCCGCCCCAATGCAAAGAGCAGGACGATGGCAGCGGTCTTGGGGCCGACGCCGGGGATCGCGCGCAGCCACGCCCGCGCCTCTTCCAGCGGCAGGCCGGCCAGAAAGTCGAGCGAGATCGCCCCCCGCTCCTCGCTAATGCGCCTGAGCGCCTGCTGAATGCGCGGGGCCTTGGTGGGGGCCAGCCCCGCCGGACGGATCGCGTCCACCAGCGCGGGTAAGGGCGCGTCGCGCACCTCCTCCCAGGTGGAAAACCGTTCGCGCAACCGCTCATAGGCCCGGTCGCGGTTCACGTCGTTGGTGTTCTGCGAAAGGATGGTCGAGACGAGCACCTCGACCGGATCGCCGGGCTCCCAGGGGTGATCGCCGTACTCGGCCAGGAGCAGGCGGTGGAGGCGGAGGATTTTGGTTTTGAGGTTCATGGTGGATGGTTGGTTGGCGGGTTGGTCGACGGTTGCCCAGGACGTGGAAGATCACAGCAACTCAAGAAATTGTTCGACGGTGAGATCGGCGTCGCGGAGAATCTTGCGCAACGTACCGTGAGGGATGGTTTTGCCAGGGTGAGTGGAAACAATTGTCCACCGTCCGTCAGGGTGGCGAAACGTCACGTGAGAACCGGATTGGCGAATCCGTTCGAAACCAATCGCTTCGAGTACCCGGATGACCTGACGGGCAGTGACAGAGGGAAGTCGAGGCGACATCAGACGGCCACTTTGACTGTTGCCGGTATGGGGATCGGGTCACCGACAGCCTGGCGAGATTCGATCACCAACTGGATGGCATCACGGATGTTCTCCAACGCCTCCTCGAAGGTTTTTCCGTCTGTATAGCAGCCGGGCAACAAGGGGCAATCGGCCAGGTACACATCTTCAGCGGCGTCGTATTCGATAACGACCGGGTATTCGTACTCGTGTAGGTGCTCCATACTGCCACACTCCTCGTTAACCACTACCGGTGATTATACCGATGAGGCCCCAAAGTGTCAATCGGCCAGAATCACGGATGGAGATTCGATATAGTATTGCTCTTGGCCGCACCGGCCTGAAAGAGCCGGTGCTGATGGGGTTCGACCTCTCCCAACCCCTCCCTCACCCTCCCCTTCCCTCCCCGTTGCGGGGAGGGAAGGGGAGGGCCGGGGTGGGGATGGGTGAGGTCAGATCGCACGGCGGCGCGATCAATCGGTATTATTGATTTTCGTATTGCCATAGGAACGACTTCATGGTATAATATGCGGTATGAGAACCAAAGGCAGTGCAGAAGCATTGGAAATGCGCCGTATGATCGGCGGTAAGATGTTGCAGGAGGGTAAAGGAGTCCGGGAAGTAAGCCGCCTGCTCGGTGTCTCCCCCTCTACCGTTTCCCGCTGGAAACAGGACTTGGAAGCGGGAGGATTGGAGGCTTTGCGTGCCAAGCCCCACCCAGGCCGCCCGCCCAAACTGACCGTCGAGCAGAAGAAGGAGCTGGCGAATCTCTTGCTGAAAGGTGCCCAGGCCGCCGGCTTCCCGACAGACCTGTG
>DAOUBA010000199.1:0-54115 GCA_034432855.1 Anaerolineae bacterium | reverse complement strand
GCGGGCGATACAAATACTACCTCACTCAACTCGGCCGTCAGATCATCCTGATGATCCTGAAGTTGCGCGAGATCGTGATCATCCCTGAGCTCGCCTACGCTCAGGCTTGATTTTCTTGCTCTCTGCAAGAATCTGATTGCCAAGGTACTAATGGTAGTCCGTGATTTCTACATTGTAGGCGTCGCCATCACGCCATTCGAAGCAGATACGCCACCGATCGTTGATGCGGATACTATATTGTCCAGCGCGGTCACCAGATAGTTTCTCCAGACGATTGGCCGGCGGAACACGCAGGTCGTTGAGCGACGTAGCATTATTCAGCATGCGCAACTTGCGCAACGCGGTCTGCTGAATGTCAGGAGGTAACTTGCGCGACTGCTGCCGGGAGAAGATTTTGTGAGTCTCGGTGCTCTTGAATGACTTGATCACAGGCGATTATATAACGAGATGCGTTAAACGTCAAGCGTTATAGCAGCGCCATCTGCTCCGGCTTCTGGTACGGCACGCCCAGGTGCTCGTAAGCGCGCGGGGTGGCGACCCGCCCGCGTGGGGTACGGTCGAGGAAGCCCAGTTGCAGCAAGTATGGCTCTACCACATCCATGATCGTATCGGCCTCCTCGCTCACCGCCGCCGCGACGGTCTCCAGTCCCACCGGGCCGCCGCCGAACTTTTCGATGATCGTGCGCAACACGCGCCGGTCGAGGTCGTCCAGGCCACGTTCATCCACGTCGAGTAACCCCAATGCTTCACGCGCCACTTCGGTGGTGACGTGTCCATCGGCGCGCACCTGGGCAAAGTCGCGCACGCGCCGCAAGAGGCGTAGCGCCACACGTGGCGTGCCTCGCCCCCGTCGGGCGATCTCGGCAATGCCGCCGTCGTCTATGTCCACTTTGAGCACCCAGGCGGCGCGGCGCACGATGGCCTCCAGCGCCTCCTGGTCATAATAGTCCACGCGATAGGTCACGCCGAAGCGGGCGCGCAGCGGCGCGGTCAGCAATGCCAGGCGCGTGGTAGCCCCCACCACGGTGAAGCGCGGCAGTTTGAGGCGGATCGAGCGGGCGCTGGGGCCTTTGCCGATGACAAAATCGAGCGCGAAATCCTCCATCGCCGGATACAGGATTTCCTCGACGGCGCGGCCCAGCCGGTGCACTTCGTCAATGAAGAGCACTTCTTTCTCACGCAGGTTGCTCAGGATGGCGGCAAGGTCGCCGGCGCGCTCGATGGCCGGGCCGGAGGTGACGCGGATGGGCGATTCCATCTCGTTGGCCACGATGTGGGCCAGCGTCGTTTTCCCAAGGCCCGGGGGGCCATACAGCAACACGTGATCAAGGGCCTCATTGCGCCCTTTAGCGGCCTCGATCAGGATGGCCAGGTTCTCGCGCACGCGATCCTGCCCGATCAGGTCCGTCAGCCGCTTGGGACGCAGTGCCGGATCGAGCGCGATTTCTTCTTCCTGAGGGCGTGGTGAGATGATGCGGTCGCTCATTCTGCGAGCGATTATACAACAAAAACGGGAAAGTGGGGAGATGGCCCTTGTTGTTGACAAACCCTGGGAGCCAGGTACAATCCATTCCGCGCGGATTTGCGGAGGAAGCATTGTGGATGGGGATATAGTGCTGACGACGTTCGGGCTGATCTTTGTAGCCGAACTGGGCGACAAGACACAGTTGGCCGTGCTGGCGCAGACGTGCAAGTATCGCCGGCCGTGGGCCGTCTTTCTGGGTGCAAGTCTGGCGCTGACGCTGGTGACGGCGCTGGGAGCGGCGGGCGGCGAGTTGGTGGGGCGGCTGGTGCCGGCGAGTGTGTTGCGTATCGTCGCGGCGTTGGCCTTCGTCGTGATGGGCCTGCTCGTCGCACGTGAAGCGGTTCGAGATGGGAGCGAGGTGGAAGCAACTTCTGACTGTCTGGCCGACGAGGGCGGGGTGGGGGGGCGATCGGCGACGGCACGCGAGTGGAAGCCGTTGGCCACGACGTTTGGGCTGCTTTTCGTCGCCGAGATGGGCGACAAGACGCAACTGGCCGTACTGAGCCTGGCGGGCAAGAGCGCGCGGCCGGTCGCTGTCTTTGTCGGTGGAGCGCTGGCGCTGGTAGCGGTGACGGCGTTGGGCATCCTGGGCGGGGCGGGGCTGTGTCGCCTCATCCCCAGGCGAGTGCTGTTGTTGGTCTCTGCTGTGGCCTTCGTGGTAATGGGGGGGCTGATCGGTTGGGAGTACTATAGGTAGCGGCGATTGGGGCCTATGCGTTCCCGGCCAGCCCGATTTCCTGTGCGACTCCTTTCATCGCCTCCAGCACCACTCCGACGTGCTCCCACAGTTCGATGCCCAACTCTTGGGCGGCCTGTTCGATTTCCTCGCGGTTGACCGCTGCGGCGAAGGCGCGGTCCTTCCATTTCTTCTTCACCGACTTGACCTCGACGCTGCGGATGTCCTTATCCGGACGCACGAGCGTGACGGCGACGAGCAGGCCAGTGAGTTCATCCACCGCGTGCAGCGCCTTGGCCAGTAGCGTATCCCGCGGGACGCCGGTCGCGCCATGCGCCAGGACCGCGTTGACGATCTCGTCCGAGTAGCCTTTCTCGCGCAGGATACGCCCGCCAGCCTGGGGGTGCTCTTCGGGGAAGCGGTCGTACTCGAAGTCGTGTACCAGGCCGACGGCGCCCCACAATTCCTCGTCCTCCCCGAAGCGACGGGCGTAGGCTCGCATGGCCGCCTCGACCGCCAGCATGTGGCGGAAATGGTTCTCCATAGCTCCGTACTCTCGAATCAAGGCCAGGGCTTCGTCGCGGGTCATGATGGTCTTCATTGTGATTGTCCTCTCATGTCAAGAAGAAATCCTTGCTGTACCTCGACATCCGATGCGATTTTCAGGAACGGGACAGCGCTTGCTCGCTCGGCCAAAGGGTATATCCGGTCGCCCGGATAGATCACAATGAGATGATCGAGAGCCAAATCATCCAGGGCCGCTCGCATCGAATGGGTCAAACGCGGTGCGTCTACCCATTTGCACTCCACGCCCAGTCGGCGTCCATCCTTGAGAAAGAGCAAATCCAGTTCCGCGCCACTGTGAGTAGCCCAGAAATACATCTCGTCCGGCGCGACGATCTTGACGATCTCTTCGATCACATATCCCTCCCACGACGCGCCGAGTTTGGGGTGTGTCAGCAAGTCCTGCTCTGAACGGATCCCCAGCAGATAGTGCAAGAGCCCGCTATCGCGCAGATACACTTTGGGCGATTTGACCTGGCGTTTTTTGAGGTTGGCATACCAGGGCTGAAGTTGTCGCACCATAAACACGCCTGCCAGTATGTCCAGGTAACGCCGCACGGTCAGTTGTGAGATACCCAGTGAACGAGCCAATTCAGAGGCATTCCAGATCTGCCCGTGATAGTGTGCCAACATCGTCCAGAAGCGGAGCATAGTATAAGCCGGCACCTGAACTCCCAATTGGGGCAGGTCGCGCTCCAACAAGGTCTGGACAAAATTCTTGCGCCAGGCGAAACTGTCTTCTTCCGAACGGGACAGGAAGGATGGAGGAAATCCGCCTCGCAGCCAGTGGGGCATCTGTGCACTGGCCCCGACCTCTGCCAGGCTGAACCCCGCCATTGCGACGATCTCTATCCGACCGGCCAGCGATTCGGAGGCCCGTCGCAGAAGGTCGGGGGAAGTGCTGCCCAGGATGAGAAAGTGCGCCGGCAGAGGGTCACGGTCCACCAGGACGCGCAGAATCGGAAACAGGTCGGGGCGGCGCTGGATTTCGTCTATGACCACCAGTCCGCGCAAGTCACGCAGCGCCGTGAGTGGCTCTTCCAGCCGCGTCAGGCTGACCGGGTCCTCCAGATCGAAGTAGTTGAGCGAATCCGGTGGTACAAAAGTACGCGCCAGCGTCGTTTTGCCACACTGGCGCGGCCCGATCAAAGCGACGATCCTGCTCCGGGCCAGGGCCGTTTCAATTTGCCGCGAGAGGGAGGGGCGTGGGATCATACGTTGATTATATCATTGAAAATTGAAGGTGTCAATTTGAATTTTCAAGGTTTTTACGCATGAGGGCAAAAGTGACACGTGGGGCAGGCTTTCTAGCCTGCCAGCAGCCTGGAAAGGCCGCTCCACGTGCGGCTTTTGCCACAATGCGTGCGAATTTTACCTTAATGCGTTTTTACCTGGGCGTCAACGGGCATCCTCCCCCGCAGAGGGTCAACTCCGGGCAGGTGTAGCACTCTTGCGGCACGTAGCGCCGCTCGCGCAGGGTCACGGCCAGGTCGTGATTCCAGATGCGTTCCCACGGGTCGCGCAGGATGTGGCCCAGCGGCTCATAGTAACTCTGGCAGGGGATGACGGCGCCATCTGGCTCGACGCACATATTGTAGAGCGCCGCCGTGCACGCCTTCACCCCCAGGTCGAGTTGCAGCGGCGAGAAGGCACAGTACTGCGTGGGCGTGTACCAGATGAGGCGCAGGTTATGCTCGTCGGCGGCCTGGCGCACGCGCTCCAGCACCGGCCCTAGTTCCCCTTCGGCAAAGCCGCTGCCCACGGTGGCCCCGCGTCCGGAGTAGATCAGACTGTTGCAGGCGAACGAGGGGACGCCCAGCGCGGCAATGAAGGCGACGGTCTCTTCGATGGTCGGGACATTGTGGTGGGTGAGGGTGGTGTTGGTGGTCGTGTACAGGCCGGCAGCGACCGTGTTGCGCACGCCGGCGACGGTCTCTTCCCATGCACCCTTTGCCCCCACCATCGCGTCGTGGACCGTAGGGTCGTGCGATTCGACGGTAATCTGTACGTGATCCAGTCCTGCCGCGACGAGGGCCTGCACGTAGGCGGGGTCGGCGAGCCGGCGTCCGTTGGTGAGTAACCCCGTCACCAGCCCCTTCTCCTGGGCGTAGGCCACCAGTTCGGCCAGGTCCGGGCGCAGCGTGGCCTCTCCGCCGGTGAAGCAGACATGCGGGATGCCGGCGTCCCACACGCGGGTAATGACGGCTTTCCACGAGGCGGTGTCCATCTCTGGGTAGTTCGCGGGCCGGGCGACGTAGCAATGGAGACAGGCGTCGTTGCAACGGTATGTCAGCGCCAGGTCCATCCGGTAGGGCGCGGAGAGCGGCGCGGAGAAGGGGTCAATACGCTCCAGGTTCAGCCCGTGGATGGGGCAAACGGAGCTGTCTGAGGTGGCCAACTGCTCGATCTGCATGCGCAGGCGGCGATAGTCGGCGCGGGCGGTTTCCTCGTCCACTTTGTAGCGGTGGCGGATCGTACGCAACGCGTCTTCTTCGGCGATGCCTTCGAGGATCAGGCGGGCAAACTCGGCTCCGGTCTGGTTCAGGTGAAGGATGCGTGCGGCGTTGATGACGAGCAGCCCCTGGCCGTCCGGCTCGATGCGTAGATGCAGACGCACGCGCCCGCCAGCCCCGTCGCGCCGCTCGTAGGCGTGCAGGCCGGGGGGGAGGGGGCGTGGAGGACGCAGGCGATCATGCAGGCGAGCGAGAAAAGACATCGTCAGTTAGACAGTTGATCGGTTACCGCCCGCCTCCCGCGCAGGCGCAGGCGCAACCGGCGCAGGCACAGGCGCAGGCGCAACTGTGCCCCCCTCCGCCGTATCTGCGCCCGCTGCTCGACGTCTTGGGCACGGGGTTGGTCTTTTCCGTGACGCCGCTCGTAAAGCCGGTCAGGTTGCCGACGATGCGGCTGGCCGTGCCGGTGATGCCGGTCACGATGCCCGCGGCGAAGGAGGAGCCGGGAAGTTGTGGCAATTGGATGCGCCCGGTCGAAGGGACACCGCCGGATGGCCGGCCTGCCGACGGCGCGGGGATGTTATAAGCCTGCGCCAGGGGACGATGATAGCCCCACCAGATCGGCACAAAGACCGGACCGGTGGAGAAGGTCTGTTGCGTGCGCCGGTCGAAATGCTCGTCGAGCATCGTCCACTCCATATTCTCGTCGAAGCGCTGGCTCTTGACTTCCGGTGTTTCGGCGGTCTCGACCTGCTGCCAGGCGCGGCTGACGATGTCCTTGTAGTAGGCCAGCGTCTCCTTGCGGCTAAAGCCCTTCATCTTGTTGTTGACCTCTTTGATCAGGGCCACCGTCATATCGCGCAGTTTTCTCTGATCGAGCGTGCCGTCCGGCTTGGCCGCTTCCAGGAAAGCGGTCTCATAAGGCTGCAGGCCTTCCGGCAGCGGCTGGTTGGCCTGGATTTTGAGCGGGTTATCGCTCAACACGGTCACTGCGCCTTTCTTCAATAGACCGAACAGGATCATCGTCATCACCTTGTTGAGAGGCGTCTCCAGAAGGATTGCCGCCTCCACCGCCGTCAGCCCGCGCTTGATGCCGACCCCTTCGACTTTCATCGAGGGGGGCAGGTACTGCATACGCCGCCGGCTGCTGCTCCATACCGATAGAGCGATGATGCCGGCGAAGAAGGCAATGAAGTAGAAGAAGGGACTGCAGCAGATTCCGCGGAGACAGGTTGTTATGCCGCTAAAGAGCTGCTCGATTGCCGACGGCCCCGTCTGGATGGCACTCGCGTCCAAGTACTGGCGCGGGAAGGAAGCGCCAAAGATGTACTGGCGGTCCGGTGCGGCAGATGGGTTGTACCAGGTGTAGAGCACGCGGCCCTGCTCATCCAGCGCGGTTTCGGGCTCTGCCGGCCAGCCGGAGGGGCTGCGATGCCAGCGCGGCTCTTCCGGCTGCACCCCTTCCGGCAGATGGAAGCGCACGGTCATGTCGGTCGAGCCGTGGACGGATTCGCTGTCGAACCAGGTGGGGGAGAACTCGGTACTGGCATAGTTGGCGTCGTCGCTATCTTCGTAGACCATCCCGCCCACACGCTCGATGATCACGTGTACCGTGCCGGTCTGACCGGGTTTGATGGTCGCACCACCCAGCCACACGGCCACTCCGTAAGAGCCTTCGCCCTGGTAGTCCCTATCAATCCGCTGAACCGGCTTGCCGCCCACGTCGGCGCGGATGTCGCCCAGGCTATAGTTGCCGTTGGGCAGGCCCACGTCCACCACGTCGATCGGGTGGGCGCCGCGGTCGCAGGTGAAGGTGAACCAATATTCGATGCGGATCGAGCCATCGCGGTTGATCCAGACGTCCACCACTTCCCGGTCGAGCGAGAAGGAATAGTCCTGGGCCAGAGTAGGAACAGGCTTGCCCAGAAGGACGAACAGGGTGGCGCAAATCGTCAGTGGAATCAGAATGTTCTTACTGCGCATGGATTGCCTCCTCGTAGGACGAAATGCCGTTTTGTCCTACCATTTGGGTTCCTCGACGATCTGGTACGAGGCGTTGCAGTACGGGCAAGAGACAAAGACGGCGCCGGCCTGGACGGAGATGTTTTCCTTGCTCAACTCGCCGCCGCAGTTCTGGCACTTGAGTTTCTCTGCCTTGATCTCGCCGCTCAGGTCAATCTTTTGCACGATCTGCTGGGCGGCCTGGGTCTCCCTGGCGCGGCGGATGCGCAGGAAGACGAAGACGCCGACGCCCAACGCGGCGATGGCCAACCCGACGACGATCATCCCGATCCCCACGGGCAGCCATCCCGCGTTGCCCGCCTGCCGGTCGGTCGAGGCGACGAAGAAGAGAATGCCGAAGCCGATCAGGAGACAGGCCACGATCAGCCCGATGATGATCAGGGTGTACGCAAGGGTGTAACCAATGGTTTTGCCTTCGGAAGACATGGTGAGCTCCTTTTGAACAGTTCGGGGATCGAACCTTTAGGCGGCCTACGTCTTGGGCATTGATTTGACTGCTACTTTTACGTATGGCCTCCCCTTCAGGTTGCGTCCGCATTTTTGCAGTAGGGGCGGGGTAACCCCGCCCTACCTGGCAGCGAAGCCATCTCACGGCAAGAGAGTGATTCATTGCAGCGCGGCCCCGCCGTGCGCTGAAAGCGCACGGCTGAACCAGCAAGCCCGCAGAGCTTTTGCCTGCTGAGGTGGGCGATTGATCGCCCGGCGGCCTTTGCAGTATAGCACCCCGCCAGAGGGCTGTCAAACATAGGTCAACGTGGAACAGTGGGCCGGCTATTGGTTGCACCGGCCTGGAAGAGCTGGCGCTGGCGAGTCTCGATTCCCAGTGCCACCTGTTCACGATGGCGCAGTCGGCAGCGGGCCACCTCCCCCACTATTCCACGAAGAGCCTCAAACATCAGTGGCACGGCCTTTCCAGACTGTGACATGCTGCAAGATAGCTCTACCGTTTCCCCAGCGCGTAGAACGTCGGCACGTACAGGATGCGTCTGCCTTCCATCAATGCCTGGCGGTCGAGGGTGCGCAACCGCTGCAATTCCTCTGGGGCCACGAGTCCGGCCAGATCGTGCTCGCGCATCCTCCATTCCGCCTCGAATCCGGCATCGGCCGCGGCAGGCAGGTGCCACTGCCCGGCCATCGTGCCCACCGTTGCCCGCAGGCCCGCTGCGGCGAACAGTTCCCCCAGCCGCCGTCCGATCTCTGGATCGGCTCCTTGGCGGCGCAGGGCTTCGGCCTGCAAGCGACCGAGGGCGGCCACCTCGGACGGGTAATCTATGCGGCCACCGTAATCAGGCTCGGCGCAGGCAAGCACCCACCCGCCGGGCCGGACGACGCGCGCCATCTCTTGTACCCCACGCGCCGGAGCGGCCAGCCAGAGGAGCAGATAGTGGCACACGGTGATGTCAAAGGACTCGTCGGAGAAAGGCAGGGTATGGGCATCTCCGCGCACATAGATCGCGCTACCGCCTTGCCCGCGCGCGCGGGCCAGCATCGTTGGGTCGCAGTCCAGCCCCACTACGCACGCCCGGCTCAGGCGGGCCAGTTCCTCCGTGATGACACCCGTGCCGCAGCCGACCTCGAGCACAGCCTGAGCACGCCCCAGTCTGGCTTCCCGGTATAGCCATAGCCGCGTCTGGTGTGTCCATCCGGCCTGTACGGAGAACCAGAGGTGCCATTCCTCCGGTGACAGGTAGTAACGAGGCATCCCCGGGTTCGTGTCCTGCGGCGCGTCAGTCTGCATAAACACGTTGTTCAAACGGGAGAGGCGTCGTGGGCTGCCTCGCCCTTACGCGCCGGATGGTTCCAGATCGCTTCCCAGGGATCGCGTAGGATGTTGCCCAGGACGACGTTGTATCCCTGCATCGGGAGCACGTCTCCATCCGGCTCGATGTAGAGCAGTTGACGCGCAGTCTGTTCACGCGACAGGTTGGCTTCTGCCTCCACCGGATTGACGTGCGAGTAGGGTGCGGCCAGGTCCCACACCAGGGTCAGGCCGTGCGCGTGGGCTGTCTCCTGGGCAGCATCCCAAGCACTGCGCAGGCGTGCTCTTTCCTCCTCGGATGCAGCACCCAATGGGCTACTCAGGGCGATGGCAGGGACGCCCAGGTTGGCCAGATAGTTCACTGTCTCGCCCACCGAATTGGCGTTGGTGGTGGTGACAACGACGTGGACGACGACGTAGATGTCACCGGCCAGTGCGTTGCGCAAGCCCGCATCGGTCTCTTCCCAGGCCCCCGCCTTTCCGATGACCGCGTCGTGTACCTCTGGCTTATGCGAGATCAGGGTGATTTGGAGATGGTCGAGGCCGGCCAGCAGCAGGTTATCCAGGTACGTCCTATCCTTCAACCGCCGCCCGTCGGTGAGCAGGCCGGTGACCTGGCCGAGTCTCTCACCGTGCTGAACGAGGGAGACCAGGTCTTCACGCAAGGTCGGCTCGCCGCCGGTAAAGCAGACGTGCGGCACGCCGGCGTCCCACAATATCTGCAGGACTTGCTGCCATTCCTCGGTCGTCAATTCGCGGTCCACCCGCCTGCGTGCCCCGGGATCCAGCGCGCCGGCCTCATTCATCCGGTACGTTAGTGCCAGGTCGGCGCGGTAGGGCGCGGAGGTCTCTGCCGAGAACGGTTCCGCCCGCTCTAGGCCCAGGAAGGTTACCGGGCACAGGTCGGGAGCGGTTGCCAGCAACAGGATATGGTCGCGTAATTGTGCATAGTCCTCGCGGGCGCGCCCCTGGCTCACGCGATAGCGGCGCGCCATTGCGCGAGCGGCCTCTTCCTCACCGACCCCTGCGATGAGCAACCGGGCGTACTCGGTGGCGGTCTGATTCAAGTGCAGCACCGTCGCGGCGTTGACGATGAGCAGGCCGCGCCCATCCTCCTCCACCCGCAGGTGGAGGCGATATTGCTGCGGCGCATCCGGCGGGGTCTGGTAGTGATGGATACCCTTGGGCAGGGGCCTGGCGGGGGTGAACCAGGATTTGATTGTTTCCAGTAGAGTCATGCATGACCTCCTTGTGCTATGCTCGATCTGTTTGTTGCCGCTCATTACCCATCTCCAATATGCGCACGTCTTGCAGATCAACCTCGCGGCCAGCAGCGCGTTTCGAGGCAATCAAATCGTCCCGGCAAACGACGTAGAACGATTGCCCTTGATATTCCATCGTCTCCCGTCTCTGCCAGGCGTCCTCAAAGTGCAAGCCCTGCGTGACAGTCTGCACATCAATCCGAACGCGATCCTTGAATATGGTGATCTCATGAGCGAGCAGCCCTTCCGCTGATGTCAGCAGGGCTGTACCCAGGTTTGCTTCCACAAGCGCGTCGAGCAGCCGTTGGGCGTTTTCAGGCGTGGCTTCGATCAGGATGTCGAGATCGAATGTGGCGCGAGGCACGCCGTGCATCACGGCGGCGATGCCACCGATAACGACGTATCTCACGTCATGCTTTTGAAAGCACTTGAACACGTCCCGCAATTGGTTGAGCATCTTTTTGCTCTACGATCTTGGGATTAGCGTTCAGGATCAGATCTGTGAAGGCACACAACATCTCCATGCGCTCCGCCAATGAGAGCGATTGGAACCAGCGTGCTTTGGCTTCGAGTGTTTCCTCCTGGAGATCGTGAGAAATGCTTCCTTGTACCATGTTTCAGTCCTCGACGTTCAGCCACAATCGTGTTCAATCGGCATATTGCAACCCGAACCCATAGGGAAACAGCGGATCATAGTCGCTATCGCCGACGTTGATCGGCACCTGATCTATTGAGCGCGGCCAGGAACACGGCAATTTGCCCGTTGGGGCATAGTCGCCGAAAAGCACATCGGCCACGCCCTGGCCCTCTGTGCCGGGCAGCCAGGCAGCGATCACCGCGTCCCATTTGGCAAGTTCCGGCTCGATGATCAATGGCCTGCCGGAGACGATGATCACCACAACCGGGACCCCGGCTGCTCTGAGATTCTCGATTGCGTTGATGTCGGCCACGGCGAGCCGCAGGTTGTCGCTATCCCCTTCAAACTCGGCATACGGGGTTTCGCCGATCACGGCAATGCCCACGTCCGCACCCTCTGCGTCGGAGCCATCGCGGGAGTAGGTCACGGTCGTGCCGGGCGATACGGCATTCTGAATTGCTTCCAGGATCGTCGTGCCGGTCGTGATCTTGCCGCTGCGCCCCTGCCAGGTAATCGTCCAGCCCCCGCATTGATTGCCGATGTCGTTGGCGTTCTTGCCGGTCACGACGATGTGGTTCAAGTCTTTGGGCAGCGGGAGGAGATTCCCATCGTTCTTGAGCAGCACCAGGGATTCGCGCACGGCTTGGCGGGCCAGTTCGCGATGTTCGGCGGAGCCAACGCGGTCGAAAAAGTCACGGCTGGCGTAGGGATGCTCGAACAGGCCGAGTTCGAACTTGGCTGTCAGGATGCGGCGAACCGCGTCGTCAATGCGTTCCATCGGCACCTCGCCGCTTTCGACCAGATCGCGCAGGGTTTCAACGAAGGTGACGTACTCGTAAGGTACCATCACCATGTCAATGCCGGCGTTGATGGCGGTTTTCACGTCACTGCGATAGTCGCCGGGGAGTTGGTCAATGGCCTGCCAGTCGGAGACGACAAAGCCCTGAAAACCGAGTTCGCCTTTGAGCACCCCGGTGATCAGGTAGCGACTGCCATGCATTTTTTGACCGTTCCAACTGCTATAGGAGGCCATGACAGAGCCTACTCCGGCATTCACTGCTGCGATATAAGGCGTCAGGTGAACGCTTCTCAGGGTTTCTTCGTCCACCTGCATGTCGCCCTGGTCAATGCCTCCATTGACGCCGGTGCCATAGGCTGTGCCGCCGTCACCCAGGTAGTGCTTGGCCGTTGCGATAATACGATAGTCGCCCAGGCGCGCGCTCTGGTAGCCGCGAATCGCTGCTGCGCCCATCTCGGCTACGAGCGTCGGGTCTTCGCTGAAACTTTCATACGTGCGCCCCCAGCGCTCGTCGCGCGCGACGGCAATGCAGGGAGAAAACGTCCAGTTCAACCCGGTGGCGATGACCTCCTCGGCAGTTGCCCGTCCAACCTGTTCCATCAGTTCAGTATTACGGGTGGCTCCCATGCCGATGTTGTGGGGAAAGATGGTGGCGCCCTTCACATTGTTGTGGCCGTGCACGGCGTCAATCCCATAAATCAGCGGGATGCCGAGGCGGGTGGAGAGAGCCTGCTGTTGATAGCGGTCGTACATATCGGCCCAGGCTTCCGGCTCGTTCGGCGTTGGCGTAGAGCCGCCTCCACTGAGGATCGAGCCCAGTCCATACCGGGCGATGTCTTTAACGCGGTTGTCAATGGCTCTTCGATCTACCTGGGTCATCTGGCCGATCTTCTCATCCAGTGACATGCGGGCGAGCAAATCGGCGACGCGCGCTTCGATCGGCGCATTCGCGTCCAGATAGAGTGGTAAAGGCGTTACGGTGGGTATTGGGGTAGGTATTGCGGTGGGCGATACTGTCGGCTCACGTGTGAGGGTGGGCTGTACGGTGGGGGCTATGCACGACGTGTTCAGAACGCTGAGCGCCGCGAGCAGTGCAATGAGAGTGAGCCTTAATATCTTTGGAAGCCGGAGGTGAGGATTCATCGCTTCTCTTTTCACAGAAGGTGTGACGGAATTATACCCTCATTCGATGTCTTTGTCATTTCCTGTTTCCATGTTATCATGCGACTTACTTTAGGGCAAATTGGCAGTTCATTTCGCGTTCAGATCATTATGGCCGAAGAACCCCAAGTCATTCTCCCCACCGAAGAACCGCGCTATTGTCCGGCCTGCGGCTCGCGGGTGGCGGCAATGGCAACGACTTGCCTGATGTGTGGAGCTTCGCTGGAGGAAGAGACTGTCCCACAGGAGGAAGAGGCAAGGGGGCGTGTCCCTCGCTTCGTGGTCAGACTCGCCAGGGCTTTTGCCGTCGTCATGTTGGCGTTGCTGATCCTGGCGGGGCTAGGCTATGGCTTGTTTCGGCTGATGAGCATGCCACGGGAAGTGGTGCCTACAGCCACGCCCACTGTGCGTCCCACGGCGACCCGCACTCCAACTCCCACGCTGGAGCCTACTGCCACGCCTACACTGACCCCCGTTCCGCCACTGGCCCATCAGGTGCAGCGGGGGGAAACGCTGAGCACGATCGCTACAGACTATAATACGACGGTCGAAGACATTCTGGCTCTGAACCCCGGGCTTGACCCTCAGTTGCTCCAGGTGGGTCAGGTTTTGCTCATTCCGGCTGGCACTGCTACTCCTGAACCAACGCCGACGTTCGATCCCAACGCCCCCACGCCGACGCCGGGACCGATCTATCACGTCGTCGCGCCGGGGGAGACACTGAGTTCGATCGCTGAACGATATGGGGTCTCGGTGGAATTGATACGCCAGGCGAGCGGCCTGCCGATCGGCAGCGATACCATCGTCCCCAATCAGACCCTCGTCATCCCGGTCGGGACGCCGATGCCCAGTCCCACGCCGACGGTAAACCCGAACGCCACGGCGACTCCTCTTCCTCCCTATGCGGCACCGCCGTTGCTCAGCCCGCCCGATGGCGCTGTTCTGGAGGGGAGCAGCGAGCCGATCGTGTTGCAGTGGGCCGCAGTTGGCGTGCTGCGCGACGACGAGTGGTACGCGCTGAGGTTCTTTCAGCCGGATGGTGTAGTTTCGGCCACGATCTATACCCGTGCTACGGCCTGGCGTGTGCCTTTCGATTTGCTGTTGGCGGCGAGCGCGGAACAGCGCGAGTTCCGCTGGTGGGTACGGGTAGTGCGCCAGGCGCGCGATCGGCATGGAGCGTTGATCTACAGAGAAGCCGGCGATCCCAGTGAAGTGAGAACTCTGACGTGGGTGGGCCCGACGCCTACTCCTACCGCGCCGCCCAGCCCGACTGCAACGACGGCTCCTTGACCGTCGCGCTGCTTGTCGAGGTTGACAAACCGAATCCGCGCGGTATAATGACACCATCTGGCCCGCTAGCTCAATATGGCAGAGCAGGGGACTCTTAATCCCTTGGTTGCAGGTTCGAGTCCTGCGCGGGTCACCTATGGCTGCCCAGCCTGACTTCCCCAGTGGCAAAGGAGCCCCGGATGGCAAAATCACGCACAGAGTTGATGGTAGATCGGCTGCGGGATATGCAGGCCAGCACGCCCGACGTTGAGGCTTCGGCCATCGTCAGTGTAGACGGCCTGATTATGGCCTCGGCGCTTCCGGCAACGGTCGAGGAAGATCGCGTCTCGGCGATGTCGGCGGCGATGCTCTCGTTGGGCGAACGTATCGCCAGCGAACTCGGGCGCGGGTTGCTCGATCAGGTCTATATCAAGGGCGACGATGGTTACGTCATCCTGACCGCTGTGGGCGAGGAGGCGGTGCTCACGGTGCTGGCGCGTAAGGAGGCCAAATTGGGTCTCATCTTCCTGGATATGCGTCGGGCTGCCGAGGACCTGGCCACTCTGTTATAAGGAGTCGTGGATCCGGTGTGTCTGGATGTGTGGGGAGGGTCGCCGTCAAAGTGACCCTCCCCAACTCTTAAATACGGTGTGTAGGGCGGATTGGCGATCCGCCCACAAGAGGTGGATATGCCAGAGTACATTTTCTGCACAGGTGGGGTGCTCAGTAGTGTGGGCAAAGGGGTGACCGCCGCTTCGATCGGCCGGGTATTGAAGGCGCGGGGCGTGCGTGTCTCGATCCAGAAACTTGACCCCTACATCAACGTAGACCCCGGGACGATGTCGCCGTACCAACACGGCGAGGTATTCGTGACCGACGACGGTGCCGAGACGGATCTCGACTTGGGGCATTACGAGCGTTTCGTTGACGAGAACCTGACCCAGGCGAGTAACGTTACTGCCGGACAGGTCTATGCCGAGGTCATTGCCCGCGAACGCCGTGGTGATTTCCTCGGTGGCACCATCCAGGTCATCCCGCACATCACCAATGAGATCAAGCGCCGCATCATCCTCGTCGGCGAACGCACAGGTGCCGACGTGGTGATCGTCGAGGTTGGCGGCACGGTCGGCGACATCGAAGGACTGCCATTCCTCGAGGCGCTGCGGCAGATGCGCCGCGACGTGGGCTCCGAGAACGTGCTCTACGTCCACGTGACCTTTCTGCCCTACGTCGGCGCCACCGGAGAGTTGAAGACCAAGCCCACACAGCACAGCGTGAGCGAACTGCGCTCTATCGGCATCCAGCCCGATGTGATCATCGCCCGTGCCGATCACCCGGTGGATGATGGCCTGTGCGACAAGATCGCGCTCTTCTGCGACGTAGACCGGCAGGCGGTAGTACCGCTGGTCACCACGCCGGTGTTGTACGAGGTGCCTTTGGTGCTGGAAGATGCCGGGTTGGGTGAGTTCGTTGCCAGGCGGTTGGGGTTGGGAGCGGCTGTGCCCGACTTGCAGGAATGGCGCGAGTTGGTGGAGCGCGTGCGCGCCCCCAAACCTTCGGTGCCCATCGCTCTGGTGGGCAAATACGTCGAACTGCACGACGCCTACATCAGCGTGCGTGAAGCGCTGCGCCATGCGGCGCTGGCGCACGGTTGGGACCTCGACCTGCACTATGTCAGTTCCGAGGACCTGGAGCGTGGCCGGGGTTGGGATGAATTGGAGAGGGTCGCCGGCGTGGTCGTGCCCGGCGGCTTTGGCGAGCGTGGTGTCGAAGGGAAGGTCGCCACGGCGCGCTGGGCGCGTGAGTCTCGCGTGCCGTATCTGGGATTGTGCCTGGGCTTGCAAGTGATGATCATCGAACTGGCTCGCCACGCGCTTGCCAGCGACGAGCCCAACAGCACCGAGTTCGACCCGCATACCAGGCATCCCGTGATTGACCTGATGCCCGACCAGCGCACGGTCATAGACCTGGGGGGCACGATGCGCCTGGGCCTGTATCCCTGTCATCTGGTGGAGGGGACAAAGGCTGCAGCGGCCTACGGCGTGCCGGAGGTTCAGGAACGCCACCGTCATCGCTTTGAGGTTAATAACGCCTATCGGGATGTGCTGAGTCGGGCCGGGCTGGTGTTCAGCGGCCTTTCGCCTGACCGGCGGCTGGTCGAGATCGCCGAACTGGCCGATCACCCGTTTATGCTGGGTAGCCAGTTCCATCCAGAGTTCAAGTCTCGTCCGACCCGTCCCCATCCGTTATTCAAGGCTTTCGTCGCCGCGGCGATCGCAAGGCACAATGAGACCCGGTAGGGGAGTCACCCTGTGCCTACTGCTTGTCAAATCGGCGGGTTTGTGTTATGATTGCGCCCGTTACGCGCGCCGCTCGTCATGGGCGTGGAGGCGGCTTTCCGCTCCCAGCTGTGTCTGGGGGTAATCCCGTGGAAAGGAGGTGCTCCGTCTCGTGCGCAGCTATGAATTAGTCTTCATCGTTCACCCGCAGGTGGAAGGCGATGCCCTGACCGCCTTGCTCGACAATGTCAGGAATCTGGTCGAGCGTAGCGGCGGTCGGGTTGTGCGCGTTGAGCCCTGGGGGATGCGTCGGCTGGCCTATCCCATCCGCAAGCAATGGGAAGGCCAGTACGTGTTGATGCGCCTCGAGTTGGAGGCTCGCGGCGTTGCCGCGCTGGAGCACGATCTCCGGCTGCTCGAGCCGGTCATGCGTCATCTGATCGTGCGCCTCGAAGAGGAGGCCGAAGAGCTGTCCGCTATGTCGCCTGGGTCGGCGGCTGTATAGTGAGGGACTGAGGGGGCCGGGGTGAAGTGCCTGAACAAGGTCATGATCATCGGGAATGTGGGGCGAGAGCCTGAGATGCGTTACATGCCCAGCGGCCGGGCGGTCACCTCGTTCAGCGTCGCCACCACGCGCAGTTGGACTAATGCCGAAGGCCAGCGCCGTGAAGAAACGGAATGGTTCAACGTTGTGGCGTGGGGCAGCCTGGCCGAGATCTGCAAGCAGCATCTTCACAAGGGGCAGCAGGTCTACGTCGAGGGTCGCCTGCAGACGCGCCAGTGGGAGGACCCGGAGGGCAAGAAGTGCTTCCGCACCGAGGTCGTGGCCGAGGAGATGATCGTGATGGGGAATCGCCGCGCTACTGCGGAGCCGGTAGAGTTCACCGCCGGGGATAGTGGTGAGGAGTTTCCATTTTGAGTCGTGGCGACCATGGTCGCTTCGAGGAGGTTGAACTTGGCAGAGATGAATGAACTGGAGATGGAGGAGGAATACGAGGAGGAAGAGGAACGGGGCACGGGGGCAGCCGGCCGCCGTCGTCGGCAGCAACGTTATGCCGTGCGGCGCCGTCGGACCTGCATCTTCTGTGAGGAGAAGACTTCTTCCATTGACTACAAGCAGGCAAACATGCTGCGACCCTTTCTGACCGACCGTGGCAAGATCCGTCCGCGTCGGCAGACCGGCACGTGCGCCAAGCATCAGCGTCAATTGGCCACGGCGATCAAGCGCGCCCGCCATCTGGCTTTGTTGCCGTTCGTGATGGAAGTCAGGCGCTCCCATTGATCGGCAAATCGTTGGGGTACGTGAGAGCAGGAAATGGCGAGGAGAACCAGAAGACGTGCGCCTAAGGAACTGACGCACAGACGTCTCTCCCGCGTGGAGCGGGATCAACGCATGCAGCGTTTCCTGATCTGGGGCGTGGTCGCCGTGGGCGTCCTGGTCGTCGGCATCCTGGGTTATGGCCTGCTCGTCGAAACGGTCCTCAAGGTGCGTGAGCCGATCGCCATTGTGGACAATACCCCGATTTCAGTGGCCGAGTTTCAGGCGCGCACGCGCCTGATGCGGCTCAGTGTGCGTCAGCAGTTGGATTATATGAGCGCCTGGCAGCAGACTCTTGATCCGAACGATCCCGATACTTCGGCCTACCTGCAGTACATCCAATCCCAAATCCGCAGCCTGGAAGACCAGTTGGCGCCCGAAAGCGCCTTGAGCATGGGCGAGGAGGTCCTCAACCAGTTGATCCAGGATGAACTGGTGCGCCAGGAGAGTGCCCGCCGCGGTATCACCGTCTCGTCGGACGAGGTGCAGCGGAGGCTCGAGTTGAACTTTGGCTACGACCGTAACCCGGCGACTCCTGTGCCCGAGCCGACAGCCGTCTCTCCGATGACGTTTACGCTCTTGCTCACCCCTGAGCCGACGCCTACCCCCTATCCCACGTCAACGCCGGTCTCGGA
Source organism: Anaerolineae bacterium (assembly GCA_034432855.1). Lineage (GTDB taxonomy): Bacteria > Chloroflexota > Anaerolineae > B4-G1 > B4-G1 > DAOUBA01. Next base: position 35,756 of record DAOUBA010000199.1, on the reverse strand, counting down.
GGAAGAATTCCGCCGCCGGCTGAACGACACGCTGAGACAGATCAAGGCCTCGGAGCAGATGCTGCGTTCCTGGATCGAGGCGTCGCTCCTTACCGAAAAGTTGCAGGAACAGATGATGGCGGAGATTCCCGCCACCGCCGACCAGGTCAAGTTGCGTTTCCTCAGCGCGATCTCGGAAACACTGGCGAGCGCTCTGATCGTCCGCCTGGAGGCCGGTGAGGACTTTGAGGCGTTGGCGGATGAACTGGAAGCGAGTGGGAACGGCAGCAGTTCCGAGATGGACTGGAGCACGAAGGAGGATGTGGAACTGATCCTCGGCGCGGAGATTGCCGAGGCAGTGTTCGGCATGGCCGCGGGCGAGCGCAGCCGCCCGCTGCCGAATATGAACGGCTCGCGCTATCTCATCATCGAGGTGTTGGGTCACGAGGTGCGCGAACTGGACGAGGCGGCGCGCCAGCAACTGGGCAACCAGGCGTTCAGGGCGTGGCTGGAAGAAGCCGAGCGGACTATGGTGGAGCGCCGGTCGCTTGACCCTGATCTGGTGCCGACGGAACCATGACGGCAGGAAACCCGGCTTCTGCAAGAAGCTGGGTTTCTCTTTTACCCCGTGTGCCGGCGGGCCTCGATGACGTTGGGCAGGCGGCTGATTTTCGTCAGCACGCGGCTGAGTTGGGCGATGTTGTTGAGTTCGATGGTGATGTAGAACGTGGAGATGTTCTTCTCCCGCCCGTGGCTCACGGCAGCGATGTTGATGTCTTCGGCGCTGATGATGCCCGAAATCTCGTTGAGTAGGCGTGTGCGGTCGTAGGCTGTGATGGTGATCGTCACCGGCACGCTCGGTGGCTGTGGGCCCCAACCGGCCTCGATCAACCGTTCGGTATCGCGCAGGCGCAGGATGTTGGGGCAATCCCGCCGGTGGATGGTGACCCCTCGCCCGCGGGTGACGTAGCCGATGATGTCGTCGCCCGGCAATGGATGACAGCACTGCGCCAGCCGCGTCAACAGGTCGCCGGTACCACGCACCTGGATGCCCTCGACGCTTTGCACAGGAGGCGGCGGGGCGACGGCCTGGCTCTCTTCTTCGCGGGCGCGTGCCTCGGCGATCTTGGTGGCGATGTTCTGGCTGTTGATGTCGCCAAAGCCGACGGCGGCGTAGAAATCGTCAAGCTCTTCGTATCCAAAGAGTCTGGAGACTAACTTGTGTTCGAATTCCTCCTCCAGGCCCAGACGTTTCAGTTCGCGCTCGACGATCGCACGGCCCTGCGCGATGTTTTGCTCGCGATCCTCCCGGCGGAACCACTGGCGGATCTTGCTGCGCGCGCGGTTGGTCTTGACGTACCCTAGCGCCGGGTTCAGCCAGTCGCGGCTGGGCCCGCCACGCCGTGAGGTGAGGATCTCGACCTGATCACCGTTCTGCAGTTGATAATCCAGGCTGACCATTTTGCCGTTGACACGGGCGCCACGGCAACGGTGGCCGATCTCGGTGTGCACGTGGTAGGCAAAGTCAATCGGCGTCGAACCCGCCGGCAGGTCAATCAGTTTGCCCTTGGGCGTGAAGGTGTAGACTCGGTCCTGGAAGACGTCGGTCTTCATCGCGTCCACGAACTCATCGGCGCTGGCGACCTCTTGCCGCCACTCCATCAACGTGCGCAGCCAGGCGATCTTGGCTTCGAGGTCCTGATCGCGTTTGCTTCCCTCTTTGTAGCGCCAGTGCGCCGCGACGCCGTATTCCGCGACGGCGTGCATCTCCCATGTGCGAATCTGCACTTCTAGCGTCTTGCCATCTTCGCCGACGACCGCGGTGTGCAGGCTCTGGTACATGTTCTCTTTGGGTGTGGCGATATAGTCGTCGAACTCCCCGGGGATGGGTTTCCATAGCCCGTGTACGATGCCCAGGATGCGGTAGCAATCGGGAACGGTCTGGGTGATGACCCGGATGCCGCGCACGTCGTACACCTGGCGGAAGGGTACCCCCTTGCGCTGCATTTTGTGGTAGATGCTGTAGATGTGTTTGGGCCGCCCGCTGATCTCGGCCTCGATGCCTTCTTCGGCCAGCCTGCGTTGCAGGATCTCGATGTGGTGTTGGACGCCGGCCTCGCGTTCCGGGCGGCGCTCTTCGATGAGCGTGGCGATCTCGTCGTAGGTCGCGGGGTCGAGATAGCGCAGGCTGAGGTCTTCCAGTTCCCACTTCCACTGCCAGATACCCAGGCGGTTGGCGAGCGGAGCGAATATCTCCAGCGTCTCGCGGGCAAAGGTCTTGCGCCGCTCCGCTTCGAGCGCCTCGAGTGTGCGCATGTTGTGCAGCCGGTCGGCCAGTTTGATCACGACCACACGGATGTCCTGAGCCATAGCGATGAACATCTTGCGCAAACTTTCCGATTCGTGTTCGTCGCGCAGTCCCTCGCTCTTGCGACCTGATTGATCAACATGCTTCTGCTCGATGCGCTCCAGTTTGGTCACGCCGTCCACCAGTTCGGCGATATGCGGGCCGAACTCTTTATTAAGATCATCCAGGCCAATATCCGAGTCCTCGATCACGTCGTGCAGGAGGCCCGCGGCGATGGTATCGGGGTCCATCCCGATTTCGGCGAGCAGGTAGGCCACAGTGAGCGGGTGCTGGATGTAGGGCTCGCCCGACTCGCGGGTGGCGCCGGCGTGGGCGCGCTCTGCCACGGCGTAGGCGCGCGCGACGAGCGCCCGTGCGCCATCGCTGTGTTCGCTTGCGGGCAGGCGTTCCAGAATGTCGGAAAGCGTGAGCGCGGGATGTTGGGTCATCCTATCGGTTGGGTTCAGCCGCCAGGCGGCTTTGCAGTTTACTGCTCTGGTCAGAGCCACCTACAATAACGAAACCAATTTCGAAATCGAGCCGCGATAGCCTGGTCGGCTGCAACCTGTGTTAGGCAGCCTCCTGCCACAGATGCACCTTCTTCCGTATAGAGTGAAGTAGCCAAAGTAGTACAACTCCTGTGATTGCTTCTCTCACAGTTCCGAATATGGCCAAGATAGCGAAGCCGATAGCCACATCTATAGGCGACTGGATGCCAGGGATTTCGGAGTGGAAGAAACCTGCGATATGATTCCCAACCTCAGCGGCGACTCCTCCCAACACTAGCGCTACGACGCTGGCCAATATCCACCAGCCAGCTCGATGTACTCTTGTCCGCAAGACAAGCCATTGCATCACCCCAAGCACGACGCCGAAGCTGGCCCACCCTCCGATACCACTCAGGGAAACACCCCCTGCCTGGGATATGCTTACATCGACGATCTGTTCCAGAAGCCAGCCGACAGCTATGCCCATTGCACTGGCTAATATCCACCAGCTAGCTCGATGTAGCTTTCCCCGTAGGACAAACCACTGTGTTGTCCCAAGCGCAGCCCCAAACGCCGCAAATGCGGCAAACTCCCGCACGAAATCCCACAGATTATAGCTGACGATGCCAACTATTGTGCTGCCAAGCCAGCGGGACGTGGCAGCAGCCTCGACTGCGATGATGAATGCTATCCAGCCCAGGCTCCAACCCAAGGTGCCAGCCAACATCCATTGCAGACCAAAAGCCCACTGTTTTGCACGATTCCCCTGACCGGAGGGCATTGGACACTTCACTGCCATACCTCTTTGCTCATTGGCGTCAGGCTGCCTAACAAGCAGTATAATGCGGGCGGGGGATTTGTCAATAGTAGCCGCGCTATCCATGGCGCTAAGCCCTGGCACGGTTGCAGCAGGCGCGGAGTGTGGTATGATGAGAGCCGGAGGCGTCCCGTGCGCGTGATCGCAGGCAAGGCAAAAGGCCATCGGTTGAAAGCGGTGCCGGGGAGCACCACGCGGCCCATCACCGACCGCGCCAAGTCGGCGCTCTTTAGCATCCTCGGCGACGACGTGGTGGGCTGCCGTTTCCTCGACCTCTTCGCCGGCACCGGGCAGGTGGGCATCGAGGCGCTCAGCCGGGGCGCGGCAGAGGCAGTCTTTGTGGAGCGGGGTGGGGCGGCGCTGCGCACGATCCGCGCGAATCTGGCGCACACACGGCTGAGTTTGGGCGCGCGGGTGGTGCGTGCCGACGTGTTCGATTTTCTGGCCCGCGCGTCGGAGCCGTTCGACTACGTCTACATCGCGCCGCCGCAGTATCAGAGCCTGTGGGCGGCCACGCTCAGGGTGCTGGATGCCCGTCCCGGCTGGCTGGCCGAAGACGGCTGGGCCATCGCGCAGATTCACCCCCGCGAATACGAGGAATTGGCGCTGAAGAATCTGGCGCTGTTCGACCAGCGCACGTATGGCAGCGTGATGCTGTGCTTTTATTGTAGGACGGAATGACATTCCGTCCTACATCTCTAGATGACTACGATGCGCGTCGTCGTCTTGGAGTCAGCGTTCACCGCGTGCTCGGTGTAAGGCGCCACAGGCTTGCTCCAGCGAAAGATCCATTGTGCGGCCTGACTGGTCACGTTCACGCAGCCGTGACTGTGCCGCCGGCCGAAATCGTTGTGCCAGTAGGTGCCGTGGATGGCGACGGCTGACCGGGTGAAATAGACTGGGAACGCCACTCCCGGCAGGTCGTAGGTGTCGTCGCCGCTGCCGCCGATCATCCGCTGGGTATGGCGCTTGTAGAGCACGCGATGCTCACCGCGCGGAGTCGCCATCCCGCTGATGCCCGTCGAGACCGGCGTGCTGAATACGGCGGATTCGCCCTCGAAGCAGGTCAACACCTGGGCATCAATACTGATCTCGATACGTTTATCGAAGCGGTCAGGGGAGATCGGGGCCAGTTCTTCGGGCGGGATGCGGCGCACCGACCAGGCTGGCACGTAGGGGCCCGGCGAGTAGGCGATGCCTTCCTTGAGCCGATACCACCAGTTGCCCTCAGCATCCGTCGTGGCCCCGACGACGCGGTAGACGGTGCCGTAGTAGAGTTTGGTCCTCGCGCAGCGGTTGCCGGGTTGCCAGCAGATATTGACGAACGGTACGCAGACCTGCGCCCAGAAGCCCGGTGGAGTGACCTCGGCGATGACTTCGTTCGGATTGTTTTCGACCGGCTGCACATAGCCGCTGTGGATGAATCCCCCATCGGTCTGATACCAGATGGGATTACTGGGCCACGGCGCTTCGCCTGCCACGGCGGCGTAGAGCGGGATGATCTCGTCGCGGCGCTTCCATGCCACCACGTCGGATGCCCGGCTGGGTTCCTTGTACACGGCCTGTCGCCGCCAGGTGGCGATGCGTCCAAGCGGGGCGGGGGGCGCGTCCTGCTCCCGTTGGGCGACGGCAACGTGCGGGCACATCAGCCAGATCAGAGCGGCACCGGCGGATTTGATGAACTCGCGACGGCTTGTCGTCTGCATGATCGTTGATCTCCAGTGGTGTGTTCGATGCCGGGGCTTGCGAATTGCCCCCTCTCAGCGTGTGCTGCACGCGCAAGGGCCGCCGATCTGGACGGCCCGATCCGGTAAGAGCGTGCCATCGGCGGTGACGGCGGGCAGCCGTGCCTGGGCGGTGAAATCCCAGAGCCCCAACCTGATCGTGTATTCGCCGGGCGGCGCGGGGGCGAAATAGCGCACGTCGCGTAGCACCTCGCCGGGCCGCCATAGCCAGAACGGACGCATCCCCAGGAGCGGATAGCCGTCGGCCTGGGTGACCAGGGCGCCGTCCGAACCGACCAGATGGGCAAATACGGTGGCATCCGATTCCGGCGGCGACTCGACCTGCCAGGTTGTGGTGAGTCGTATCCGCCCATTCCCCTCACAGACACACTCTGCCTCCCACAGGATCACTCCCTCCCCAAAGCGGGCCGATGGTTCCTCCCCAGGGTAGGGGCCGGGGGAGAGGTACGCTCCCGCCTCGACCAGATGAATGCGTTCCGGCTCGTAGCGCGTCAGATAGACGGTGCGTGTCTGGCGCATCGCCTCCGTCAGTTCCTCCCATCCGACCGGCGCTCCGAACAGTTGGTAGGTGTACCCTGGTGGGTCCTCCACGGCGACGATGCTGAAGGCGACGGCCTGCGCGGCGTCACGAAGCCCGGTGTGCGTGTAGGTCAGCCCATCGGCGGTGACACGGGCGGGCAGGAGCGTCACGCCCTCAAAACCCAGCGGGTAGACGCGCCTGCGCGGCTCGGCCTGCATCGGCAGGTTGACCAGCAGCACGGGCCGCTCGCGCGTCGTGGCGGCGTTGACCGCGTCCCAGATGCTCTCTCCGGCCATCGCGTACAGCCGCACCCGATCGCGGACGAAGAGGGTTGCCGGGGCCACGAGTGCCGCCAGCAATACGGCTGCTGCCGGTATCCGCCAGGTGGCGCGCAGGCGGGCAAGCCACTCGTTTGCTGCTGCCGTCCACACCAGTGCGACGCCCGTTGCCGTCATGTACAGAAAGCGTGGCGCCAGTGCGAACCAATCGGCCTCCATCGAAATGAGCGGCGGCAGGGCAAAGAGCGCAAACCAGCCGGCGCCCAGCAAGAACGCTCCACGCTGGCTTCGTAGCCCGCTCCAGGCCAGCAGTACCGTCGTCGGCAGGGCAATCAACCATAAAGCGACTTCGGGGTTGAGATCCCACCAGGTAAGCCATTGCGCGAGCGGCGCCGTGGGATAGATCATCCCCTGCACCAGGTAGCCGACGTTGCGCCGCAGGTCGGCCGGGTTGAGGCCAAAACCGATGGCGCCAACCCCGCGCATTGTACGCCAGACCAGCGTTGTGGCGATGAACAGCGCGATGAACGTGAGCGACCATGCGGAAAAGCGGCGTGGCCAACGTCGCTCCATCCAGCCGATGGTCTCGGCCAGCAGCATCAGCGGCCCCACCAGCAGCCCGGCCTCGTAGGTGAACGCCGAAATCAGCGCCAGGAGCGCCGCCAAGCCGATCCAGCCAGTCCCGTTTTCGCACCGTCCACGGTCGTAGGCCAGCAGTGCCCCGGCAGCCAGCGCGCTCACCAGCGGGTTATACACTGCCCCAGGCCAGGCGATGGCCTGATACGCGAACGGGAAGGCGGCGAACACTGCCGTGGCCAGGCAGGGAGTGAGAACGCCCTCACCCCTCCTCCTGGCCCCCTCCCCTCTCCCAATCTTGGGAGAGGGGAGGGGGGGCGGGGGTGGGGTGAGGGTCCACGCCGTTGCCAGCACCCCCGCCAGCCAGGCGGCGATGAAGTGGGCAATCAGATTGAGCAGGTGCAATCCCGCCGGGCGCAATCCCCCCGCGAGTATCCCCCACACCCGCCACAGGCTATACCACATGGGCCGGTAGTAGCCGTAGGGACTGGGGCCGGTCCACAACTCGCGCCAGGTGGTGGATTCCAGCCAGGGAATCTGTACCAGGTCGTCGGCGAAAAGCGGCAGGGCGAGCGCATCGCCGTACGGCAGAGCCGTGAGTGCCAGCGCGACGAGTGCGGAAGCGACGAGGGGGGGCCTCAGAATCGTCCATGCAGTGCGTTTGAGGTTGGCGTTCGAGTTGCACATATACCTCGATATTATAGCGGCAAGCCGTCCGGCTGCAAACCCTCGGGCCGTGTGTTGCCCGATCGTCAGCCATTCGTACGCCAGCCGCAGTTGAGCCTGGTGGGGGATGTGCTATAATAACCTGAAACGTGGCGGGTTCCTGGGTAACTATTCAGGCTTCCTCACCCCTCCCCCGCCGCAGGCGGCGGGGGAGGGGTGAGGCTGAATAGTTACGTTCCTGGTAGATATGACCTCCGGAGTATCTGCGTGAAGCGCGTAGTGTGTATCCTGCTGGCCGCCCTGGTCCTTGGGGCCGGGGTAACTGGCTCAGTCGTGGCCCAGTCCTCCGGCCCGACGATGGAGATTGAGGCCGGTTTCGATGGTCGCTGCCGTAACAATGCCTGGTGCCCGGTGCGCGTCATCCTCACGAACGAAGGAACGGATGTAGAGGGCGATTTGCGCGTCGTTCTCCCGTTGAACGGCGGAACCGACTCCAATGTATACTCCAGGCGGGTCGTGCTTCCAGCCCATTCGCGCAAGGTGTACTTCCTCTATCTGCCGGCGGCCGGATTCTCGCATCGTTCCCGCCTGACGGTGCAGTTGATCGCCGGAAACGAGACGGTGGTGTCGGGATCCGCCACAGTCCTGGTCGCCGATGCGGCGGACCGGCTCTACGGTGTCGTCAGCGGAGATCCCTCGGCACTCAACTTCCTGAGCGACGTCGCGCCGGCGACAGCTAAGGCAGTGGTGGCCCAGTTGACTCTGGATGTGCTGCCGCCCGATCCGCTGGGCTGGGAGGCGCTCGACGTATTGATCCTGAACGATGTGGACACGGCGGCGCTCAGCGGCGAGCAGCGGCGCGCGCTGGAAACGTGGGTGGCGCATGGCGGCCATGTGATCGTGGGCGGCGGTGTGGGGGCAGCACGCACGATTGCCGGCCTGACGACTCCGACGGGCTCTGGGCAATGCCTGCTGCCGGTCACGGTGAGTGGCATACGTCAGGTGGACGACCTGCAGGCGTTGGGAGAGGAAATTGGCGCGACAGTCATCGCGGGCCCATTTGGGGTGGCAGAGGCCGACCTGCAGGATGGCAAGGCGCTCATTAAGCAGGGAGATCTCGTGTTGCTGGCGCGCCGTCCTTACGGTGCAGGACGGGTGGATTTCCTGGCTTTCGATGCCGGTCTGAACCCGTTCACCCGTTGGGACGATAATACCCGGCTGTGGGGGCAGATTGTCGAAGCACGCGCCACGGGTGCCCCATCGCTCACAGTGCGCGAGCCATATGCTGCCCAGCGGGCCGTGAATGCCATGCCCGGCCTGAAATTCCTCTCCGTACTGGAGATCCTCGCCTTTATGCTGGTCTATATCGCGCTGATCGGGCCGGTCAACTACCTGCTCCTGCGCAAATTCAGGCGGCGCGAACTGGCCTGGCTGACCATCCCGCTGATCATCCTGGGATTCACAGCCTTTGCCTACGTGACCGGGTTCAACATCCGTGGCGGCGCGGCAATCGTGCATCGGCTGGGAGTAGTATACGTTCCAATCGGGACGTCCAAGGGCCGTGTGAGCGAAGTAGTGGGGCTTTTCTCGCCGCGTCGCACGCGCTACGATGTGCACGCCCCTGGTGCCAGGACACGCCCGCTTTTCGGGGGTGACTATTACTACTATGCCGCACCGGTCGCACAACCTTTGCACATCGTTGAGGATGGGGAAGGGGCGACCGTGACCGGTTTGCGCGTGGATGTGGGAGGCATCCAGCCCTTCCTGGTCGAGGGTTACACAGATGTGCCGGGTGTCGAGGCCAATCTGCGGTTGATCGGCGATGATGCAGACCGGCTCTGGCTGGACGGGGATGTGCGCTGCGGCGCGGTGCCTTTGAAGGATGCCGTGCTTATCGCGGGCGATAATGAGCAGCGTCTGGGTGATCTTGGCGCCGGTGAGCATGTTTCTGTACGTCTTTCGTTTTCTGACACCGCGCCCGCTAGTGTGATATGGGGGCCTGTGCCGCCGTTGGCTCCGCCCGGCCTGGGAGGTGGTGGCACTCCAATACCTATACCTACATCCCTACCACTAGCAGCCCTTTATCCCGGCAGCGCCAGCAACCTGCCGGAGCGGATTCTGGGCCCTGGTGACTATTGGGAGGATCGGGAACTGTACCGGCGCTATCAGTTTCTCCAAGCGCTTTTTCCTTACAACGCGCCTGGCTTATTGCCGTCGGGAGTGTTCCTGATGGGCTGGGTGGAGGAAAACGTCCCGTTGCCGGTCAAGGTGGTAGATCGGCCCTTTTCCGAAGCGGCGCTGGCGTTGTACATCTATGAACTGCCGGTGGCTGAACTGGAAACGGGCGAGGCCCTCATCCCGCCAACGCTCATCACGCGTCAGACGGAGGGCTGGACAGGCTATGTGAATACGGAGGGCGACGGTCCCTTCTACATGGACTTGGGGTCAGAGGTGACCTTCCGCTTTACCGTCTGGCCGGAGGTGATGGTGAGCCGGGTGGATGAACTGGTGTTGGAATTGCAGGGAAGCAGTCACGGCAGCACTGTTGGTGCGCCAGTAGTCTCGCTGTGGGATTGGGGAAGCGGGGTCTGGCGAGAGCAGGACATAGGCTGGGGAGAGCATTCCATCGCAGAACCCGCGCGTTACGTCTCGCGCGCGGGCCAGGTTCTCGTGCGCCTGCGGGTGGGAAGCGAATTTTCGGTCAATGTGCAGAGTCTGACGATTTCGCTCAGGGGGCAGCGATGATCGCGACGGCGGGGACACCCATTATCGAAATCAGCGGGCTGACCAAGCGGTATGGCCGGCTGACGGCGGTGGAGGAATTGAGTCTGACCGTCGAGGCGGGGGCGGTCTTTGGCTTTGTCGGGCCGAACGGAGCAGGCAAGACGACGACGATGCGCATCCTGGCGACATTGTTGCGCCCGACGGCAGGAGAGGCGCGAGTGGCGGGCCACTCGGTGATCAGGGACCGGCGGGCGGTGCGGCGGGCTATCGGCTATATGCCCGATTTCTTCGGCGTCTATGACGATATGAAGGTCTGGGAGTACCTGGACTTTTTCGCCGCCTGCTACGAGATCCCGCCGGATACGCGCCGCAGGCTGACGGACGACCTTTTGGAGTTGGTGGATCTGGCGCACCGGCGAGACGATTACGTGGATACGCTCTCGCGCGGGATGAAGCAGCGGCTGTGCCTGGCGCGGGCGCTGGCGCACGACCCGCAGGTGCTGATCCTCGACGAGCCGGCCTCTGGCCTGGATCCTCGCGCGCGCGTTGAGATGCGTGAACTCTTGCGCGAACTCCAGGCGATGGGCAAGACCATCTTTGTCTCCTCCCACATCCTTTCCGAGATCGAGGAGGTTTGCACCCACATCGGCATCATCGAAGCCGGACGGCTGGTGGCGGCGGGCACGCTGGAACAGGTGCGGCAGCACATTCAGGCACACCGCGTCGTGAAGGTGGGGTTGATAGGACAGGTCGAGGACGCACGGGCCTGGCTTGGAAATCAGGCGCACGTTTTGAACGTCGAGCCTGTAACGGGGAACGGCGAGGGCGATCTCCAGTTCACGTTTACCGGAGACGACGAGGCATTGGTGCGGCTGCTCCGCGAGTTTGTGGCGGCGGGGTTCCCGATGGTCATGTTCTGCCAGGAATCCGGCGATCTGGAAGACGCCTTTATGCGGCTGACGAAAGGGATCGTGTCGTGATCTGGCGACCCATACTCAATCATCCCATTCTCCGCCTGGAGTTGCGTCGCGTTCGCCGCAGGCGCTGGTGGCCGGGGCGGCGTTTCTTCATGCTCTATCCGGTTGGGGACAGTTGTACCTGCAATACACGCTGGCGCTGTCAGGGCTGGCATCGTTGACCGTGGTGGTTATCGAGATGATCAGTGGCTTTCTCCTGACGTGGGCGGCGATTTGGCGTCTGGAGAGTGGGGAGAGCAAGTGATGAGCGAAGTATCTGTGCCGGTCAAGCGGCGTCGGCTGCGCCGTGAGCCCAATCCACTGCTGGTCAAAGAACTGCGCGGACGCATGCGCGGCGCGCGGGCATTCGTCGTCTTGACCGTCTATCTGCTGGTATTGAGTTGCTTCACGTCGTTGATTTACTATTCCTATGTCCGCACCACCAGCATGCCTGGCGGCGGGCCGGAGATGGCGTATCTGGGCAAGACGATCTTTGCCAGCGTCATCCTCGTTGGCCTTTTCCTGGTTGCGTTTATCACCCCCGCTTTTACTGCCGGCGCCGTCTGCGGCGAGCGGGAGCGCAAGACCTACGAGGTGTTGCGGACGACGTTGTTGCCGGCTCGCCGGCTGGTTTTCGGCAAACTCGTCTCCGCGCTGGTGTACATATTCCTGCTGATCCTGGCCGCAGTGCCGCTGGAGAGCCTGGCCTTTATGTTGGGAGGCGTCACGGTGGAAGAGTTGATGCTGGCGCAGGTCGTCTTGTTGGTGACGGCGTTTGCCTTCGCCTCCTGCGGCCTCTTCTTCTCCTCGATCGCGCGCACGACGCTCGTTTCTACGGTGCTGAGTTACAGTGCGGTCGTACTGCTGACCATTGGGCTGCCGGTCGTGCTGGTGGTCTTTTCCAGTATCTGGTTCGATCCTCTATTGTATAACATTGTGTCGCCTTCTCTCTGGCAGATCGCTCTCGTTTACCTGCTCTATGGCCTCCTCAGTGCCAGCCCGATCACAGCAGCCGTATTCACCGAGATGGCCTTGATGGAGTCCAACTCGGTATGGTACCACCGGCAAAGTATCGGGAGTCGGTCTGTTCTGATTCCTTCTGGCTGGATCACCTTTACCGTGCTGTACGTGGCGCTGGCGCTGGTTCTGCTCTTGATAACGATATTGCGGGTGCGTCGGCAAGAGGTGCAATAGTCAATGACCGACCAACCTCCAATCTTCAATCTCCGGTCTCTCCTATACCGCTGGGGATTGCGCTTACGCCTGGCCGAGAGCCTGATCTGGGGGCCGTGGGGCGCGGCAGCCGGCCTGGGCGTAGGGCTGTTATTGGCGCTGGCGGCGCGGCTCTGGCCGTTGCTGACCTGGCCCTGGCTGGCCGGCCTGGCCGTTTTGTTTGCGGGCAGCGGTGCGCTGCTGGGCCTGGGCATCGTCTGGCTGCGTCCCCGCCCGCCCATGCAACTGGCGTGCACCTTCGATCGCCGCTTTGCCCTGGCCGAGCGGCTGACAACGGCGCTAGAGATCGGCGCGGGCCGCCTGCGGGTGGAGCGGGCGCTGGCTGCGGCACAACTGGCCGATACCCTCCAGGCCGCCGTCCGCGTCAAATCGAGTGACCTGTTGCCTCTGCGTCTTTCGCGCCCGGCGCTGGTGGTGTTGGCCGTGCTGACCGTTGCGCTGGCGTTCTCGCTCTGGCTGCCCAATCACCAGGAAGCGGTGCTGGCCCAACGCGCGGCTGTGCGTGCTGCCGTCGAAGAGCAGATAGCCGAATTGGAGGCCGCGCGCGAGCAGGTGGCCGAGGCCCAGGGGCTGACCGAGGCTGAACGGGAAGTGCTCTTGCAGGCGCTGGATGAGGCGATTGCTGCGCTCGAGGAGGGACGGGCCTCGCCGGAGGAGGCGCTGGCGGCGCTGGCCCAGGCCGAGCAGACGCTCGCGCCGTTGCAGGACCCTGGCGCAGTGGGAGTGCGGGCCGGGCTGGAACGCGCGGCCCAGCGAATGTCCGATTCCAAACTCACCCGCGACATCGCCGAGGCGCTGGCTCAGGGGGACTATCAGACGGCGGCTCAGGCGTTGGCGGCGTATAGCGGTACAAAGGGTGAGATGCTGACCCGTGAGGAGGAGTTGGAACTGGCCCGCGAATTGGCGCAGGCAGCTGAGGCGCTGGCTGCAAGTGACCCGGCACTAGCCGGGCAGTTGGCGCAGGCAGCAGAGGCCATCGAGCGCGGCGACATTGCCCGGGCGCGTGAGGCTATCCGACAGGCGGCGCAACAGATGGGCGCAGCGGGTGAGCGCATCGAGCGGCAGGCGGCAGTCGAGGGGACGCTGGCGCAATTGCAGGAGGGGCGCGAGCAGATCGCCCAGGCGAGTGGCCGGCAGTCCGGCGCAGGGCGGATGGCGCGACAAGGAACAGGGGGGCAGGGGAGCGGGGGAGCGGAGGGGCACAGGAGCGGAGGGGCAGGGGAGCAAGGTGAGCGGCAGGGAGGTGGTCAGCAAGCAGGAGCGGGAGCAGGTCAGCGCGGGCATCACGAGGATTCTGGTACCGGCGCACCCTACGACGAGGTCTATGTGCCGTACCGCCTGGAACAGGAGGGTGTGGGAATCGAGATCGGCCGCCAGGGCGATGAGGGAATGCCGGTGGGCGATGAGCCGTTTCCGGCTCCGCAGGGTGGGCAGGCGGGCGTGCCCTACCGCCAGGTCTATGCCGATTATGCCGCGCGCGCCGGCGCTGCGCTGGAGGGGAGTTACATTCCGTTGGGGATGAAACGGTACGTGCGGGATTATTTCAGTTCGCTGGAGCCGTAGCCGGAATCTCGATGGGCGATGAGGGTGTGATCCATTACACCGCCGCGGGCGGCGTCGTCGTGCATGATGGGCGCGTGCTGGTGCTGCGCCGCCCTGGGCGCGGCGAGGTACGGCTGCCCAAAGGCCACGTCGAGCCAGAAGAGGATGTGCAGGTTGCTGCACTGCGCGAGGTGCGCGAGGAGAGCGGGTACACCGACCTGATGGTGCAGGCCGATCTGGGTACACAGTTGGTCGAGTTCGACCGCGATGGGCAGCGCGTCGTACGCACCGAGCGCTACTTTCTGATGGGGCCTGTAGGACAGGCTTTCCAGCCTGTCGGTGGGGAACCCCAATTCGAGCCGGTCTGGCTCTCCTGGGACGAGGCACTGGCGGCGCTGACGTTCGAGCCGGAGCGAGAGTGGGTGCGGCGGGCGAGAAAGCAAGTTGGCAAGTCGGCAAGTCAGCGCTGTTCCGCTTCTGTCTCGTAATGGAGCAGAAGACACCAACTGCCAACACCAAATACCAATTTACCAACTGGAGACTGCCATGCCTGAAATCTCACCTGACCAATTCCGCGATCTCGCTGCCCGTATCGAGGCCGAGGTCGGCAGATACATCGTCGGCCAGCGTGAGGTGATCCGCCATACCCTGATCTGCCTGATCGCCGGGGGGCATGCGCTCCTGGAGGGCGTGCCGGGGCTGGGCAAGACCATGCTCGTGCGCACGCTGGCCAGGGTGCTCGACCTCAAATTCACCCGCATCCAGTTCACCCCCGACCTGATGCCCGCCGACATCGTCGGCACCGACATCCTGGAGGAGAGCGGGGACGGGCGGCGCGAGTTCCGCTTCCAGCCGGGGCCGGTCTTTACCAACCTCCTGCTGGCCGATGAGATCAACCGCGCCACACCCAAAACGCAATCGGCGCTGTTAGAAGCGATGCAGGAGCGCACCGTTACCGTCGCCAGCCGTTCCTATCCGCTGGCTGCGCCGTTCCTGGTGCTGGCGACGCAGAACCCCATCGAGATGGAGGGCACCTATCCGTTGCCGGAGGCGCAACTGGATCGCTTCCTGTTCAAGATCAACGTCGCCTTTCCGTCTTCGGAGGAACTGGTCGAGATCCTCGACCGTACCACCGGCGAAGCCGAGCCACAGGTCGCGGTCGTGGCCGATGGCGCTGCCGTGCTGGCGATGGGGACGCTGGCGCGGCAGGTGCCCGTAGCCTCGCCAGTCTCCGAATATGCCGCCCGGCTGGTCATCGCCACGCATCCCGAAAGCGATGCGGCGTCCGAAATGGTACGGCGGTACGTGCGCTATGGCGCCAGCCCGCGCGCGGCGCAGGCGCTCGTCCTGGGCGGCAAGGTCACGGCGCTGTTGGCAGGCCGCTACAACGTCGCCTTCCAGGACCTGCGTGCGGTCGCTCCGGCGGCGCTGCGCCACCGCGTCCTGCTCAACTTTGAGGCCCAGGCCGAGGGTGTGAGCGCCGACGATGTGGTGGCAGAAGTGCTGAAGGCAGTGCCAGAGCCGTGAAGGAATAAAGAGGCAGGATACAGGAGGCAAGAAAACGTCCTGCATCCTGCATCTTGCATCCTGCATCTTGCATCCTGCATCCTTTCTGAACTGCGATGACTCTGGACGAAGCGCTCTTGCGTAAACTAGCGGGCCTCTCCCTCGTCGCCCGTCGTGCCCGGGCCGGGCAGACAGTCGGCGAACGGCGTTCTACGAGACGGGGCACTTCATCCGTCGAGTTCGCCGACTACCGCGACTATACGCGTGGCGACGACCTGCGCCGGGTGGACTGGAACATCTATGCGCGGCTGGAACGCCCCTTCGTCAAGTTGTTCGAGGAGGAGGAAGACCTGGCCGTGCACATCTTGCTCGACGGGAGTGGCTCGATGGAGTGGGGGGACGGGTCAGCGAATCAGCGAATCACCGAGTTGAACAAGTGGACCTATGCGCGGCAGTTGGCGGCGGCGCTGGGGTACGTTGCACTCACGTCAGGCGACCGCCTCACCGTCTCTATACTCCCTGCTCCCCAATCCCTACCCCCTAATCCCCAATCCCTAATCTCTCCCAGTCTCGGTCCCGTCCGTGGTCGTGGTCACGCGCTGCGCCTGTTCGATTGGCTGGAACGGCTGGAGGCAGAGGGGACGACCGATTTGAACGCCGCTCTGTGTGCCTACGCGCTCTCCGGCGGACGGGCCGGGTTGGCTGTGCTCATCTCCGACTTTTTCTCGCCGGCCGGTTATGTCGAGGGACTCAACGCGCTGGCGGCCCGTGGGCACGAGATCGCCGTCATTCACGTGCTCTCGCCCGATGAAGTGGAGCCGCCGCTGGCTGGCGACCTGCGGCTGCTGGACGTGGAGACCGGCAACCCACAGGAGGTGACGATTGACGCGCCGATGCGCGCACTCTACCGCCGCCGGTTGGCCGAATGGCGCGACGAAATCGCCGCTGCCTGCCGCGCCCGCGACGCGCACTATATCCCCGTCGTCACGGACACTCCCTTCGATCGGGTAGTGTTGTATGATCTGAGACGGGCGGGGGTGATCCGGTGATGGGTTTTCTGACCCCGCTTGCCTTCGCCTTCGCTGCCCTGAGCATTCCTATCCTCATCCTCTACATGCTCAAACTGCGGCGGCGGGACATGCTCGTTTCCAGCACGCTCCTCTGGCAGCGGCTACTGCGCGACCGCGAGGCCAACGCGCCCTGGCAGCGGTTGCGCGCCAACCTGCTCCTGCTCCTGCAACTGCTCATCCTGGCCCTCCTGACGCTGGCATTGGCGCGGCCTTTCGTCCCCACGCGCACCGTCGTCAGCGGTGGCAACCTCGTCATCCTGCTCGATGCCTCGGCCAGCATGCAGGCCAGGGACATCGCCCCGACCCGCTTCGGGGCGGCGCAGCGTGTGGTGCGCGAGATCGTTACCGGCCTGAGCGCGGATGATACGGCGACCCTCATCGTCGTCGGGCCCCAGCCGCAAGTTGCAACTGGCGGCGATCCGGCAGCCCTGCGTCGCGCCCTCGAGGATACCGCGCCCACGAGCGGCCCGGCCGATTGGGAGGCCGCCTTTGCGCTGGCAGCAGGGTTGGCCGGCGCTGGCGATACGCAGGTGGTCATCGTCTCCGACGGCGCATTGCCGGAGACGCTGCCCCCACTGTTGGGCCAGGTGCGATTCGTTGGGGTGGGGGGCGAGGGCAATAACCTGGCAATCACCGCGCTGGCCGTGCGCGAAGGCGCTGCCGGCCCCCAGGCTTTCTTGCGCGTGAACAACTATGGTGATGCCGACGCCGGGCCGGTGGTTGAGTTCTACGCCGATGGAGCCCTGTTCGACGCCCGTCGCCTGTCTGTCGCCGCGCACAGCAGCGCCGACCTGACGTTGGCCGATCTGCCCTACGACCTGCGCGTGTTGGAGGCCCGCCTGACCACCCAGGATGCCCTCGCGCTCGATGACGTGGCGTGGGCGGTGTATGCGCCGCCGGCTTCCAGACGGGTGTTGCTCGTCTCCGCCGGCAACCTGTTCCTGGAGCGGGCGTTGGGCGCATTGCCGGGTATCGAATTGGTGCGGCTCTCTCCCGACCAGCCTTTGCCTGCCGGGGCTTACGATCTCACCATCTTTGATGGTGTGGTCAGTGACACTCTGTCTTCCGGCAACCTGTGGCTCATCGCCCCGCCCACGTCTCTTTCTCTCAGGGGGGAGATCGAGGGGGGCGGCATCTTTACCGCCACGACCATCACCCGTGTCGTCGCCGATGATCCTTTACTGCGTTACGTGGACCTGAGCGAGGTCCACATCCTGCAGGCGCGCGCCGTCGAGCCGCCGCCGGCAGCGTGCGTGCTGGTCGAGGCCGCGGGTGGCCCGTTGCTCTTCGTCACCGAGCGACCGGGGGGTGGGCGTCTGGCGGTGTTGACTTTCGATCTGCACGATTCGGACCTGCCGCTGCAGATTGCCTTCCCTATCCTCACGGCCAACCTGGTGAACTGGTTGGCGCCGCGTGGAGGCATTGACCTTCCCGCCGTCGTCCGGCCCGGCGATCCCGTTCCGCTCCAGCCTGCTCCCGAAGCCGTTCAGGTGCGCGTCACCGCGCCGGACGGCACGCAGACCACGTTCCCCGTCGGCGAATCCCCGCCGGTCCTGACGGCTGACCGATTGGGTGTGTACCGGGTCGAGCAGAGCGGCCAATCCGATACTGTCCTGCCATCCGTTGTCCCCTTCGCCGTCAATCTGTTCGACGAGGCGGAATCGGACATTGCCCCGCGTGAGGTCGTGCGGATCGGGCAGATGGAGGTGCGGCTTGCGGCGCGGGAGGAACAGGGTTGGCGCGAGTTCTGGCCGTGGCTGGCTGGCGCGGCGGTGTGTGTGCTCGCGGTCGAGTGGTGGGTGTACCACATTGGGACAAGGAGACCAGGGGACAAGGAGACCGGGTCATGGCGAAAACCAAATCGCATAGAGACCTCGAGGTGTGTCAATTGGCGTTTGAGGCGGCGATGGAGATCTTGGTGACAAAAGGTTTCCCGCGCGAAGAGGTCTATTCTCTGACAGATCAAATTCGCTGTTCCTCCCGCTCGGTGTGTGCAAACATCGCAGAAGCCTGGCGGGGGCGCATGTAGCACTTGGGGGGAAGTGCTGACTGTCTCGTGCCCGGCGCTAAAGCACCGGGCTGAACAGGCAAAAGCCCCCTTCGGGGGCTGAAAATAAGCCTGGCAGGGCTTTCGTTTGGCTCAGCCGTGTGCTTTGAGCACACGGCGGCGCTCAACCAACGTTTGTCCCCCCCCAAGATTTACATGCGCCCGCCTAGCGGCGACGGCGCTACACAGGTGCTTTCGTGTACAAATTCAAGGGGATGGGGAGACAAGGAGACGAGGAGAAGCATTGAGTCCCTTGTCCCCTGGTCTCCTTGTCCTCCTTGTCGTTTGAATAGCAGTGGCCTTTACTCAACCGTTTTACTTGCTTTTCCTGACAGTCCTGCCTTATTTTGCCTACCTGGCCTGGCCTAAGGTGCGCTACGGCCGCGGGCGGGCCTGGGCCGCGCTCAGCCTGCGCTGCCTGATCATGCTGTTGACCGTCCTCGGCCTGTCCGGCATACAATCCGTCTATGGTAGTGACCAACTGGCGGTCGTCTTTCTGGTAGACGTCTCCGATAGCGTGCCGGAGGCGGAGCAGCAACGCGCGCTGGCCTTTGTCGCAGAGGCGCTGGCGGCGCTGCGCCCCGATGACCGGGCGGCGCTCGTCCTCTTCGGCGCCGACGCGCTGGTCGAGCGCCCGCTGATGGGCGCAGGTGCGCTGGGCGAGATTGCCTCCGTCCCCCGCACGAACCAGACCGACCTGGAAGAGGCGATCCGCCTGGGTATGGCGCTTTTCCCTGCAGGCGCGGCCTGCCGCATAGTCGTCCTCTCCGATGGGCGCCCCACGCTGGGCGAGGCCGAGCGGGCCGTGCGCCTGGCCCGCGCCCAGGGCATCCGGGTGGACGTGGTACCGCTGCTCTCTCCCCTTGCAGGGGAGGGCCGGGGAGAGGTCGAAGCCTGGATCACCGACCTCTCTGCCCCGGCCCGCCTGCACCAGGGAGAAGAGTTCTCGCTTGCGATCACCGCCCGCGCGACGGCAGAGACGCAGGCTACGCTGATGGTCCTGGCCGGCGACCGGGTGGTGGCCCAGGAGCAAGTGCGCCTGAACCCCGGCGTCAACACCTTCGCCATCCCGCTCACTGCCGGCGAGCCGGGTTTCGTCTCGTTCCGCGCCGTCCTTGTCCCTGTGGCCGATACTTACCCTCAGAACAACGCGCTCTCGGCTTTCACGCTGGTCGAAGGCTCCCCGCGCATCCTCCTGGTCACTCCCCCCTCGCAGGGGGGAGATGAAGGGGGGTACCTCCTGGCTGCCCTGCGGGCTGCCGGGCTGGACGTACAGACGAGCACGCCTGGCGCGATGCCCTCCGACGTTGCCGGGCTGGCTGAATACGCCACGGTCATCCTGGTGAACACGCCCGCCCAGAGCCTCTCTCCGCGCACGATGGCTGCGCTGCAATCGTACGTGCGCGATCTGGGCGGCGGGCTCGTCGCAGTCGGCGGGCCGCATGCCTACGGGGTGGGGGGCTGGTACGATACGCCGCTGGAAGAGACGCTGCCGGTCGAAATGAGCATCCGCGACCCCCAGCGATTCCCGCCAATGTCCATCGTCGTCGTCATTGACAAGTCGGGCAGCATGTCGGTGGAAGAGGACGGCATGCCCAAGATCCGCCTGGCCGGAGAAGCCGCCGCGCGCGTCGCCGAACTGATCAACGATCTGGACGAGATCACTGTCATCGCCTTCGACGACCGGCCGGTGGACGTGATCGGCCCGCTGCCGGGGAGCGAGCGGGAAGATGTCATCAATCGCGTGATCCGGCTGCAGCCAGGCGGCGGTGGCATCTATGTGCGTGAGAGTCTGCAGGAAGCACTGCGCTACCTCGCGGCCTCTGAACGCACCGTGCGCCACATCATCCTCTTGGCCGATGGCTCCGATGCCGAGCATCAAGAGAACGTACGAGAATTGGTCAAGGAACAGATCGCTGCGCAGAACATCACCCTAAGCGTCGTTGCCATCGGCGCGGGGCCGGACCTGCGCTTTCTCGAAGAGATCGCCGGGTTGGGCGGCGGGCGCTATCACTTTACCGACCGGGCAGCCGGTCTGCCGGTCATCTTTGCCGAAGAGACGCAACTGGCGATGCGTTCCTACATCGTCGAGGAGCCGTTCTATCCGCAGCAGACCGCCGGGAGCGCGATCCTTACCGGCATCGAGGCGGTCCCGCAACTGGCCGGCTATGTCGCCACGACGCCCAAGCCGGCGGCACAGGTGATCCTTTCGACCCATCAGGAGGACCCCTTGCTGGCGGCCTGGCAATATGGGCTGGGCCGTGCGGTGGCCTGGACCTCGGATGCGACCGGGCGTTGGGCAAGACAGTGGGTGCAGTGGGAGGGATTCCCTCGCTTCTGGGCGCAGGCTGTGCGCTGGACCATCGTCGAGCGGGCTGACGCGCCGGTGGAGGTGTCGGTCGCGCTCGAGGGTGAGACGGCTCGTGTGACACTGGACGCTATAGACGAGGGGGGCGAGTTCATCAACGGGCTGGATGCCAGCCTGAACGTGGTCGGGCCGGACGGTGAGGCGCTATCGGTGGAGTTGGCGCAGACCGCGCCGGGCCGCTACGAGGGGGCGTTCGTGCCCCAGGCGGACGGCGCCTACCTGATGCGCCTTGTGGGCCAGGCTTTCGAGCCTGGCGCGCCGGATATTGCTCTCACTACCGGCTGGGTGATGGGCTATTTGCCCGAGTACGCCGCGCTGGAAGGCGACCCGGCCTACCTGGTGCGGCTGGCCGATCTGGGCGGCGGGGCAGTATTGGAGCGGCCTGCCGAGGCGCTGGCCCATAACATCCGGGGGAGCGGCCTGCGCCGTGACCTGTGGCCGTACCTGCTGGGGCTGGCGACGTTGCTGCTGCCGTTCGACGTGGGCGTGCGGCGGCTGGCATTGGGGCGGCGCGACCTGGCGCGGGCCTGGGCCTGGGCTGTGGCGCGCCTGCCGCGTCGCCGGCGGCCTGTGGTTGAGGCTCCCCCAACGGTGAGCCGTCTCTTCGAGGCCCGGTCTCGCGTCCGCGAACGAAGACCAGCGGCGGATGTGGCTCTGGAAGCGCCGCTGCCCGCATCTGGCGAGCGGCCGGTGCGGCCGGTAGTACCACCCCCCGTATCGCGGGAGAAGGTCGGGGAGGAAGCGGCAACCGGAGAAGAGACGTTGACTGGGCGGCTGCTGCGAAAGAAACGCGAGCGTGCGAAAGGCGAGTAACACGACAATGTCAAGCTTCGGGCTCTGACCTCTCCTAACCCCTCCCGCATCCTCCCCTTCCCTCTCCGATGCGGAGAGGGAAGGGGAGGGCCGGGGCGGGGAGGGGTGAGGTCAACCCGGCAAGGCAAACCTGACATTGTCAAGGTAATCACCTGCAGCATCGGCCCTTCCAGGCCGGAGCGGCCGGGAGCAATATATGTCACTTGTTTGTCCTGATTTTGGCTGAAACGTTGTAGACGTTTGCCGCAGAGTGTAGTATGATATAGTTGACGAGTTTCCTGGAAAGGGGTTCAAAATGACCGGGTCTCAGGTGCAAACTTTCGCTGAACGCGTCATCGAAAATGTCGAGCGGGTGATCGTGGGCAAACGTGCGACCGTCGAACTTGCTGTCGTGGGGCTGCTCAGCCAGGGTCACCTGTTGATTGAAGACGTGCCCGGCGTGGGCAAGACGATGCTCGCACGCAGCCTGGCGCGCTCGCTGGGCTGCTCGTTCGGGCGCATCCAATTCACGCCCGATATGCTCCCAAGCGACATTACCGGTGTCTCCATCTTCAACCAGGCCACGCGCCAGTTCGAGTTCCGCCCTGGGCCGGTGATGTCTCAAATCCTCCTGACCGACGAGATCAACCGTGCCACCCCCAAGACGCAGGCTGCCTTGCTGGAGGTGATGGAGGAACGCCAGGTCACGGTGGATGGCGTGACACATCCTCTACCGTTGCCCTTCATGGTGCTGGCGACCCAGAACCCGGTGGAGTACGAGGGCACCTTTCCACTTCCCGAAGCCCAACTGGATCGTTTCCTGTTGCGCATTCGCCTGGGCTATCCCGACCCTGAAAGCGAGATCACCGTTCTGGAACGGCAGCAGTTCCGCCATCCGGTCGAAGACTTGCAGCCGGTCGTCTCGGTGGAGGAGGTGCGGGCGGCGCAAGAAGCCGTCAAGTCCGTGTACGTCTCGAAGGCCGTGAAGCAGTACATCGTGGAACTGGTGAATCAGACGCGACGCCACCCCGACGTCTATCTGGGCGCCAGCCCGCGCGGCAGCCTGACCCTCTATCGTACCGGGCAGGCGCTGGCGGTGATGCGCGGCCGGGATTTCGTACTCCCCGACGACATCAAGGCGCTGGCCCTGCCGGCCCTGGCCCATCGGGTGATCGTCAGCCCGCGAGCGCGTTTGCGGGAGATGACTGCGGAGAACATCGTGCAAAGTGTCCTGGAGGAACTGCCGGTGCCGCCAGGTGACCCAACCGGCAGGAAGTAGTGCATCGAGCGCGAGGCGATGGGAAAAGAACCAGAACGTGAATCTCGTTTGAGGTTGAATACGTGGCTTCTGCCTGTCCTGGTTGTCCTGCTACTAACGGCGCAACTGCTGGCGCCTTACAAAGGTTGGCTGATCCTGCTGATAGGGCTGGCCGGCGCGTTGCTCATCGGCTTTCTGTGGGCCTGGTCGCTCAAGCGCAAGTTGCACCTCACCCGCGAGATACGCTACGGCTGGGCGCAGGTGGGCGACCGACTAGTGGAGCGTTTCACCCTGACCAATGGTGGGCATTTCCCTGCTCTCTGGGTCGAGGTAGTGGATCATTCTACGATACCCGGCTATCAGAGGGGCTGGGCAACCGGTGTAGGCGCCAACAGTGCAATCCGGCGACACCACGATGCCATCTGTACACACCGTGGCCTCTTTACCCTCGGGCCTACGAGCCTGTTGACGAGTGACCCCTTTGGGATATTCACTGTTCGTATCCATTACCCGGCCGCGCTGCCTTTTATGGTGTTGCCACCCATTGTCTCTTTGCCGGCCATCCAGGTGGCGTCGGGTGGCCGGGCCGGCGAAGGGCACCCTCGCCCCAACGCTCCCGACCGCACGGTCAGTGCTTCCAGCGTGCGGGAGTACGTGCCCGGCGATAGCATGCGCTGGGTGCATTGGCCCACATCCGCGCGCCAGTCCTCGCCCTTCGTGCGGCTCTTCGACGGCACCCCGGCCAGCGATTGGTGGATCTTCCTGGACCTGGAACGCCGTGTCCAGGTAGGCGAAGGACAGGATTCCACCGAGGAACACGGAGTGATTTTGGCAGCCTCGCT
The DNA here is from genome assembly GCA_034432855.1 of Anaerolineae bacterium. Taxonomy (GTDB): domain Bacteria; phylum Chloroflexota; class Anaerolineae; order B4-G1; family B4-G1; genus DAOUBA01. The sequence goes on along the minus strand of DAOUBA010000199.1, from coordinate 12,002 downwards.
CGCCGACCGTGGCCTGCGGTTGAGGCGGGCGGTAGGGCTGGCCGTGCACGGCCGGGAACTGGTATGGCTTCTGCCACAGGGGGGCGACAATCACCGCCTGGAGATTCTGCGCGCACTGGCCCTCGTTTCTCCCGGCGCGTATCCGCTTGCAGAACTCTTGATGCGTACCAGGTTTTCTCTTGGGCAGCATGCCAGCCTGATCATCGTTACGCCGGCCGTGGAGAGCAGTTGGGTCGAGGCGTTGATCCCCCTGCTGCGGCGCGGCGTGGTTCCCACGGTGCTGTTGCTCGACCCGGCCTCTTTCGGCGGGACGGGAGATGCGCGGGAGACGGCGTTGGCCCTTACGGATCTGAAGGTGACGCACTACATCATCGGCCGCGACTTGCTCGTCCTGCCCGAACTGCAACCGCGCCAGGAATGGCGGGTCATCGGTACCGGGCGGGCAATGCCGGTGCGCCGTCGTTACGACGTGCCCTGGAAGGTGCTGACATGATCGCACGTGCCGTGTGGGGGCCGTTGACCCGGAGGCGTGTAGACCGGCGCAGGTTGTTGATCCTGGCGCTGGTGATGGTGGCATTGGGCAGCGTGCTGAGCGGGCTCCGGCAGGCGGTCAGTGGGCTCGATAGCGGCCTTGCGCTGTTGATGGCTCTGTTGGGCCTGTTGGTGGGGTGGGGCCTGGCCATCCTGCGCCTGCCGGATTGGGCGGCCGCCATCCTGGCGCCGGTGTTGGGCGTAGGAACGGTCTTTATGCGCGTGGGGCACCTGGACCTGAAATTGATACCCCTGTTGCGGGCGCTCGCCGATTTGTACGATGGCATCTTGCGCTGGATGTCCGGTGGTCCCTGGCCACAGTGGCAGCCGGCCTTCACGGCCCTGGCAGAACTATGGGGTGGCGTCGTTACGCTGGTGACCCGTATGCGCTCCTGGTTGCTGGTGGTTTCCGCAGGCAACCGGATGTTCGAGCCGGTGGCGATGATGCTGGTGTGGAGCCTGGTGCTGTGGGCGGTCAGTGCCTGGGCGGGTTGGATGGTGCGCCGGCACAATCAACCGCTGGCTGGCGTGGCCCCGGCCGGTGTGTTGTTGGCGATCGTATTGTCCTACACGGGCAGCAGACCTTATATCCTGCTGGTGTTGTTGGGCGCGACCCTGCTGTTGCTGACGATGATCGCGTATGATAGCCGCCTGCGGCGCTGGATGACGACGAATACCGATGCGGCCGATCTGGCTTACGAGGTCACGGTGGCAGCAGTTTCCCTGACGTTGGTCCTGGTTGTGATAGCCGGCGTTGTACCGTCAATCAAATGGCACGATATTCTGGAGTCTGTGCGCGATTACGTCCAGGGTGGTCAAGAAACCACTGGAAACGACGGTCTTGCCCAGTCGCTGGGGATGGAGCAGCGCTGGGAAGAACAGTCATCAGTCTTCAGAGAAGTGCGTGCAGGAGGCTTGCCGCGCCGCCACTTGCTGGGTTCCGGACCAGAACTATCTCGGCAGATCGTCATGGTCATCCGTACGGGTGAACTGCCGCCCGGCCCGCCGGAGGGGTACATCACGGACCGGTTTGTGGCACCGCGCCACTACTGGCGCAGCGTTACCTATGATACGTACATATATTCCGGCTGGAATACAGGACGCTTGGAAACGGCCGAATACGCGGCGGGCACGCCGATCCTCACGCCCACTCTGACGGCGCAGCGCGTGCTGCATCAGAGAGTGCGCGTCGTCGGAGATACAGGCGGCTTGCTCCACGTGGCCGGGGACCTGATCGTGGTGGACCAGGATTACAGCGTGGCGTGGCGTTCCCCTGAAGATATTTTCGCCGCAACGGTCACGACGAGCACGTATGAAGCCGAGTCCGCAGTGTCCACCGCCACTGAAGCGCAGTTACGGGCCGCAGGCGACGATTATCCTCAGTGGGTGCGCGATCGCTACCTGGCCCTGCCCAGTAGAATGCCCGCGCGGGTGCTGGCGCTGGCGCGTAGCCTGACTGCAACTGAGCCGACCCCCTACGACCGGGCTCGCGCTATCGAAGCCTACTTGCGTTCTTTTCCCTACAGCCTGGATGTGCCTCTGCCGCCAACCGGTCGGGATGTGGTGGACTATTTCCTCTTTGATCTGCAGAAAGGCTATTGCGACTACTACGCGACGGCCATGGTAGTGTTGGCGCGGGCAGCGGGCCTGCCGGCCCGCATGGCCGTCGGCTATGCGACTGGCTTTTATGACCCGGTCCGTGCCGAGTACATCGTCACCGAGGCCAGCGCTCACGCTTGGCCGGAGATCTATTTCCCGGGTTACGGGTGGATCAAGTTTGAGCCAACGGCAGGCCTCCCGCCCATCGAGCGCATCGCCGAGACCACCGACCAGGAGGAGATCGGGCCAATGGGAGTGCCGAGACCGGCGGTCACCTGGCAAGGCAGGCTGAATCGGTGGGGATGGTGGGGGCTCTGGGTTGCGCCGCTGTTGGGAGGTGCGGCGGCGGTAGCCTGGCCGCTTGCCGACCTCTGGCGCTTGCGCCGGTTGGCGCCTGCGGCGGCGGTGGTGGTGCTTTACCGGCGGCTGCAGAGCCGTGGGCGCCGCTTGGCCGTGCCGGTGCGGCTCTCCGATACACCCTACGAGTTCGCCGCGCGGTTCGCGGAGCGCGTGGCGGTCCTGGCGCAAGAAGGGTACTCGGGCCGATTGTTGGCTCCTGCGGCACAGGAGGCGAACTGGCTGACCGACCTCTACGTGCAGATCAATTACAGCACTCGTGAGCCGGGCGTCGGCGACCGGACGCAGGCGATCCACACGTGGTTGAGATTGCGCTGGCGGCTCTGGCTGGGACGGCTGCTGCAGAGACTGGGCCTGTAGATCTCCGAATCGCGCTATAGAAAGCGCGGCTACTCTGAAACACGCCCAACTGGTGTAATCTCCCCATTTCTGGTACAATCTACGGCGGTAACCTGTGGCCGGAGGTGCCTTTATGCGTCTCAAGTGGTACGGATGGTTGGGCCTGGGCATCGTCCTCGTGGCCGAAATCTGTCTCTTTGCCCGGCAGCCGTTCGTCGCCCGTTGGTTCACGCCCATCGTCTGGACTGGCTACATCCTCTTCGCCGATGCGCTGGCGTTGCACCTGCGCGGCCACTCGCTCATCCACGACCGCCCACGCGAGGCCCTCATGATGGCCTGGCTCTCCGTCCTCTGCTGGCTGTTGTTCGAGGTGTATAATCTCCGTTTGCGGAACTGGTACTATGTGGGTGTCCCGGAAAACCCGCTCGTGCGGGATTGGGCCTACCTGTGGTCTTTTGCCACCATCATGCCGGGGATGTTCGAGACCGCCGATGTGCTGGAAGGGTTAGGCTTTCTACGAAACCTCAGGGCCAGGCCACGCAGGTTCCCACCGGCACTGTTGGCGACATCGTTCGTGGCGGGGTTGGCCTGCGTCGCCATACCGCCGTTGCTGCCCGGGCACATTGCCCGCTACACATTCGGTTTCGTGTGGGTCGGTTTCATCTTTCTGCTGGAGCCGCTCAATATTCTTTTGGGGAACGATTCCCCGTTGGGCGCCTGGGGGCGGGGCGATCCGCGCCCGGCGCTGCGGCTCATGATGGCCGGGCTGATCGCCGGCTTCCTGTGGGAGTTCTGGAACTACTGGGCGATGGCAGGCTGGCGCTATATGCTGCCCTGGCCGCTCGATTTCGGCCCTCCTTATCGCTACTTTCGTATGCCGGTACTGGGACTGCTGGGCTTTCCACCGTTTGCCTGGGAATGCTGGGCGATGTTCCAGTTCCTCAAGCGTGCCTTGCACGGCGACCTGCTCTGGGATCGGTAGTCAGGAGGCGCAATGAGGCTCAATCTCGCTACGGCCGAGGTGTTCGTCCCGGATGGCCTTCCAGTCGAAGAGGCGCTGGCGCGCACCACGCACATGGGCATCGGCGCGCATCAGGACGACCTGGAGATCATGGCGCTCGACGGCATCCTGAAGTGCTTCCAGCGTCAAGACAGGTGGTTCACCGGCGTGGTCGTTAGCGACGGCGGCGACTCGCCGCGCGATGGCCTCTACAGAGAGTACACCGACGACATGATGCGGGCGATCCGCCGCCAGGAACAGAAGAAGGCAGCGGTCGTGGGCGAGTATGCGGCACAGGTGCTGCTCGATTACCCCAACGCGGCGGTGAAGGACCGCGCGGACAAGGCCGTCGTTGAGGACCTGGTGACGTTGTTGCGGGTGACGCGACCAGAGACGGTTTATACGCACAATCTTGCCGATAAACACGACACTCACGTTGCAGTGGTACTCAGGGTGATCGAGGCGATCCACCGCTTGCCCGTGTCCGAGAGGCCGCAGCACCTCTACGGCTGCGAGGTCTGGCGTGACCTGGATTGGCTGACCGACGGAGACAAGGTGGCCTTTGACGTGTCTGCCCACGAGAATCTCCAGGCGGCCCTCCTGGGCGTGTTCGATTCGCAGATTTGCGGCGGCAAGCGATATGACTTGGCGACACTGGGGCGGCGGCGGGCCCACGCGACCTATCATGCCTCGCATGAGGTAGACGTGACAACCGGGATGATCTATGCGATGGACCTCACGCCGCTGATTCGAGAGCCGGCTGAAGACATCCTGTCGTATGTCCGGGGATTCACCGACCGCTTTGCCCGAGAGGTGTTGGAGCGCATAGGCAGGCTACAGGGAGATGCCGGATGAGCCTGGGGATGGAGGTATTCGAGCGACTGCCTGTGGAGTCGTCGAAATGAGCGATGGCTTTGCGGACGTGCTTGAGTATTTCCGATTTGAGGGCGACTTTCTCGATGGCGCCCCTTATCCGTTCGGACATATTAACGATACTTACTGTGTCCGTTTTGGAACGGTGGGCGGTGGGGTCTGCCGCTACATTCTCCAGCGCATCAACCATCACGTCTTCCGTGACCCCGAGAGGCTGATGCAAAACGTCGAGATGGTAACCGCTCATCTGTGTAAGAAGGTCATCGCAGCGGGCGGTGACCCGCAGCGGGAGACGTTGAACCTGGTGCCCACGACGGATGGGCGAGCCTTCTATAAGACGGAGGATGGCAATTACTGGCGTGCCTACGTCTTCATTGACGGTGCGCAGACCTACGAGACGGCGCAGACCCCAGAGCACTTTTACAGCGCGGCGAAGGCGTTCGCCAGGTTCCAGCAATTGCTCAGCGATTTTCCAGCCGGGCAGTTGTACGAAACGATCCCCGATTTTCACCATACCCCCAAGCGTTTCGCGGCGCTCGTTGAGGCGCTCGAAAGGGATGCCAGAGGCCGTGCTCGATCGGTCAAGACCGAGATCGAGTTCGTCGAGAAGAGGGCCGCCGATACGTCGGTGCTGGTGGACCTCCTCGCACAAGGGCAACTGCCGGAGCGGGTCACGCACAACGACACCAAGTTCAACAACGTGATGATTGATGACAAGACAGGGGAGGGAGTCTGTGTGGTGGACCTCGATACGGTGATGCCTGGGCTGTCGCTGTACGATTTTGGCGACGCCGTGCGCTCCGCCGCTAACTCGGCCGCCGAAGACGAGCGGGATATATCGAGGGTCTGGTTTGATCTGGATGTGTTCGACCGTCTTGCCTGCGGCTATCTTGGAGTCGCGCGAGATTTCCTGACATCTACCGAGGTGGATTATATGCCGTTTGCCGCCTGGCTGATGACGTTCGAGTGCGGCATGCGCTTCCTGACCGACCACCTGAACGGCGATGTCTATTTCAAGATTCACCGCGAGAATCACAATCTCGATCGCTGCCGTACCCAGTTCAAGATGGTCGCCGATATGGAGAAACAGATGGGCCAGATGGAGGCGATTATCAGGAAGTACCGCTGAGAAGATCGGTCTCGGTCCCGCGGCCCAGGATGACCCCGCCGCGCCCGGCCCCACGGCGCCCGTCCGGTTCGGCGGGCGCTTTTGTTTCGGACTGTGCCAGCGTCAGCAGCCGTTCGACCTCTTCCAGATGCAGCCCGAACTCTTCGCCGCGGTCGAGCAGCGCCTGCGCCAATGCTCGTGTCACGTGCTCCCTGAGTTCCTGCAGTGTCGCAAACTCTATCCAGGTCACACCCGCCTGACGCAGGAATGCCTGGGCCGAAGGGCTGTGGAGCACACGCTTGCGGTAGGCCAGCACCAGTTTGGCCGTTTCCTGGACGCGTAACCACTCGGCGCCCATCGGAGCGGCGAAATCGGCCCCCAAGACGATCAGGTAGAGATCGCACCGCTCGACAAATTCCAGCGGCGCGAAGACATCCTCGCCCGGCCTGGGGGTGTGCTTGATCTCCCAACCGGTCGAGACAGGCAACTCCGCCACGGCCTGGCCCAACGTCTCCCGCTCGGCCACCAGGTCGGGGCTGCTGCTTATGAACAGACGGATTGCACGGGCCATCATACATGCTGATATATCATCTCGACCATTTTGTCAAGTTCAGCGTTGCTCCAAGATGTCTGAACTTGGCATGCGGTTGCCTTCCCGCGTCTTCTGTGTTAAACTCTGCCCTGGCCTTCGCAGGAGGCAGTGAAGATGCCCTCGCTCCCAACCCGTCTAGCCGACATCCGCAATCTGCTTCAGGCGCTCGATTGGGACACCCTCTCGTTCCAGGTCGAGAAAGAGGCTCACGCCCGTCTGGCCATCGTCGGGCCAGTCAATTCTGGCAAGTCCACGCTGTTCAACCTGCTCAAAGGGCGCAAGGTCTCCGCCGTCAAGGCCGTGCCGGGCACGACCAAGGGAATCGTCACCGAGACCTTGGGCCCGTTCACACTGGTGGACACCCCCGGCTTTGGCGAGGTTGGCGGCGTGGATCGCGCCGATATCGCGCGCGCTGCTGCCGGGCAGGCCGACGTGGCTGTGCTGGTGCTGGATGGCGCGGCGGGCCTGCATCAATCGGATTACGAACTCTATGAGGCGCTGCGCGCGGCGGATGTGCCGCTGATCGTGGCGCTGAACAAGATTGACCTGATCCGGCGCGACCTGCCTGAGGTGCTGGAGGACACGCGGCGGAAACTGGGCGTGCCGGTCATCCCGATCTCGGCCAGGACCGGCGCGGGCGTGGGCGACAAACTGATGCCTGCCATCGTCGAGGCGCACCCGTGGATGGGGATCGCGCTGGGACGGGCGCTGCCTGCCTTTCGCCGCCAGATCACCCACCGCCTCATCCGCAGCACCGCAATGCTGAACGCCATCATCGCTGCCCAACCGGTCCCGCTCCTCGACATCCCGTTTCTGTTGGCCTCGCAGGTGCGGCTCGTGCTCCGTATCGCCGCAGTATACGGCGAATCGCTGAGTGTGCGGCACGCGCGCGAGTTGTTGACCACGATGGCCGGCAGCGTCGCGCTCCGTTACGCAGCCATCCAGTTGAGCAAACTCGTCCCGGGCCCCGGCTGGCTGGTCGCTGCCGGCATCACCGGCGTGGGCACCTGGGCGATGGGCGAAGCGGCCCGCGTGTACTTTGAGGGGGGCAAACAACTGACGCCTCAGCAGTTGCGTGCGCTCTACCGGCAGTTGCAGCGGCGGCGCAGGGCCGAGAGTGCGGGGAGCGCGCCGGAGGGGTAGGACTCGCGCTCATCAGGAAGCCAACTATGGCAAAACACTTCAGCAGGCGAGAGTTTTTGCGGGCGATGGGGTTGACGGCAGCGGGGCTACTCACTGCTGGATGCCGGCTTGCAACCCCGTCTCCCACTGCCACGCCCGCGATGACGCCGATTCCCTCACCCACCGTGCCCACTGCCCCACCGACGGCAACGTCCACGCCGTCGCCTAAACCGACCCCGAGGCCCACTGTGCCCACTGCCACGCCCACGATGGCGCCGTCTCCCTCGCCCACCGCCGCGCCCGTTGCTGCACAGGTGGCGCCTCCTTCCCGCCGGGTCGCCATTGCCCAGGCTGCCGGTTACGAAAGGAGCCTGGTACGCCGGCAGGTGCAGGCGCTACTCGACGGGATCGGGGGGCTGAGGGGCGTGGTTGCCTCTGGCGATCGGGTGGCGATCAAGGTGAACCTCACCGGCGGCACGGCGGTCCCGCCGCCTGCCGGGCTGCCGGCCATCGAGACCTATATCACCCATCCGGAGATCGTGCGCGCGTTGGGCGAGGCGTTGCGCGACGCCGGCGCGCGCGAAATCTTTATCGTTGAGGCGGTCTATGACGCCGACTCGTTTCCCCTGTGGGGCTATGTGGACGTGGCCGGGGCGCTCGGCGCGACGCTGGTCAACCTCAACCTTCCGCAGCCCTACGGCGATTTCGTCTCCGTCAGGGTGGGGGAGGGCCGGTTCATCTACGAGACGTTCACGTTCAACCGCATCCTGCAAGAGGTGGATGCCTTCGTCTCTGTGGCGAAGATGAAATGCCACTGCCTGGCCGGGGTGACGCATACGATGAAGAACCTGATCGGTCTTGCGCCGGTCCAGTATTATAAGCGTAACCCGGAAGACCAATACCGTACAGCCTTCCACGGCGAGGGCGGAGCGGATACCCATCTGCCGCGCGTGATCGTGGACCTCAATCGCGCGCGGCCGATCCATCTGGCGCTCATTGATGGTATCAAGACGGTGGAGGGCGGCGAGGGCCCCTGGAACGGGACGCTCAACCCTGTGCAGCCGGGCGTGTTGCTGGCGGGGAGGAATGCGGTGATGACCGATGCCGTCGCCACGGCGGTGATGGGTTTTTATCCGACCGCCGATTATCCCACTGCGCCGTTCACGCACGGCGAGAATCACCTGAACCTGGCCGCTCGCCTGGGGTTGGGCACCAATCGCCTGGAGGAGATCGCAGTGGTCGGCGCTTCGATTGATGACGTGCGCTTCGAGTTTGCGCCGTGTTGGTAGTTGTGGTCTATCGTTGTGGAGGAGATATGGACAAGGCAGAATTGGCTACCCGGATCAAAGCGGCATCGTATCTGACCGGTGAGTTCAGGCTGCGTTCGGGCAAGATCAGCCCCTTCTTTTGGGACAAGTATCGCTTCGAGAGCGACCCGGTGCTGTTGAGGGCGGTCGTGAATGAACTGGAGAAGCTCTTGCCGCCCGCATTCGACAAACTGGCCGGGCTGGAATTGGGCGGTATCCCGCTGGCGACGGCGCTCTCACTCAAGACAGGCAAGCCGTGCCTATACGTCCGCAAGACGCCCAAATCCTATGGTACCGGCAACTTGGTCGAGGGCGGCTTTCACCCCGGCGAGCGGGTCGTCGTGGTCGAGGATGTCATTACCACTGGTGGTCAGGTCTACAAATCGGTCATGCGAATGCGGGCGCTGGGACTGGTCGTCGAGCACGCCATCTGTGTCGTGGACTGTTTTGCAGGCGGGCATGAGAATCTGGAGCGCATCGGCTGTACGTTGACGCCGCTGTTCACGCTGGATGAACTGGAAAGACTGGCACAGGAGGAGTGAGGATGAGCGACGAAATTACCCTTCGCTACGGCTGCAACCCCCATCAGAAACCGGCGCGGGTGTACGTCAAGACGGGTAAACTGCCTATCCGCGTGCTGAACGGCGCGCCGGGGTACATCAATCTGCTCGACGCGCTCAACGGCTGGCAACTGGTGCGCGAACTCAAAAGCGCACTGGGCCTGCCGGCGGCGGCGTCCTTCAAGCACGTCAGTCCGGCCGGCGCTGCGGTCGGCGTCCCGTTGAGCGATGTGCTCAGGAAAGCCTACTTTGTCGAGGACCTGGACCTCTCGCCGCTGGCGACGGCCTATGCACGGGCACGCGGCGCTGATCGAATGTCCTCTTTCGGGGACTGGATCGCGCTGAGCGACCCGATTGACGTGCCGACGGCGCTGCTCATCCGCCGCGAGGTCTCTGATGGCGTCATTGCCCCCGGCTGCGACCCGGAGGCACTCGATATCCTGCGCCGCAAGCGCAGCGGCAAATACACCGTCGTGGAGATTGACCTTGATTACGAGCCGCTGGAGATGGAGAGCCGCGAAGTGTTCGGCATCACCTTCGAGCAGCGGCGCAACGACGTGCGCATCGGCGCCGAGATGCTGCAAAACGTGGTGACCCGCAACAAAGAGATCCCCGATTCCGCTCGTCGCGATCTCATCGTGGCGCTGGTCGCGCTCAAGTACGTGCAGTCCAACTCGGTCTGCCTGGCGCTGGATGGGCAGGTGATCGGTGCGGGGGCCGGGCAGCAATCGCGCGTCCACTGCGTGCGCCTGGCCGCGTCGAAGGCCGACACCTGGTATCTGCGCCAGCACCCGGCGGTTCTGGGGCTCCAATTCCGCGAGGGGCTGGGCCGCCCGGAGCGGGACAATGCGATTGACGTCTACCTGCGCGACGATCTCACCCCCGCAGAGCAAGCGGCGTGGGAAAAAGCGTTTGCCGTCATGCCGCAGCGCCTCACGCCGCAGGAGAAGCGCGCCTGGCTGGATGGACTGAAGGGCGTTTCGCTTGCTTCTGATGCTTTCTTCCCCTTCCGCGATAACATTGACCGCGCCAGGCAAAGCGGTGTCCAGTACATCGTCGAACCGGGCGGTTCGGTGCGCGACGACGAGGTGATCGCTGCCTGCGACGAGTATGGGATGGTGATGACGTTCTCGGGGGTACGGTTGTTCCATCACTGATTTGACGTTCGCTGGCATATCCAGTCAAAACCGAAGCGAACATGAGAGGATGACATGAAAAAGCAATTCGTGCGTGACCTGCGCCCCGGCAAGCGGGTGCTGGGCTTTTTCCTGGTGCGCCACAAGCAACTGGAGCCTTTCCGCGACCGCACCCGTGGCGAGTTCCTTACCCTGGTCCTGGCCGACCGCACGGGCGAGATCCTGGCCCGCGTCTGGGAAGAGGCCCCGGCGCTGGCCGAAACCTTCGAACGCGGGCAGGTGGTCAAGGTCCAGGGCGAGGTCGAAGAATACCTGGGCCGCTGGCAGGTCATCATCGAAAAATTGCGCCCCGCCAGGCCCAACGAATATGACTTGGCGGATATGCTCCCGACCACTGAACGCAATGTGGACGAGATGATAGCCGCGCTCAAGGCAACGGTCGAGGAGATCGAGGAACCGCATCTCAAGGCGGTGGCGACGCACTTTTTCGGCGACGAGGACTTTGTCGCCCGCTTTTCTCGTGCACCGGCCGCCCGCCGCATTCACCATGCCTACCTGGGCGGCCTCCTGGAGCACACCTTCGAGGTCGTGACGTTGTGCGGGCACCTGCTGAAATTGTATCCGCAGATTCACCGCGACCTGCTGCTCACCGGCGCGCTGGTGCACGACGTGGGCAAAGTGGCCGAATTCGAGTACGCCACCGACATTGATTACTCCGACGAAGGGCGGCTGGTGGGGCACATTGTGATGTCCTATCAGATGGTGAGCGAGGCCATTGCCGCCATTCCCGGTTTTCCCCCCGACCTGGCGCTGCGGTTGCGCCACATGATCCTCAGCCACCACGGGCGTTACGAGTGGGGCTCACCACGTCGCCCCCAGACACTGGAGGCTGTGGTGTTGCACTATGTCGAAAACCTCGACGCACAGGTCAACCGTTTCCACCGCATCCTGGCTTCCCGCCGCGATCCCTCGAAGCCCTGGACGGATTACGACACCCTGCTAGGACGGCAATTGTATGCCGGACGGGAGGGGCTGGCGGTTGAGGAAGAGGGGCTGGCGGAATAAAACCCCACTTCCCGCCCGGCAAGCAGCGGCAGCGACAGATCGCTGCGGCGGGCAATGGAACTGGCATCCTCGTTGGTGATGCTCATCACCGCAGCCTGTCCGTGGATGGCGTCGAGTAGTCGCACTCCTTCGACTATCTCGCCGGATTGGGAGACGAGCACCACGAACGTGCGTCCAGAAATGAGGCCGCGGTGATAGCGCAGCAGTTCAGAGGCATTAAGTAAAATTCGCACGCATTGTGGCAAAAGCCGCACGTGGAGCGGCCTTTCCAGGCTGCTGGCAGGCTAGCATTACCCTTGTACAGGCTTTCTCATTCGCATAACTGATTCCTAGACGCAAGTCTCCGGGCAATCCTGGAGCTCTTTTTGGTGCTCATCGGCCCAAATCCGGCACTTTCTGCGCGGATTTGGGCT
>DAOUBA010000198.1:0-10582 GCA_034432855.1 Anaerolineae bacterium | reverse complement strand
ATTGACGAATTGATCTGGACGGCCCTCACCGATTCTGCTTTCCGTGAGCGGCTGCTCAACGGTCAACGCCATGAGGTGCTGGCGGCTCGCGGCCTCACGGAGATGGAGCGGCGGGCAGCATTGGCGGTGCGGGCCACCACATTGGAGGGGTTCGCCGAGGCGCTCTGCCGGTCACTGCCGGTTGGGGCGGGAATGACCGTGGTATAGTCGGCTACCCGGTGCAGTCACCGCCGGTACGAAGTGCCAGGCGTTCGTAAAGTTGGCATTCAAGCCAAAGGGTAACTATTCAGGGGCGAGCCTCGCCCGCACACCCTTTTGGGCCTACGGCCAAGGGTCGGCCTCCGCCGGGTGGTCTATTGCCTGTCATCCGGCGTGAAGCGCCCAGGAGGGTGACTTAACCGGCTGAATAGTTACGCCAAACGAAGGTACAACAAGGGCCAGGATAAGGCTGGGTTGTGCTTCTTTAGCGTCTGCATGGGATGGCTTATGGAGAGACAGATGACAACAGAGGCTGAGGCACTCGCTAAAGACTTGCTCTCCCTTGACGAGCCCTGGCGCAGCCGATTCCTGGAACTGGTGGCGAACATGGCCACGCGCTGGAAAGGGAATGGGCATCAGCCGACGCGAGAGGAGATAGTGGCCTGGCTGGGAGGAAACCCTGCTCTGCACCGGGAGATAAGGGCGTTGCTACGCGCGTGGCAGAGGCCTTAGGCGATTTTCCTCGCAGCAGGTCTTGTCTCCCGGCCAGGCCGCCTGGTGCTCTGTCAACCGTGCAGGGGCGTCAACCTGCGTTGACGCCCCTGTCCGAGAGGTCGGCCTTCGTCGACCAGCGGCCGAAGGCCTGCGGCGAGTAACTTTAGGGGCAGAGCGCTCTGCCCCTACGGGCGGCGAGCCCCGGCCGCGCAACCCTCAAGTTTGCGCCTATGCCCCCCTTCCCTCTCTCGGCGTTCAGTACGCCCCCTCCCCGAATAGCACCTGCGGGATTGTGCGCGCCAGGATCTTCAAATCCAGCCACGGCGACCAGTTCTCGATGTAGTAGATGTCGAGCAGCACCATCTCGTCGAAACTGATCAGGCTGCGGCCACTGACCTGCCACAATCCTGTCATCCCCGGGAGCGCTTCTAGCCGCTTCCTGTGCCACTCTGTATAGCGCCTGACTTCGGTCGGAGTGTTAGGGCGCGGGCCGACCAGGCTCATCTCCCCGCGCAGCACGTTCCACAGTTGCGGCAATTCGTCGAGGCTGTGGCGCCGCAGGAAACGGCCCACGCGGGTCAGGCGCGGATCGTCGCGTATCTTGAAGAAGAGGCCATCTGCTTCGTTCATGTCGAGTAACCGGCTCTGTTCCTCTTCCGCACCTTCACGCATCGAACGGAATTTGAGAATCTCGAACGTCCTCCCATCCTTGCCCACGCGCGTTTGACGAAAGATGACCGGGCCAGGCGAATCGAGCCGGATCGCCAATGCGATCAACCCCAGGATGGGTGCTCCCAGCGTCAGTCCAACGATCGCTCCCGCGACATCCATCCCACGCTTGACCAGCAACGCTCCTCGACCAAACCCGACCTCGCGCACGCCGATCACCGGCACCCCGCCGAGATCGTCCACGTCCACCTGGCTGAGGCTCATCTGGAAAAGGTCGGGCACAATGCGGGCGCTCACCTGGCGCCGGGCGCACTCTTGCACGATGCCCATGATCTTGCGGTGGTACATCCACGGCAGGGTGATGATCACCTCGTCCACCTCTTCTACCTCGATCAGCCGGGGCAGGTTGTGCACCGGGCCGAGGGCCTTGAAGCGGCCGATATTGGTCTGACCCTTCTGGGGATTATCGTCCACGAAGCCGACGATCTGGTAGCCCAGTTCGGGGCGCGCGACGACGGTGCGCATGACCGTACGCCCCACCTCGCCAGCACCGACGATGATCACGCGCGCAATCCCGACACCCCGAGCGCGTAACCAGGCCACAACCGCGTTCTGCGCCAGGCGAGCCAGGCTCAACAGCAAGATGACGATCACTCCCACTTGCAGGAAGAGCGCGCGGGAATACTGAAGTGGCCGGAAGACGTCCAGGAAGAAGGTGACGGCAAAGAGCACGACGACAGATCTGGCGGCAGCGTTGGTGATGTGATACACCTGATCCACCCACGAGTGCCGCTGCCATTGACGATAGACCCGGTCTATCCAGAAAGTCAGCAGCATCAGCGCAGTGAACAAGAGACTGAACGGTATGTATGCCGACAGCGGGTGATGGTAACTGACGTCGCGGAACCACTGGAGTCTATAGCGCACCCAATAGGCCAGCAACATGCTGACGTTGATCAGCAGCACATCGGAGACGATGACCCACCAGGGAGCACGCGAGCGCGATTTCACAGTCTCCCTCCCTCCGAACCTTTCGGCCTGGTTATGGCGCGACAGTAGACATGCGCTGTTTCCTGCGCAGTGCGCAGCCAGGAGAACTGCTGGGCGTGTACCAGGCCGCGCTCGCGCAATTCTTCCCGCAGCGCCCCATCGGTTAACAGTCGGTGCAGCCCCGCCGCCAACGCCTCCACATCATACGGGTCCACCATAACCGCCGCGTCGCCGGCCGCTTCGGGCAACGAAGACACGTTCGACGTCAACACTGGCGTACCACAGGCCTGCGCCTCGATCACCGGAAGCCCAAAGCCCTCGTAGAGCGAGGGATAGACGAGGGCAACGGCAGCATTATACCACCAGGGCAGCATGTCGCCCGGCACGTATCCTGCGAAAATGACTTCCTTGCTCAAGTTCAGAGCCTCGATTCTGGCGAGCAGGTCTTCATAGAGCCACCCTTTGCCACCGGCCAGCACGAGTCGGGTCTGTCCGTCACGGACACGGGCAAACGCCTCCACCAGGCGTACCAGGTTCTTGCGCGGTTCCAGCGTGCCCACGAAGAGCACGAATCGCTCCGGCAGCCCCTGCCGCTGACGGAAGGTGGCAACCTCTTCGGCAGGCAGTGGGCGGAAGGCCGGCGCCACCCCGTGATAGACCACGTCAATACGCTGTGGCTCTGCCCCCAACAGGCGCGCCGTCTCGGCGGCGGTGTGAGCAGAGACGGCGATCAACCGCCGGGCGCGCTGCGCCGAAAGCCGTGTCAGCACGGTCAGGTAGAGCCGGTTGCCGGGGCGAAACATGGCGGGGAAGCGGATGAAACTCAGGTCGTGGATGGTGACAACGGCCGGACACGGGGCGAGCAGGGGAGCAACGAAAGCCGGCCCATGCACCAAGTCTGCCTTGATCTGGCGCAGCACGTATGGTTGCGCGAATTGTTCCCATAGCACCCGCACGGCTACACGGTTCGTGGGCCAGTGGGACCGGAGTGCAGCGACAGAGCAGCCCGGAGGGAGCGTCCCTTCACCTAGCAAGGCAGTATAGCGCAAAGCACCACCGTTCTTTCCCAGGTGGCGCAGCAGGTGGTAGATGTATTGATGCACACCGGCACTGCGGTACCCGGCCCGCCCCGAAAGGAGGTGCACGTTGATGGCGACATGGAAATCACCCTCTACGGTATCCTCCATGGTGGAAGGGATTATAGCACATCGCGCCGCGCTGTGCCAATCCATAGCGCGGCTCTGCCTACAACCCAATCGAATACCGATTGACCGCGCCGCCGTGAACCGGCGGCGCTGGACCTCACCCATCCACACCCCGGCCCTCCCCTTCCCTCCCCGCACGGGGAGGGAAGGGGAGGGTGAGGGAGAAGTTAGGAGAGGTCAAATAGGACTGACCGGCAACCCGTCCTACTTGCGCACACGCCATATAGAGATAATGAGCCACAATCCCACCAGGCTTGCCAGGACGAAGCCCGCAACCACCAGAATCGTCGCCAGCCCAAAGTGCGCACCCAGATTGAAGGCTGGAACGAGGATCGCCAACCCAACGATGAGTGCGGCCAGCAGCACGCTCAGCGAGAGGCGGCTGGTCAACCGGTCCAGCCGTACCAGCGCCTGGCTCAATTCCTTGTGCCTGATCGTCATCTCCAGTTCCCCGCGTTCGGCACGAGCGAGCAGTTGCACGCCTACGCGTGGCAGAAGGCCCAACAGTTCCGCCCAATCGCCAATCCCTTTGACCAGCGGCGGGCCCCATTCGCGCGGCGAAGCCATCTGCCACGTAAAGCGCCGGATGTAGGGTTCAGAGACGGCAAACACGTCAAAATCGGGCGCCAATTTCAACGCTACGCCCTCCATCATGGCCAGCGTCTTGCCCACCAGCCACAGTTCCGAGGGCAGGTGCAGGTGATGACGGAAAGCGATCGGCATGGCTTCCTCGATGACCTCGCGGGCGCGGATCGCTCCCAGCGGCAAGCCATGATACCTGCGGATCAGCCGCGCCACATCCCGCCGCAACCTCACGCGATCTACATCGCCGCTGACTGCCCCGAGGCTCACCAGTTGATCCACGATGCCATCCTCGTCCACCTGGACGGCAGCGACGTAGAGCCTGATCAGGTCGGAACGCGTCCGACGACTCAGATGGCCCACCATGCCGAAATCCATCGCACCGATGACCTCGCCCGGCAGGATGACAAAGTTGCCGGGGTGCGGATCGGCATGGAAGAAGCCATCCTCCAGTATCTCTTTGACAACCATGTTGGCGGCGTGGAGCGCGATGCGGCGGCGGTCATAGCCTGCTGCGTCCAGTGCCTGGACGTCGTCAATCTTGATACCGCTGACGCGCTCCAGCACCAACACACGATGTGTGGTATAGTCCCAATAAACCTTGGGGATATACAGGTAGCGTTCACCGGAAAAGTTGGCCCGGAAGCGATCGGCGTTGCTGCCTTCGCGGTAAAAGTCCAATTCGGCGCGCAACGTGGTGGCAAACTCCTCGGCCAGTTCCGGCAGGTTGTAGAGTTCCCCCAGCGGCGTGCGTGCCTGGAGCAACCGCGCCAGGTCGAACAGAATCTCCAGGTCGGTTTCGATGATGGCTTGAATGACGGGTCGCTGCACTTTGACCACGACACGTTCGCCGCTATGCAGGACGGCGGCGTGCACCTGGGAGAGCGAGGCAGCAGCGATGGGAGCCGCTTCAAACTCGGCGAACAGTTCTTCCAGCGATGTACCCAGTTCATCCTCGATCTGCGCTCGGATTGGTTGCCACTCCACTGGAGGGACAGTATCCTGCAGTTTGGCCAATTCCGCAACATACGCAGTGGGGAGCAGGTCAGGGCGTGTGCTCAACACCTGCCCCAGTTTGACGAAGGTGGGGCCCAGTTCTTCCAGCGCCAGGCGCAGTCGCTCCGGCGCGCTCAGGTGTGGGGTGACCGCCTGCCCGCGGCGCAAGAGTTTCCGGGGCAACGAGAGATAGGGCAGCAATTCCAGCGTCCCGAGCAGTTCGCCGAAGCCGTGGCGGATAAAGACCTGGGCAATCTCACGATAGCGCTGGAAATGCCGGACGTGGCGGATGGGCGAGCGGGCCATAAGTCGTTTGCCCTCACCTTTCCCCCTACCCTCCCTTCCCTCTCCTAAATCAGGGAGAGGGAAGGGGGTGACGAAGCCACCGGGGATAGGACAAGAGCGCGATCTTTATTGCCTGGCTGCCCTTTTTTCGAGCCGCGCCGCCAGTTCGTCCACCTTCTTGCTCAGTTCCCCGAACTCTTTGCGCGATACGGGCTGTGCACCGCGCACTTTCTTGATCTCCGCACGGACGAGTTTACGCAGTTCTTCCCGTTCCGCTTCGCCCTTGGCGATCAGCACGTTTGCCAGTGTGCGTGACTCTTCGGGCTTGACCTCTCCCTCTCTGACCAATTCGTCCACAAATTGTGTCACCTTCTCACGGGTTAGGGTCAGCAGCCCCAACCCAACGAGCAACGTCTTTTCGATCAAACCAGCCATCTTACACCTCCACGGCAAAGTATACCACAGGTTGCGGCGCTTGACGAGTTTCCCGCTCGCCTGTAGAATACCCGGCAATGGAGCGGCAGAACCCGCTGATCACCCTCACGACTGACTTTGGCCTGGCCGATGGCTACGTGGGGACGATGAAGGGCGTGATCCTCAGCATCGTTCCCGACGCTCGCCTGGTAGACATCACGCACGAGGTCGCGCCCCAGGACGTGCGCCGGGCCGCCTTTGTGCTCTATTCGGCTTACCCCTTCTTCCCGTCGCACACAGTCCACCTGGTCGTGGTGGACCCCGGCGTGGGAAGCCCGCGACGGCCTATCGCGCTGCGGACACCGACAGGCACTTTCGTCGGGCCGGATAACGGCGTCTTTACCTACGTGCTGGTCCGCGAGCCGGTCGAGGAATTGGTGGAACTGTCCAGTCCCCGCTTCCGCCTGCCAGAGGTGAGCCACACCTTTCACGGGCGCGATGTGTTCGCTCCGGCCGCCGCGCATCTGGCAGCGGGCGTACCGCTCACAGCATTGGGGCCCTCCGTATCTCATCCGGTCACATTCCCGTTGCCGCGTCTGGAGATCGGCCCAGATGCCATCGTCGGTGAGGTACTGCACGCCGACCACTTTGGCAACGCGATCACGAGCATCGGGAAACTGACGTGGGGTGGCGCGGAACTTGTGCTTGAGCCGGCGTTTCAGGGGGTGGGAGGCAAGAGGCAGGAGGCAAGAGGCAGGAAGCAAGAGGGCAAGCAGTTCAAGGCAAGTGAGGCAGTAATCGGCGTGGCCGGGCGGGAGATCGTGGGCATACGCCGCACCTACGCGGAGGCCGCGCCCGGCGAGGTGCTGGCGCTGGTGGGCAGCCACGGGCATTTGGAGATCGCGGTGCGCGAGGGAAACGCGGCGGCCCGGTTGGGGCTGCGGGGAGGCAAACGCGTGATGCTGCGATTGCGGAGAGGGAAGGGCCGGGGTGGGGATGGGTGAGGTTACCCCGGTTGTGGCAAAAGCCGCACGTGGAGCGGCCTTTCCAGGCTGCTGGCAGGCTAGAAAGCCTGCCCCACGTGTCACTTTTGCCCTCATGCGTACATTCATTTGGAGGACCGGACTAGTGGAAAAATTCATCATCGGGGGTGGATACCCGCTATCTGGAACGATTACCCCCAGCGGGAACAAGAACGCCGCATTCCCCTTGCTGGCAGCCTGCCTGCTGACCGATGAGCCGATCACATTGCATAACCTGCCCGACATCGGCGATGTGCGGACAATGGGCGAACTGCTTGCGAGGATTGGCGTCTCGGTCGAAAAACTGGATGCCCATACCTGGCGGTTGCATGCGCGCGACGTACATACCCGCGAACTGGACGCCGACCTGTTCGGCCTGATTCGCGGCTCGGTCACGCTGGCCGGGCCGATGCTGGCCCGCACAGGCACCGTGCGCCTTCCCCGCGCAGGCGGCGACGTGATTGGGCGGCGACGGATGGACACGCACTTTCTAGCCCTCGGCGCCTTAGGGACGGAGATGGAGACCGACGGGCTCCTCCACTTGCGGGGCAAGCGATTGCGCGGAGCCGACATTCTGCTGGATCAGGCCAGCGTCACCGCTACCGAGAACGCGATCATGGCCGCGGTGCTCGCCGAAGGGACAACGGTCATCCGCAACGCGGCCTGTGAGCCGCACGTGCAAGACCTGTGCCGCATGCTGTGCCAGTTCGGCGCCCAGATCGAGGGCTGCGGTTCCAACGTGCTCACCATCCACGGGGTCGAACGACTACACGGCGGAGAATACACCGTGGGCCCAGACTACATAGAGGTGGGGAGTTACATCGCCCTGGCTGCAGCAACCGGCAGCGAGTTGCTCATCAAGAATGCCGGCCCCGAACACCTGCGGATGGTCGGCCTGATCTATGAACGGCTGGGGGTGCGCTTCGAGGTGCGTGGGCAGGACGTTCTCGTGCCCGCTGACCAGTCTCGCGTGGTCATGCCAGATATAGGCGGTGCCATCCCCGAGATCAAAGATGGCATCTGGCCGGCTTTTCCCACCGACCTGATGAGTATCGCCGTCACGCTGGCCTCACAGTGTGAGGGGACGGTGCTGATCCACGAGACGATGTTCGAGGGTCGTCTCTACTGGGTGGACAAGTTGATCTGGATGGGCGCGCGCATTATCCCCTGCGATCCGCACCGTTGTGTGGTACAGGGGCCTTCCCCCCTACACGGGGACGTGGTAGAAAGCCCCGATATTCGTGCCGGAATGGCGCTGCTGATCGCCGCGCTATGCGCCAGGGGGCAAAGCACGATCCGCAACATCGGCCAGATTGATCGCGGCTACGAGCGGGTGGAGGAGAAACTGCGCGCGCTGGGCGCCCGCATCGAGCGGGTAGCTGCGTAGCCCCTTACCGTTCCGCCACTTTCCCGTCGGCGCGGCGCTGCCTGACGATCTCTTCGGCCAGGCCTTCGGGCACAAAGTCGTAGCGGCGGAACTCGAGCGTAAAAGTGCCGCGTCCCTGGGTCAGACTGCGCAGGTCAGTAGCATAGCCGCGCGCCTCGGCCAGCGGCACCTCGCCATCCACATTGCGCACGAGACCGCGCGTGTGCACGCCATTGACACAACCACGCCGCCGCCCCAGGTCGGCCACGATCGCGCCCACGTATTCCTCGCCGGCGTTCACATCCACGCCCATGATCGGCTCCAACAGTGCCGGGCGTCCCATGCGTACTGCCTGGCGCACGGCCATAGAGCCGGCGATCTCGAAATCGCCCGGCGCCGAGTCCACTTCGTGGAAACGCCCGCCCAACAGCGTGACCTGCACGTCGGTGACCGGGTAGCCGGCAATCACACCCTTGTCAAGTGCCGCTCGCACCCCCATTTCGGTGGGGCGCACGTACTCGCCGGGGAACTCGGAAGGCGGCGCCTCGTTCTCAAAGACCACGCCTGCGCCGCGTTCCAGCGGCTCGACGCGCAGGCGCACTTCGGCAAAGTGGCCGTGGCCGCCGGATTGCTTCTTGTATGCAGCGACAGCCTCGGCAGGCTGGCGTACCGTCTCGCGGTACGAGACCTGCGGCGGGCTGGCCAGCGGATTGAGCCCGAATTCGGTGCGCAGCCGGTCCAGGGCGATCTCCAGGTGCAGTTCGCCCATCCCCGAAAGTGTCTCCTCGCCCGTTTCGGGATCGAAGCGGCTGACCAGCGTGGGGTCTTCGTTGCACAGCCGCTGTACTGCCTGGCGCAATTTGTCACGCTCGTCGTTCGATGGCGCCGTAAGTGCGACGGCAATGACCGGCTCCGGGAACTTGATCGCCTCCAGCACAATAGGATGGGCCGGGTCGCAGAGCGTATCGCCGGTGGTGGCCGATTTCAGGCCCACCAGCGCCACCACGTCGCTGGCAGCCATGTGGTCCACCTGCTCGCGCTGGCTGCCGTGCATGCGGTAGATGCGGCCCACGCGCTCACTCGTTCCGACGCGCGGGTTGTAGACGGTATCCCCGGCCTTGAGATAGCCGGAAAAGACGCGCACCCAGGTCAGGTGTCCCACGTGTGGGTCGGTGACAATCTTGAAGGCTGCGGCGCATAGCGGGGCGTCGTGGTCGGCGGGACGCTCGATGATAGCAGCACCATCGCCGGGAAAGGTGCCCCGCACAGGTGGCAGGTCTATCGGCGCCGGCAGGTACGCGACGATAGCGTCCAGAAGTGGCTGAACACTGATGCCGTTGCGCGAGGAACCGCACAGCACCGGCACGAGTTTGCCGGCGATGGTGGCGCGGCGCAATGCCGCGTGAAGCGTCTCGACGTCGGGCTCGAGACCTTCCAACCGCTGGAAGAGCAGTTCATCGTCCGTCTCACAAATGGCGTCTATCAGCGCCTCGCGCGCGCCGACGGCCTGGGCCTCCAGTTCAGGAGGGATCGCCCCCACCTGCGGCTCGTCGGCCCCGTTGCGCCAGGTGAGCACCCGCCAGCCGAGCAGGTCAACCACGCCGACGAACTCGCTTTCGTGGCCCAGCGGCAGGTGCAGCGGGATAGCATTGGGCATGAGCCGCTCACGGATCTCGGCCAGCACGCGCGCGAAATCAGCGCCGGGCCGGTCGAGTTTGTTGACGTAGATGAGACGCGGCAGGTTCTTCTGATCGGCGTGCATCCAGACCGCTTCGGTCTGCGGCTCGACGCCGCCCACGCCGCACAGCACGATCACCGCGCCGTCAATGACGCGGATCGAGCGCACGACCTCGGCGGTAAAATCCACATGGCCGGGCGTGTCAATCAAGTTGATGCGATAGCCGCGCCAGTGGCAGGCGGTCGCCGCCGACATGATCGTGATGCCGCGCTCGCGCTCCTGCTGCATAAAGTCGAGTTGCGTGTTGCCCTCGTCCACGCTGCCAGCGCGATGAATGCGCCCCGTGTGGTACAGGATCGCTTCCGACGTGGTCGTCTTGCCGGCGTCCACGTGGGCAAAGATGCCGATGATACGGACTTGTTCGATGGGTGCTTCTTTTCTGCTCATGTTTTTTTCCCGACACTACCAGAACGGTTCATTTACAGGATGAAATTGGTTTACACTTTCGCGGCCTCGAAAAACCGCATCCTGGAACGCATTGCGCTAACGGCTCTGTTGGGCTGTAGTGCGCCCCTAAAGTTGGACAAATCTGAAAGTGAAGTATCATGTCCGACGGAGGGACGCAGAGATGAGCAAACATCGCACGTTTACACCTGAGTTCAAGGCCCAGGTGGTGCTGGAG
>DAOUBA010000197.1:0-38718 GCA_034432855.1 Anaerolineae bacterium | reverse complement strand
AAATCCGGCACTTTCTGCGCGGATTTGGGCTGATTTGGCCGCCAGTTGAGCCCATTCAGGGTCTCAGGAGCTATGCGCGGAATTCAGTTGTGCGTATATCAAACTTGCGTGCAAACCTGATGCTAAGGATACCTTTGTGTCCTTCGTGTGACCGTCGTGTCCTTTGTGGCAAAATCCTTGCCCAATGTGCAAGAATTTCACTACTAACGGACTAATCCCCAATCCCTAATCTCTGACAGAAGGAGTACACCAATGCGCAGCGATCAGGTCAAACAAGGTCTCGAACGGATGCCCAATCGGGCACTGCTGTACGCTACGGGGGTGACCCCGGAGCAGATGGGTAAGCCGTTCATCGGCGTCTGCTCTAGTTTCACCGACCTCATCCCCGGACACATCGGCATGCGGGCGCTGGAGCGCAAGATCGAGTGGGGCGTGGCGGCAGGCGGCGGCGTGCCGTTCGTTATCGGTGTGCCGGGTATCTGCGATGGCATCGCCATGGGACATTCCGGCATGCACTACTCGCTCCCCTCGCGTGAACTCATCGCCGACATGATCGAGTCTATCGTCCAGGCGCACATGCTCGATGGGATCGTGCTCTTGACCAACTGCGACAAGATCACGCCGGGGATGCTGATGGCAGCCTGCCGGCTCGATATTCCCGCCATCGTCGTCACCGCCGGGCCGATGCTCTCCGGCTATTACAAGGGCCGCCGGTTGGCGCTGGTGCGCGATACCTTCGAGGCGGTCGGACTGTGTCAGGCCGGGCGAATGAGCGCCGACGAGGCCGCGGCGTTGGAGATGGAAGCCTGCCCCGGCGAAGGCTCATGCCAGGGACTGTATACGGCCAACACCATGGCCTGTCTGACCGAGGCGATGGGGATGAGCCTGCTGGGGACGGCCGGCGCGCTGGCTGGCAGCGCCAAAAAGGCCCGTCTGGCTGAGCAGGCCGGCGAACGCATCGTGGAACTTGTACGGCAGGGTATTACTGCTCGCCAGATCGTCACGCGAAAGGCGCTGGAGAACGCGATCCGCGTGGACATGGCGCTGGGCGGCTCGACCAATACCACACTTCACATTCCTGCCATCGCCTACGCCGCCGAGGTAGACATCACCCTGGCCGATTTCGACCGCCTGAGCCGCGAGACGCCACAACTGGCCGCACTCGAACCCGGCGGCAATCACTTTATGGAGCATCTGGAATGGGCGGGCGGCATCCCCGCGCTGCTCAAGACCCTCCAGCCTCTTCTCCATACGGATTGCCCGACGGTGAGCGGCAAGACGATAGGCGAAATCGTCGCCGCCGCGCCCGACGCCGACCCGGCGGTCATCCACCCGCTGGCCGACCCGATCCGCAAGGAGGGCGGCATTGCGGTGCTCAAGGGCACGCTGGCCCCGGAGGGTGCGGTGGTCAAGCAAGGCGCCGTCTCGCCGGAGATGATGCAGTTTACCGGCACGGCGCGCGTGTTCGATAGCGAGGATACGGCGATGGCGTACCTGTTCGCCGGCAAAGTCGTGCCCAGGGATATTCTCGTCGTCCGTTACGAAGGCCCCAAGGGCGGCCCCGGCATGCGCGAATCATTGGCGCTGACGGCGGCGGTCGCCGGCTGTGGCCTGGGCGACAAGATCGCCATCGTCACCGACGGGCGCTTTTCCGGCGGCACGCGCAACCTGTCCATCGGCCACGTCTCGCCGGAGGCCGCTGTGGGTGGCCCGATCGCGCTGGTGCAGGACGGCGATCGGATTCGGGTGGACGTGCCGGCGCGGACGCTTGATCTGTTGGTGGACGAGACGGAGTTGGCGCGGCGCAGGGCGGCCTGGCAGCGGCCCGCACCCAAGTTCGAGCGCGGCTGGTTGGCGCGGTACGAGAGGCTGGTGACGAGCGCGGCGCGGGGGGCGGTGTTGGAGTAGCAGGGAGGCAAGTTTGCAAGTAGGCAAGTTTGCAAGTTTGCAGGTGCAAGGAGGGGGAAATGAGCAAGCCGCGCAGTTTCGAGGAGTGGGAGGCGCAGGTACCGGAGAGTTTGAGACAAGACCCTCTCTGGACTTTTGACGTGTATCCCAAGGCGCTCTTCCTTTGCGACCTGGCGTGGGAGGACTGTGAGTATCTCTTGAAAGACCCACGCGGGCGCGCCGTGGCCGAACAATTGATTCGCAGCGCGGGCTCCATCTGCGCCAACATCGAGGAGGGTTATGGGCGTGGTTATGGGAAAGAGTATTCCTACTTCCTGCGCATTTCGATGGGCTCTGCCAGGGAAAGCCGGGGCTGGTATTATCGCGGTAGACGATTGCTTCCCGCCGACGTGGTAAAGCACCGCATCACCCTGCTGGATGAAATCATCGCCATGCTCGCGCCCAACATCGGACGTCAGAGAAAGTACCAGAAGAAATGACCGCCCTGCCAACCTGTACACTTGCACACCTGCATACTTGCATACTTGCACACTTTTCAGGAGGTCTCATGCCCAAAGCCCTGATCACCGGCATCACCGGCCAGGATGGCTCGTACCTGGCAGAGTTTCTCCTTGAGCAAGGCTATGAAGTGATCGGCATGGTACGGCGCAGTTCCGTCGTCAACCTCGACCGCCTGCGCCATATCCAGGACCGCATCACGCTCGTGCAGGGCGACCTGCTCGACGAAGCCTCGCTCATCGGCCTATTGCGCGAGTTCCAACCGCACGAGGTCTATAACCTGGCCGCGCAGTCGTTCGTGCCTACCTCGTGGCAGCAACCCGTCCTCACCGGCGAAGTCACCGCGCTCGGCGTCACGCGCCTCCTCGACGCGATCATGATGACCGACAAGAGTATCCGCTTCTACCAGGCGAGTTCATCGGAAATGTTCGGCAAAGTGCGCGAGGTGCCGCAGAATGAGCACACCCCCTTCTACCCGCGTAGCCCCTACGGCGTAGCCAAGGTCTACGGCCACTGGATCACCGTCAACTACCGCGAATCCTACGGCCTGCACGCCACGTCGGGTATCCTGTTCAACCACGGCTCGCCGCGGCGCGGCATCGAGTTCGTCGAGCGCAAAATCGCCCTGGGCGTTGCGGCGATCAAGACCGGTCGTGCTAAAGAGCTGCGCCTGGGGAATCTTGAAGCCAAGCGCGACCTGGGCTTTGCCGGCGATTACGTGCGCGCTATGTGGCTGATGCTCCAGCAGGACGAGCCGGACGATTACGTCATCGCCACCGGCGAGACCCACTCGATCCGCGAGATGTGCGAGGTGGCATTCGCGCACGTCGGATTGGATTATCGCGACTATGTGGTATGCGACGAACGCTTCTTCCGGCCCGCTGAGGTGGACCTGCTGGTGGGCGATGCCAGCAAGGCCGGGCGTGTGCTCGGCTGGGAGCCGCAGGTGACCTTCGAGGAACTGATGTGCATGATGGTGGATTCCGACCTGCAGGCATTGGAGCGCGGCGAACGCTTCCCGGACGTTACAGAGATGACGACATTGAGGCGATAACTCACGTTTTACGCCTTACGTTTTACGCCCTACATCTTACGCCGACAAGGAGGTGTTTATGGCAAGGCTGTTTGGAACCGATGGCATTCGTAGCAAGGCCAACCAATGGCCGCTGACAGCCGAGTTCGTGTTGAAGGTGGGCCAGGCGGTGGCGCAGGTGATTGACCGCACGGGCGATACCCGTCCACGGGTACTGATCGGGCGTGACCCCCGGCAATCGGGCTTTATGCTGGAAAGCGCCCTCGCTGCCGGGCTGATGGCTTCGGGCGCAGACGTGATGTTGGCAGGGGTCATTACCACACCGGGCGTCGCTTACCTGACCCGCGCACGTGGGATGGCCTTGGGTATCGTCATCTCTGCTTCCCACAACCCCTTCGACGACAACGGTATCAAGATCTTTGGCCCCGATGGGTTCAAGATTCCCGACGAGACCGAGTTGGAGATCGAGCGGCTACTGCTCGATAGCACCGACGAACTGAAGGTTGCAGAGGGCCTCGAGTTGGGACGCAGTTGGGACGTCAGCGCCTGGCGCGAGGACTATATCCGCCATTTTACCGACGTATGGGGCGAGGATCCCTTCCTGCGGGGCAAACGCATCGTCCTGGACTGCTCCAACGGCGCCACGTCCGAGATTGCGCCGGAGGTCTTTCGCCGGCTGGGCGCCGAGGTCATTGCAATGGAAAATGCGCCCGACGGTTTCAACATCAACGTGCACTATGAGTACATCCGCCCCGAATCGCTGCGCCAGGCTGTCCTGCGCGAGCGGGCGTTCGTCGGCCTGGCCTTCGATGGCGACGGCGACCGCCTGATGCTGGTGGACGAGAAGGGCGGCTTTGTCAACGGCGACGCGATGATGGCGATCCTGGCGCGTGACCTGAAGCAGAAGGAGCTGCTGGCCGGGGATACCGTGGTCGCCACGCCGATGAGCAACTGGGGGCTCAAGGAATCGCTGGAGGAGGTGGGACTGCGCCTGGAGGAGGCGCCGGTGGGCGACCGCTTCATCCTGCAGCGCATGCTGGAACGGGGCTATACCCTGGGCGGGGAACAGTCCGGTCACATCATCCTCTTGCAGCATGGGCAGACCACTGGCGATGGCATCTACACCGCGCTGGCGGTGCTGAAGGTGGTCGAGAACGCGCCTGGTCAGACCCTTTCCGAACTGGCCGCCTGCATCCGCGAGTTCCCCGAATACCTGACGAATGTGGACGTGCCCAACAAGCCGCCGCTGGACTCGATTCCCGAAATCCAGGAAGCGCTTCAGCGACTGCGTGCTGCGCTGGGCGAGAACGTGGACATCAACTTGCGCTATTCAGGCACGGAGAGTAAACTCCGTTTGAAAATCCGTGCCGGCCCGGAACACAGCCCGGAAATGCTGAAGCGCGAGGCGGAAGCGTTTATGGCCGTCGCCAAGCAGGCGATCAAGTAGCGCCAACCCGTTTTTCACCAAAGGACACGAAGGGCATAAAGGGCAATGCTACTGATATTTCGTTTGGGCAACGCATGGGGCGTGGGACAGGCTTTTCAGCCTGTCGGCAGCCTGGAAAGGCTGCTCCACATCGACCGGCACGACGCCCATCGGGACGTACCGTGAACTGGTGCGCATGCGCCGCGAAGAGGGACTCGATTTCTCGCGCGTGACCACCTTCAACCTGGACGAGTATCTCGGAACGGTGGTGCTCGACGAGGCAGCCGCGTCCAAACTGGCGCTCGCCGACCATTACCAGCACGTCGAGCGCCTCAAGGTGCAGTATCACATCCGTTGAGCCTGGTATCGGATATCGGCGAGTTCCTGGCGGCACACGGCCCGTGCATCGGCACCGAAGCGGCCTACTCTTGTAAGAACCGCTTGAGCGTCGTCAGCATCGCCCGTAGCAGTTCCTCGCCCAGCGGTACCATATGGATGTCCACGAACACCCGCTCCTCCGGCATACGTTCGTCCAGTTTCTGCATCTCCTCGCGGAAGATGCGCAGCAGGTCGTCCTCGTGCTCTTCGATGAACCAGAGCAGGTCATGACGCGCCAGCCGAAAGGCCGCCTCCCGTACAAAGCGTCTCATTGCAACACCTCTTTCCGCCCAAGTGGATCGTTCCCGATTATAGCCCTATCTGCCCATTCCCACCAATACCAACCAGTTATCAATCTACCGACTACCAACCTGGCGCAAAACCGCATCGTGGTGTAAGATTGTAACACCACAATCGGGAGGTGAGCGCGATGGCAATGCAAGACGTGATGGCCTTGATCTTGGGCGGAGGGCGCGGCACGCGTCTTTATCCGCTGACCAAACTGCGTGCCAAACCCGCCGTGCCCATCGGCGGCAAGTATCGCTTGATTGACGTGCCGATCAGCAATTGCCTCAACTCTGGGATTCAGAAAATCTACGTCCTCACCCAGTTCCTCTCCGAATCGCTCCACCGTCACATCTACCAGACCTACAAATTCGACCTGTTCTCCGGGGGATTTGTCTACATCCTGGCTGCCGAAGAGACGCCAGGCGGGATGGACTGGTACCAGGGCACCGCCGACGCAGTGCGCAAACAACTCCCGCGCTTTGCATATTCCCGCGTCGAGGATGTCCTGATCCTTTCAGGCGATCACCTGTACCGTATGAACTATGCCGACTTTATTGCCTTCCACCGCGAAAAGCGCGCCGACGTGACCATCGCTGTCAACCCGGTCTCTTTGGATGAAGCCTCCCGCTACGGTATCCTCAAGGTTGACGAAGATCGCCGCGTCACCTCTTTCTACGAAAAGCCCGGCGCCGACGAGTTGGAGGGTCTGGAATGTGTGCTGGGGAGCGACCGCCCCTGCCTGGCCTCGATGGGCATCTACGTCTTCCGTCAAGACGTGCTGCGCAACGTACTGGAGGAATCGGACGCCGAGGACTTTGGCAGACAGATCATCCCCGCCGCCGTAGAGAACCTGCGCGTGTACGCCTACCTGTTCGACGGCTACTGGGAGGACATTGGCACGATCCGCTCGTTCTACGAGGCGAACCTCTCGCTCACGCAGCCTGACCCTCCCTTCGATTTCTACGACCCACGGCATCCCATGTATACTCGCCCCCGTTTCCTGCCTTACAGCCGCATTGATGGCTGCCGCCTGGAGCGGGCCGTGGTGGCGGAAGGCTGCATGCTTCGCGATTCAGAAATCCACGAATCGGTGATCGGCCTGCGCAGCATCATTGGGCCGGATGTGCGCATCGCACGTACAGTGATGATGGGCGCCGACGTGTACGAGACGCCGGAGCGCAAGGCGGAGAACCGCCGCCTGGGTCAGCCCAACATCGGTATCGCGCGCGGCTGCGTCATCGAAGGCGCCATCATTGACAAGAACGCCCGCATCGGCGAAGGCGTCACCATCCGCGCTCACCCACCAGAGGGCGAGATGATTGAGACCGAGAGTTGCGTCATCCGCGATGGCATCGTCGTGGTGCTGAAGGATGCCATAATCCCCGACGGCACCGTGATCTAGAGTCAACAGGATCCGCGCATCAGCAGGCAGATGACACCAGCCTGCTATCCGCTTGACTTTTCCTCGCCTTGTCTTATAATGTGACCCCGGTCATTTTTGAACCTGAGTCACCAATGGAGAATGGACGAATGAAGCGGACAGTGCTTTACGTGATTGCCGGCGTTATCCTCGTTGCGGCAGTCGCCGGTGGAATCTTCTGGTGGAGAGAGCGAGCGACGCAGCCGGCGGGGCCGGTTCGCTCGGCCACGGTTGAGCGCGGCACGTTGCTCGTGGCCGTCTCGGCCAGCGGCAGTATCGAGCCGAACCGGCGTGTGAATCTGACCTTCGAGACGCCCGGCCGCATGGCCGAGGTCGCCGTTGAAGTCGGCCAGACGGTCAAGGCCGGCGACCTGTTGGCGCGGCTGGACACGACGCAGTTGGAATTGCAGGTGCGGCAGGCCCAGGCGGCGTTGGATGCCGCCGAAGCGCAGTTGGCGCAACTCGAGGCGCCTCCGCGGCCCGAGCAGATCGCCACGGCGGAGGCTAACGTGCGCGCGGCAGAGGCGCAGGTCAGCGCAGCCTCCGCCAATCTGAGCCAACTCGTCTCCGGCGCCACCGCCGCCCAGATCGCTGCCGCCGAAGCGCAGGTCGCCTCGGCGCAAATGCAGTACAAGATGGCGCTGGATGCGCACGATGCGACGATGCGCTGTGTCACGGTCAACCTGCCCGACGGCAGCACCCGCGAGGTCTGCCCTGGCCTGGGCCCGCGGGAGGAGCAGGCGCGCTACAACCTCCACGCCGCCGAGCAGGCGCTGGCTGCAGCACAGGCGCAACTGGACGAGTTGCTGGCCGGTGCAAACCCCGATCAGGTGCGTGCAGCGCGGGCCAACCTGGCTGCCGCCACTGCGCAACGCGACGCCGTACAGGCACAACTCGACCTGTTGCGGGCCGGCGCGACCGAGGCACAGATCGCTGCGGCCCAGGCACAGGTGGACCAGGCACGGGCGGCGCTGGACCTGGCGCAACTCACACTCGAGCGCGCCACATTGCGCGCGCCCTTCGACGGCATCGTCGCGGCAGTCAACCTGCGCGCCGGCGAAATCGCCCCGGCAGGATTGCCGGCCATCACGCTGCTCGATACCTCTGCCTTCCGGCTCACCGTCAGCGTGGACGAGATGGACGTGGGCCGGCTGACCGAAGGGCAGACCGTCGAGGTGACCCTGGAGGCGCTTCCCGACGTGGTCATTACCGGCACCGTCGCACACATCGCGCCGGCGGCCACGTTCGAAGGCGGCGTGGTCTATTACGATGTCCTCATCGCCCTGGCGCCGACCGATGCCCCCATCCGCGCCGACATGACGGCCAACGCCACCATCGTTGTGGAAGAACTCACCGACGTGCTGCTCGTCCCCACCTGGATCGTGCGCGTGGATCGCTCGACGGGACAGACCTACGTGGACCGGCAGGTCGGCAATCGCACCGAGCGCGTGGACGTGGAACTGGGCATGCGCTACGAAGGACAGGCCCAGGTACTCAGCGGCCTGGCAGAAGGGGATAAACTGGTCTGGGTGCAAGAGTCTCTACTCGACGAGTTCGGTCAATAGAGCAGGTTGTCAACCTGCGATCCATCGGTTCAGAGAGACGCGAAGTGAATCCGCGAAGACTTCTCGTGACCGGGGGTCTCCTTGTTTGCCTGGCGCTGCTGCTCTTGCCTGTGCAGGCAACGATCCATGTCGAGAGTGCCTGTGAAGTGAACAGCGTGGCAGATAGCGGAACAGGGACTTTGAGAGCGTGTCTGCAAAGTGCGGCGAGTGTTGTCACGTTCAGTCCCTTGGTATTTCCACCATCCAGCCCGGTGACGATCACGCTGGCGAGCCGCCTGCCGACGATGACGCAGGACGGCCTGACGATAGACGCCAGCGATGCCGGGGTGATCCTGGATGGGAGTGCGGCTGGCGAAGGGGCGCCCCCTGGGTTGGATATCCGGGCTAACAGTGTAACGGTGCGCGGCCTGCAAATCGTCAACTTCGCCGGCTGTGGCATCGAACTGCGCGGCCAGAACAACACCATCGGCGGCGACCGGCAGATAGGCAGCGGGCCACTCGGCCAGGGCAACCTCATCAGCGGCAGCGGCGCCTGCGGCGTCGGGATGTGGGACGTCACGACCGCCTACAACACCATTCGGGGGAACCTGCTCGGTGTTGACCGCACCGGCTTGCAGGCGTGGGAAAATCAGGGAGATGGTGTGCACATCAACGGCAGCCACCACAATCTGATTGAGGACAACGTCATCAGCAGCCGGAATTCGTGTGGGATCAAGATCTGCTGTTCCTCCGACAGCGCCTACAATACGGTGCGCAACAACTTTATCGGTGTGGCGCTCGATGGACAGACACCCCTTCCCATCGGCGACAAAGGCATCGCCCTCGCCGACGGCGCCAACCACAACGTCGTGGGGCCCGGCAATCGTATCACGGGCGGGACTTGTGGCGTCTCTATTGAGGGCCGGCTGTCGCCGGGCAACACCATCCTCGGCAACAGCATCTACGATAACTATGAGAGCGGAATCTCCCTGTGGAACGAGAGTATGGACCTGGTACGGGTGCCGGTCATCGCCGGCTTCGACCTGGCCGAGGGTGCCGTCAGCGGGTTAGCCTGCCCGCATTGCCTGGTACAGATTTATTCCGACGAGGACAACGAGGGACGGATATACGAGGGCCAGGCCATAGCCGACGCCACGGGTGCGTTCGCCTTCGACAGGGAGACGGCGCTTGGTGGGCCGCACGTCACCGCCACCGCGACTGACGCTGCGGGTACCACCAGCATGTTCTCCGTCCCCACCGTGGGCCAACAGTCGCTTCCTTTGCAGGTTGACAATCCCCACCCATTTTTGCACGTCCCCGTCAGAACGGCCAATCAATTGCCCGATAACAGAATGAGCACGGCCATTCAGGATCAGAGTTGGCTGGACGGGGGGATGATTGATGCCACCGTGCTCAATCGGTTGGGTGCGCGCTGGGTCCACGGCGCAATGAACGATCCCGATCAGTATTTGATCAACTGGGAGACCGACGAGACCGTCATCCATGCCAGTTTCGACCAGATGCTCACCGCGCTGGAGCAGAATGGCATCGAGATGACCTATATCCTCATCTTCTGGGACAAAGAGCATTACCGCCAGACCGGCGAGGTCGTCCTGCCGCGCTTTCAGACCGAGGAGGAAATTCAGCGCTACCTCGACTTTGTGCGGCTGATGGTGCGCGCCTTTGGCGACCGTGTGGATTATTACGAACTCTGGAATGAGCCGAACTGGCATGATGCCTGCCTCGAACCGATGAGGGTCCAGTGCATACCGCTCGACACGTACATCGAACTGGCTGAACAGACCATCCCGGTCATTCGGGAAGAGGATCCCGGCGCTCAGATCGTGATCCCCAGCTATCATGCCTGGGATCCCCCGGAACTCTATCAACAATACCTTTACCCCATCCTCAGTTCCGACCTGATGCCCCTTGTAGATGTCATCGCCTGGCATCCTTTCCTCGTCCACCTCGATCCTGAAGCGTGTGGCGGCGAGTTCTTTGATCGCTATTGGGGTGACGTGTTCCCACAGATCAAATCGCTGGCAATCGGTCACGGTTTCCAGGGGGAATTCCGCGCCGACGATTTGAAATTCCCTATGGCGACGCCGTTCTCTAGCGACACCTGTGCTGTATTCGACCGCACTGCCGGCAAGTACTATATCCGTGAGTTGTTGCACCACCTGGGCGAGGACGTCTCCGCCGGAACCCACGGCGTGCGTGATACGCCGGCGCAGGTTGTCCAGCGCCTCGCCACCGTGATGGCCGGGGCGCAGGTAGAAGCGTGGCCGTTGGCAGTCGAGACATCGGCATCCGTCCTGAGTTACACCTTTGCGCTGCCCGGCGGCGACCGCCTGGCGGTGCTCTGGCACGATACTCCGATTACCGATGAAGATACCGTGGTCAGCGCCACTTTGAGATTGCCGGGTTTCACAGCAGATACGACAGTGTATGGGATCCAGGTTCTCGACGGTTATCAGCAACGCTTGGTAACCATCGAGGTGGAAGGAGGGTTAGTCGTACAAGGCTTGCTGCTCCGGGAATATCCCCTGCTCGTGCGCCTGGCGCCTGTCCGGAGGCTGTACCTGCCGATCGTCTGCCGTGATCAGGGGTAGCCATTGGCAATCCGTTGCGAGCGAGAGTCACTCTGATAGGCCAGAAAGCCTGTCCTACGAATCGAGAGCACGTATGTCAACACCGGTCATCGAACTGCACGACATCACCAAAATCTACCAGATGGGCGAGGTCGAGGTACACGCCCTGTGCGGCATCTCGCTCCAGGTCGAGTCCGGAGAGATGCTGGCGATCATGGGCCCCTCCGGCTCCGGCAAGTCCACCCTGATGAATATCCTGGGCTGCCTCGATCAGCCCACGTCCGGCTCGTACCTGCTGGAAGGGCAAGACGTGAGCCGCCTCGACGACGACCGCCTGGCCGCGATCCGCAACCGCAAGATCGGCTTTGTGTTCCAGACCTTCAACCTGCTGCCGCGTACGACGGCCTTCCAGAACGTGACGCTGCCGCTGGTCTACGCCGGGGTCACGCGGGCCGAGCGACACGCGCGAGCGCAGCGGGCGCTGGAGACGGTCGGGTTGGCGGATCGCATGAACCACACGCCGACGGAACTCTCCGGCGGCCAACAGCAGCGCGTGGCGATCGCGCGGGCGCTGGTGAACGACCCTGCCATCATCCTGGCCGACGAGCCGACCGGCAATCTGGATAGCAAATCCGGCGCAGAGGTGATGGCGGTGCTGCAAAGTCTGAACCGCGAGCGGGGCATCACCGTCGTGCTGGTGACGCACGACCCGACGATCGCGCAGCATACGCGGCGCATCGTGCACATCTACGACGGGCGCGTGGTGCGCGACGAGCGCGTGCCGCAGCCGTTGAGCGCCAAGAGAGGTGCAGCATGAGCGTTCTGGAAAGCGTGCGCCTGGCCTCCCGGGCGCTGGCGGCCAACAAGTTGCGCGCCGCGCTAACGATGCTGGGCATCATCATCGGCGTGGGGGCGGTGATCACGCTGATGTCGGCCGGCGAGGGCGTCTCGGTCTACATCGCCGAGCAGTTCCAGGGCCTGGGCAGTAATCTGCTCTTCGTCGTCCCCGGCTCGGCAGAAGAAGCGACCTCGGGGCCACCCGGCATGCAGGCTGGCGGCGCCGAGTTGACCAACGGGGATGTAGAAGCGCTGCGCGATCCGTTGCGCGCTCCCGACGTGGCCGCCGTCTCGCCGCAGTTGTTCCGCACAGCCCAGGTCACGGCAGGCCGGCACAACATGATCGCCCAGGTACAGGGCATTACCCCCGACTTTGCCCAGGTGCGTAACTGGTACCCGGAAGTGGGACGGTTCATTGACCAGGAGGACATGCTCGGCCGCGCACGGGTGGCGCTCGTGGGCCAGGACGTGGTCAAAGAACTGTTCCCGGATAACCCCTATCCGCTGGATCAGCCGATCCAGATCAACGACGTGCCGTTTCGCATCATCGGCATCCTGGAACGGAAAGGCGGCTCGCAGTTCAGCAATCAGGACGAGAGCATCCTGATCCCGCTGACGACGGCGCAGACGCGACTGTTTCCTGCGCGCAGTCGCACCGGCGAGTACCGCGTCACCGCCATACTGGTACAGGCGGTGAGCGAGGAGCGCATGCAGGCAGCCGCGGAGCAGGTCGCGGCGATCCTGCGCGAGCGGCACGGGATTGACTTCCGCGACGAGGACGATTTCTCCATCATCAGCCAGGCCGACATCATCGCCGTCTTTGGCGAGATCACCAACGTGCTGACGATCTTTTTGGGCGCCATCGCCGGCATCAGCCTGCTGGTGGGCGGGATCGGCATTATGAATATCATGCTGGTCTCGGTGACCGAGCGCACGCGAGAGATCGGGCTGCGCAAGGCGGTGGGCGCGCGGCGGCGCGACATCCTCTGGCAATTCCTGATCGAAGCGATGACGCTCTCGTTGATCGGCGGCATCGTCGGCATAGGGCTGGGGGCAGTGGGGGCCGCGATCATTACGGCGCTGATCGAGGACTTTAGCGCCGTCGTCACGCTGCAATCCGTGCTTGTGGCGACGACCTTCTCGGCGGCGGTGGGGCTGTTCTTCGGCATCTATCCGGCGCGGCGGGCGTCGCTCCTCAATCCGATTGATGCGCTGCGGTATGAGTGACCGCCTTCGCAGCGATCTCATACTATTGACGGTCGCCATCGTCTGGGGCAGCGGGTTTGTGGCCCAGCGGGTGGCGGCGGCTCACCTTACTCCCTGGATGTACAACGGCACCCGCTTCCTGCTGGGGGCACTGGTGGTGCTGCCGCTCGTGGCGAAGCGGCTGCACGATTTGAGCCGCAGCGAATGGCGGGGCGGGATACTGGCCGGATTACTCCTGTTCGGCGCGGCGCTCTTTCAGCAGACAGGGATGCGCTTTACCACGGCGGGCAAGGCCGGCTTTATCACCGGTCTGTACGTCGTCATCGTGCCGCTGCTGCTGGCGTTGGTGTGGCGCGAGTGGCCGCGCTGGTCGGCGTGGATGGCCTCGCTGATGGCCACGGCGGGGCTGTTCCTGCTGAGCGGGCTGGGACGGCTGGCGTTGGCCCCCGGCGACGGTTGGGTGGTGGCCTGCGCGGTGATGTGGGCATTGCATGTCATCCTGATCGGGCGGCTGGCTTCGCAGGTGGATGCACTGCGGCTGGCGTTGGTGCAATACGTCGTCTGCGGGGTGCTCAGCCTGGGGATCGCGCTGGCAGTCGGACACGACACCCAGGCGGGGCTGGCTACCGCCTGGGGCGCCATCGTCTACAACGGCGTGACGTCGGTGGGGTTGGGGTTTACACTCCAGGTGATCGGCCAACGCCATGCGCCCCCGACCGATGCGGCGATCATCCTCAGCATGGAATCCGTTTCGGCGGTGCTCTTCGGCTGGCTGCTGTTGGGCGAGCGGCTAGTCGCCGTGCAAGTCGTCGGCTGCGGGCTGATGCTGGCCGGGATGCTGCTGGCGCAGATTCACGCGCTGGCACGTAGACCAGCCCTATGAACCGCCAGGCAGCCCGCGCTTATTGCATCGCCTCCAACGCCTGGACGACGTGTTCACAGTGGCTTAACGCGCTGGAAGAGAGATCGCGGCGATTCCAGAAGGTACCCTCGTCGATTACACCGCCGCCCTGGTCGCAAAAGTCTATCAGCCACTGCAGACACGTCTGCCCATCCGCGATTGCCGACTGATATTCGTTCCAGGTCGCAGCCAGATCAGGTACCGTGCCAGGTGCGGTGCTGGAGGGGCGATGGATGGAATGGGCGTATACGGTGCTGCATGGGATTCTTTCTCCACCGGCCAGCCGATCAAACCAGACCTTGATCGTCACCAGGTCTTCCTGCGTCTGGCGGGCGTCGGCAAGGAAAGTGGATACGACACCGGAGGAAGGAGGCGTGGTGGGCGACGCCGGGGCAGGTGTACGGGTCGGCAATGACGCGGGCATCGCCGTGTCGGTCGGTGTGGGCTGCGGCAAGGTCTCGGTGGGCGGCGACGTTGCGGTCGGTTGAGACTCTTCCGTTGGTCTGAGGGTGCTCGTCGGGCGGAGTGTCGGAGTGGGAGCAGGGGTGTCTGTCGGCGACAGAGTATTGGTTGGAGCAGAGGTTGCGGTGGGTGCTGTTGTGGGTCTCGGTAGAGGGGTTTGACCGCAGGCCAGTGTCGCCAACATACATGCGAACGCCATAAGTGCCAGTAGCCGGGTTCGATCTCTCGCCAGTTTGTGAAACATTGGTCACCTCCTGGTCGGGTTTGTGGTTAGCCGCCGACCTCGACGAGGACCTTGAGCGCCCGCTCGCGGTCGTCGGCAGTAGCAAACGCCTCAGCAATGCGGTCCAGCGGGAAGCGATGCGTGATCAGGGGCTCTGCCCGGACCCGGCCCTCCTCCACCAGCCAGATCGCGGTGGCGAAATCGTCCCCGGCATACATCAGGGTGCCGACCAATTCCAGTTCCCGATCCTGAACCAGCCCCAGGTTCAGTGGCATCTCTTCCGCAAAGACGCCAGCGAGCACGATGCGTGTCCCTTTGCGGGCCCCGCGCACCGCCTCACGCACGGTGGCGGCGACGCCCACGCACTCGAAGGTGACGTCGGCGCGCGGCGGGCCAAACGTCTCCTCCAATACCTGGGCGAGATCCGCCTGTGCGGGATTCACAGCGCGCTCGGCCCCCAGCCCGAGTGCCAGGGCCAGGCGATGGGGGATCAGGTCGGTGATCACGACCCGCTCCGCGCCGAACGCTCTGGCCGCCTGCAGGACCATCAGGCCGATTGTACCCGCGCCCAGGATCAGGACGTTCGCGCCGGGCTGGAAGCGGGCCACGCGCACGGCGTGGATGGCCACCGCCAGCGGTTCCAGCAGCGCGGCCTGATCCCAGGTCAGGCTATCGGGGAGCGGCAGCACTTTGACAGCGGGGACGGCCAGGTATTCGGCGAGCGCGCCGTCGGTCTGACAGCCGATCACCCGCAGGTGTTCGCAGATGTTGTAGCGGCCGTGGGTGCAATTGGTGCAGGCCCCGCAGACGAGCGAGGGCTCCACGGTGACCCGCTGGCCGGGGGCCAGGTTGTGCACGTTCGCCCCCGCCTCGGCGATGGTGCCGGCGAACTCGTGGCCGGGGACGACCGGCAGGTTGATGAACGGGTGCCGCCCGTGGTAGGCATGCAGGTCGGAGCCGCAGATGCCGACGCGGGCGACAGCAATAAGGACTTCGTCTGGTCCGGGCACAGGGCGCGGCGCCTGGCGCAGGCGCACGTCCAGAGGGGCGTGGAGTACAGCCTGGTTCATGTTGCTCCTTCAAGGGTGAGGAGACCTCGCCCCTACGAGAAATTCTCCAACAGTTCGAGGATGACCCCCAACGCGGCGGTGCTGTCCACGTAGGTGTAGCGTCCGCCGGTGTAATCCCCTTGCTGCACGACCTCGATGCCGTGACCGGCCAGGTATTGCACCACCTGGTCGGTGTCCTTGACGACGAAGGCGATATGGTGGACGCCTTCGCCTTTCTCTTCGAGGAACTCGCGCCAGGTGTTGGGGCCGCCGATGGGCTCGATCAACTCCAGCGAGACCTGCCCCATATCGAAGAACGCCAGTTTGGCGCGGGCATCGGTCGGCTGGCCGCGAAAGCGCGTGTGCGCGACCTCTTGCGGGTCAGTGACGACGATCTGGGGTTTGGGTAGCCCCAGGATGCGGCTGTAGGCTTCGGCGGAGCGTTCAACGTCGCGCACGATCAGCCCCACCTGGCAGATGACGTTTGTGCCCAATCCTCTGGTCTCCATATCTTCCTCTTCGTCCGCTACTTTGATTGTTCCAGCAGCGCAAAGTACTCTTCCCGCGTCATTCCCACCGTGCGCATGTTCGCCTTGATCACTGTGGGGGCGATTTCCTTGTAGCGCGGGATGACTACAGGTCGCCGGGCATTGGGATGGCGATAGATCAGATGATCGCCTTTCTGGCGTACAAAGGCGCAACCATAGGCTTCAAAGATGCGCACCTGTGTCCGCCAATCAGTGGGGGTTATACGGGGCATCAGGTGGCAACCTGCAAAGGCACTTGAAGCGGGGTAATCGCAACCAGGTGGCGGATTGGTTCCTCGGCCGCTTCATCGAGGCTGAAACCTGCTTCGTACAGCAGGTCGTGCAGCGTTCCCATCTCCGCGGTCTCTTCAAAAAAAATCTCAATGACCTCGCGCAGGTTGCGCTGAGCCTCTTCGATGGTATGACCACAGGTCGCCAGATCCAATTCAGGGCAGTAGGCCGTATACATGTTGCCTTCCTGCCAGATCGCGCCCACAAATTGCAACAATCGGACTGCCATCAATTCCTCCCGCAAGACTGTCTACATTCTAGCACACACCCATCTCAGCGTCAAACCCCCACCCGCTCCAGCGCCCGCCGCAACGCGGCCACTTCGCTCGCGCTCAGTCCGGCTAACGACACCGTATCTCCGGCCAGGATCGCCTGCCCCAGCCCGGAGCGCCCAAAAGCGGCCAGGTCTTCCTCGAACGGCGTGCCCGCCATGTGCTCGTGCACGATACGTCCGTCGCGCATCATCAGAATGCGCTCGGTCTGGCGGGCCACCGTGTGATCGTGGGTGACGACGATGAGCGTGGTGCCCAATTCACGGTTGAGCGTGCGCATCAGCGCCATGATCTCGGCGCCGCTCTGCGAATCCAGATTGCCGGTCGGCTCATCGGCCAGGATGATGGCCGGGCGATTGGCCAGCGCGCGGGCGATGGCGACGCGCTGGCGTTCGCCGCCGGAGAGTTGGTTGGGCAGATGATTTGCCCGTCCTGCCATCCCCACCAGGCTCAGCAGTTCTTCGGCGCGCCGGCGCCGCTGGCTGCGGCTCAGCGGCTGCCCCATCATCGGCACCTCGACGTTCTCGCGGGCGGTGAGCGTGGGCAGCAGGTTGTGCAACTGGAAGACGAACCCCACCGTGCGCGCCCGGAACGCATCCAGGTCGCGCACCTTCGCCAGGTCCTGGCCGCGGATGAGCACCTGCCCGCTGGCGGGACGGTCCAGCGCACCCAGCATATTCAAGAGCGTGGACTTGCCGGAACCGCTTGGCCCCATCACGGCGACGAACTCGCCCTGGGCAACTCGCATATTCACCCCATCCAACGCCCGCACCTGCGCTCCGTCGCCGTAGATTTTGGTCAGGTCGCGTGTTTCGACGATGATTTCGCCACTCATAGAGTCCTCCGTTGTTGCGTATTGCGTAGTCCGTATTCCGTGTTCTGTGTTCCGCAACGGAATACGAATACGCAGTAGGTCACTCATACCGCAGCGCTTCCACCGGCGAGAGGCGGGTCGCGCGCCAGGCCGGGTAGAGGCCGCCAACGGCGCCCAGCACCAGTGCCGTGAGCAGCGCCTGCGTGAAAAGCTCCGTGCTGAATCGAGAAGTCACTAACCCCTGCATGATCGGAGAAGCGTTAAGCAGCCTGATCACGCCCACGCCGGCCGCCATCCCTGCCAGGCCGCCCAGCAGGCTCAACGCCAGCGACTCGCCCAGCACCATGAGCAGCACGCGCCGCCTGCGCCACCCCAGCGCCCGCAGCACACCGATCTCTCGCGTGCGCTCAAAGACGCTCATCACCATCGTGTTCATCATCCCCGCCCCGCCGACCAGGAGCGCCAGGAAGGCAATCGCCCACACGCTGGCCTTCGTCATCTGCA
This sequence comes from Anaerolineae bacterium, assembly GCA_034432855.1. GTDB lineage: Bacteria > Chloroflexota > Anaerolineae > B4-G1 > B4-G1 > DAOUBA01. The sequence goes on along the minus strand of DAOUBA010000197.1, from coordinate 20,546 downwards.
AATCGGTCACATTTTCGGCGAATTCACTGGCTCGCGTGACCTGCACATTCGGAAAACGCGCCCGAATTTCGCGAATCACGGCCTCGGCCTGCTCTGGTTCATGCGGTTGGACGCCGATGAACCTGACCTCGTTGGCCTGGAGCGGATCGTCCAACTGGATACCCATGAAGCTGACTTTGCGCGGCTGGCCGAAGAGCCGCTGCGCGTCACGTAGAGTGACCACCCCGCCCCCGTCTTGGAACGACACGCCTGTCTCGTAGATGCCGACGATGCGGAACGAGGAGTCGAAGATGCGCAGCGTGTCACCCACGCCCTTCTTCAGATTCTCGGCGGCGACGCGCCCGATGATGATCTGCCGATTGGCGGTGAGCGGGGACCCTTCCACGATCTTGAACTCGCGGATCAACTGCCCACGCGGCGGATAGCCGAGGACGACGAAGAATGGCAGTTCGCCGAGCGCGGCGTAACTGATCAGGAACCCCTCAGCCGCCTCGACGCCGGGCACGTCGGCAATGCGCCGCACGACGCTCTCGTCAATCCGGCTCAGGTCCATCGCGGCCTCTGCCTCCATAGCGGTCAGATGGAAGCCGCCGGCGGTCATCATGCTGGAAATCTCTTGCACAAAGCCCTCGGCCAGCCCTCCCAGGCTGACCATCGTCATAATTGCGATGCCGACGCCGGTCAGGGTGAGCGTCGTGCGTGTCGGCTGGCGCAGCAGGTTGCGCAGCGCCGCCACGCCAACCCTCACCTGCGAGGTGCGACCGCTCGCGCCGCTCTCGTACCGCATCGCCTCCACCGGCGTGAGCCGCGCGGCCCGCCAGGCCGGGTAGATGCCGCCCACCAGACCGAGCGCCAGCGCCACGCCAATGGCCTGGACGAAGATCGCGGGGGAGAGGCCGCTGGACATGAAACCGGCCATCAACGGGAGCCGGTCAATGAGTTTCACCAATCCCACGCCCAACCCTGCGCCGACCAGGCCGCCCAGCCCGCACAGCGCCAGCGCCTCGCCCAATACCAGCCGCATCACGCGCGCGGGCCGCCAGCCAAGCGCGCGCAGTGTGCCGAACTCGCGCGTGCGCTCAAAGATGCTCATCAGGAACGTGTTCATCACCCCGATCCCGCCGATCAGCACCGCCAGAAGTGAGACTGCTGCGGCGAAACCGTCCATGAAGGCCAGTGTCATCTGGCCCTCCGCGTAGTCTGAGGAGAGCGTGGCCGTCACATCGTCGTACCGCTGCTCGATCCGTCGGCGGATGGCCTCGACGTCCTGCTTATTGCGCAACTTTACCAGGAAGGCGTTGACCTGGCGTGGGCGCTTGGAGATCACCTGCGCCTCCGCGATGGTGACGACGGCCGAGGCATCCTCGATGGGCGCGCCCGTCTCATAGATGCCCACGACGCGGTAGACGCTCTCGTAGAGGCGGAAGGTATCCCCCACGCGCTTATCCAGGCCGTCCGCCGCGGCCCGTCCCAGCAGAATTTCGCGCCTGCCGCGCGCGGTCGAGCGCGCCGAAAGTCCTTTCCCCTCCACGATCTTGAAATGTTCGATGGCGAACCCTTCCGGGTCGTAGCCAAAGACGATAAAGTACGGCATCCCATCCGTGGCGGCGAGGGTGTAGACCATCCCCGTCACCTCTTTCACGCCCGGCAGTCCGGCGATGGTCCGCCCTACCTCCTCGTCCACCGCGCTGAACATGATGTCCACCGCCTCGGCCTGGGCCACCAGCAGGTCGGCTCTGCCGCCGCCGGAGAGAGTGCCATAGGCCGCGGCCGTCCCCTGAGCCATCGCGCCCAGGGAGACGATTGCCGCCACCCCGATAGTCACCCCGGCCATCGTCAGCGCCGTGCGCGTCTTGCGCCGTAACAGGCTCCTGATGACCATTTACCAATCTACCAATCCCAACTACTGCTCCACCTCAATATCCACGAACGCCGTCATCCCCCACCGAATTGCCGGGTCGAGTTCGTCCAGCAGGATGATGGCGGTGTAGTTGACGCCGCCCGCGCCCGGCTCGGCCATCGGGTAGATGCGCGCCACGCGCCCGGTAAAGACGCGCTCGGGGATGGCATCGAAGGCCACGGTGACGCGCTGATCTACTTCCACCCGCGCCACATCCACTTCATCCAGATCGGTGGTCTCAACCTGCAATGCGCTCAGGTCGCCCAACGTGACCAGCGGCTGGCCCAGCGCGACGAGTTCGCCGACGCGCACGGCCACCGCGCCGACGGTGCCGGCGAAGGGCGCGCGCACTTCGCAGCGGTCGAGCGCGACCCGCGCCGCAGCGAGTGCCGCCTCGGCCTGATGGACGTTCGCCTGGGCCACCGCGATTTCTTCGGGTTTCGCGCCAGCCTGCAAGCGATCGAGTTGCGCCTGCGCCGCATCGCGCCGGGCCAGGGCCAGCGCCACCGCGGCGTTCGCCGCGCGTTTCCGATCGTCGGCGCCGGCCAGCAGCGCGTCCAGTTGGGCCTGCGCCGCCGCAAGCGCCGCGTTGGCCGCTTCGAGCGCATAACGCGCCTGTTCCTCCGCCGGCCCCAACAGCGGGCAGTATTTGCTCCCGTCGGGCCTGTCGTAGCACTTCATTGTCTGCTCGTGCGCCTCGTGCGCCTGGCGCTGCTGCGCCTCGGCGGCCGCCACCTGCGCCCGGGCTGCCGCAATCTCGGCGTCTGTGGTGCCGGCAGCCAGTTGGTCACGTTGCGCCACGGCCTGCGCGACCGCCGCCTCTGCTTCCTTCACCTGCGCCTGGGCTGCGGCGATCTCGGCCGGACGCGGCCCCGCCTGCAGGAGCGCCAACTGCGCCTGCGCCGCCTCCACTGCTGCCTCGGCCTGTTGCACGGCCAGTTGCGCATCGGTGGCATCCAGCCGCACAAGGGGGTCGCCTGCCGCTACCGCGTCACCCGGACGCACCAGCACCTCGACCACCACCCCGCCGGTCTGCGCGCTGACGTTCGCCCACGTCGCCGGCACGATCTTGCCGGTGACCGAGAGCACGGGGGTGATGTCCACCGCCTCCGGCGTCGGCGTCGCCTGAGTGCTCCCGCCACAGCCGGAGAGCAGCACGGTCAAGACGATCAATCCTGCGAATAGTGTTTTCTTCATAACGTCGCCTCCTGGAGTATTTCCGTGAAACGTGATGCGTGATTCGTGAACGGCAGAGTCACGTATATCACGTTTCGCGCATCACTCATACCTCAACGCCTCCACAGGCCGCATGCGGGTCGCGCGCCAGGCTGGGTAGAGGCCACCGACCACGCCGGCGAGCATCCCGATGACCACAGCCTGCGCGAGCAGTTGGGGCGTGTAGAGTGGCTTGAGTGCGCCCCACACGCCGGGCAGCAACTCGACCGATTTGCCGATCACCAGACCGAGCAGGATGCCACAGATACCGCCCCCCACGCCAAGCACCAGCGATTCGCGCAGGATCATCCCCAACACCCGACGCCTGCGCCAGCCCACCGCCCGCAGCACGCCGATCTCGCGCGTGCGCTCGAGGACGCTCATCAACATCGTGTTGAGCATCCCCACCGCGCCGATGAATATCGCCAGGAACGAGATCTGTCCCACCATTTCCTGCAGCACGGCAAAATCGCTCATCGTCTCGGTGGCGTCGGAAGAGAGCGCGAAATCCACCTCCGGAAACGCAGCCTCCAGTTCGTCCCGCACTCTTTCGGCCTGGCGTGGGTCGCGCAGCGTGATCCCGTACATCATGACCTGGCGAGGCTTGCCCAAAAGCGCCTGAGCCTCGCGCAGGCCGATGACGAGGGCAATGTCCTCGTAGGCCAGCCCGGTCTCAAAGATGCCGACCACGCGAAAGTTGCTGTCCATCAGGCGCAACGCGTCGCCCACCTGCAGCCCCATCTCGTCGGCCAACTTGCGCCCGACGATCGCCTCGCGGCTCCCTTCCAGCGGTCGTCCCTCGCGGATGCGAAAGTGGCGAATGGCGAGTTCGCGCGGGTGGTAACCAAAGATGAGCAGCATGGGGTTTTCCGGCGTGCTGACGCCGCTCATGATGATGCCCGAAACGGCCCTGACGTCGGGCCGGGTGGCGATGCGCGCGCCTACCCGCTCGTCAATTGCGCTAAAGTCCGAATCCACCCCGGCCTCGATGGCGAATATGTCTATCTGGCTGGCGCGCCACATCTGGGTCATGATGTTGTCCATTCCCTTGACGTAGCCACCGAGGGCGATGATGGCGGCGATGCCGATGCCGATCCCCAGCACCGTCAGCGCCGTGCGCGTCCGCCTGCGCCAGAGGTTGCGCAGAGTGGCGGGGAGGCGCAGTTGAGTGATTGGGGATTGGTGATTAGGGGTTGGGGATTGGGGGTTAGGGATTGGGGACTTTACCGAATCCCTAATCACTAACCCCCTTTTCGCTGCTCCCCCTTCGTACTGCAACGCTTCCAACGGCAAGAGCCGCCCCGCCCACCATGCCGGATACGCGCCGCCCACCAGCCCCAACACGACGACGGTGATCAGGGCACGGGTGAAGAGAGCGGGAGAGAAATGCGTGCCGAACATGCCCAGATACGAACCGGAGCGGCTGATGGCCCAGGTGACCAGCACGCCCAATCCGACACCTGCCGCCCCGCCGATCAGAGCCAGGACCAGCGACTCGCTCAGGATCAGGGCGAGCACGCGCCGCCTGCGCCAGCCCAGCGCCCGGAGCAGGCCGATTTCCCGCGTGCGTTCAAAGACCGACATGAAGAGCGTGTTGGTCATCCCGACCCCGCCGATCAGCACCGCCAGCGCGGCGATCGCTGCCGCCATGCCTTCGACGATCTGCACCATCTGCTCCTGATCGGCAAAGCCCGCCGTCGTGGATACGGCCAGGTCGGGGAAACGCCGCTCGATGCGCGTGCGCACCCGCTCAAGCAGCGAGGGGTCGCGCAGTTTGACGTAGATCATCGAGGCCAGATGTGGCTGGTGCGCCAGCGTTTGGGCCTCCACCAATGGCACAACCGCCGCGCGGTCTTCGAGGCCGCTGCCAGTCTCGAAGATGCCGACGACGCGAAAGGTCCCGCTGGTGAGCCGGAGGGAATCGCCGACCTGCAATCTCAGGCTCTCCGCTGCCCGCCGGCCCAGGATCAACGGTTTGCCGCGCACACCGCGCGCCCCGGCCAGCCCCTGCCCCTCGACGATGCGAAAGTGCCGGATGGCAAAGCCGTCAGGTTCGTAGCCGAATACATAGAGGTACGTGGAGCCGTCGAGCACGACGTTCGTGAAGAGAAAGCCCTCCGCGCCGGCGATCTCCCCCCAGGCGCCTATTTCGTCGGCGACGCTCTCGTCCACTGCGCTCATCAGTGCGCTGTAGGCGTTGGCCTGAGTGAGCACCAGATCGGCCTGGCTGCTGCGCGTCATCGCGCCAAAGCCCGCGCGCAGCCCCTGGCCCACGGCCCCCAGCGCGACGATGGCGGCAACGCCGATGCCGATCCCGACGAGCGTCAGGATGGTACGGCCTTTGCGGCGAAAGAGATTCTTCCAGACCATAGCCAACCCCCAAGCGTAAAACGTGATGCGTGATACGTGAGCCGCAAGTCACGCATCACGTTTCACGCATCACGTTTTTGCACCCGTCGAAAGTTCAGCGTATAGACCCACCAGTTGCCGAAGCGCTGTTCCAGACGAAACCCCGCCGCCTCGACGCGCCGGATCGTTTCGGACGGAAAGGGATAGTGAGGGTCCATAAACTCCTCGGTGATGGAGAGCACCCCATCCGGCTTCAACACGCGGTACAGTTCGGCCAACGCGCGGGCCTGGTTGGGGATCTCGGGCAACACTGTGACCAGGAATGCCCGGTCCACGCTCGCGTCGTCCAACGGCAATTCGTAGGCGCCGGCAACGTGCGTCTCGACGTTCGTGAGACCCGCCTCCCGCACGCGTCTGTTCACCTGGGCAATCATCTCCGACTGAATGTCCACCGCGATGATCCGCCCTTCTGGCCCGACGCGCCGCGCCGCCTCCATGATGAATGTCCCCGGCCCAGGCCCCAATTCCAACACGCGCTCGCCAGGTTGGATACCCACCCGGTCGAGCAGCAGGCGCATGTAACGGCGGCGGATCGGGTTGTTCACCAACCAGGCAAACGATGATGGGCACGGTGTCGAATGACCGAGCCGGTGCGCCAGCCGGGCGATCAGTTTGAGCGGGAACAGCCAGAAGAACACCAGGCCGACGACGAGACCCAACAGAATCAGCAGCAGTCTGAACATAGTTTTCCCTCATTCTCTCACCCACCGCTCCATCGCCCGCGCAAACAGTTCGCGATCCTCCTCGCGGATGATCTCGGCAGCGCGTTCACCCAGACAAGCGAGAATATGCGGCAGGTAGGGATCGGTGCGTAGATGGTGCTCGGCGATGAAGACGAAGAGCGAGTTGCCGGTCCACGAGGCGCGCGCCTGGATGCCGGTCAACCACTCGCTGATCAGCACCTCCTGCTCGTCAATCACCAGGATCAGCCCCAGTCTCTCCACCCGGCTGGCGGCTTCCTCCGAAGGCAGGCTGGCGATCACCTGCGCGCCGGGCAACTCGAGGCCGTTCACCGCATACACCACGACCCGCACACCCCGTGCGAGCGCCTCTCGCAGCGCAGGTTCGAGTTCCGCAAAAACCTCCGGCATCAACGAGAGGTAGATGATCTTCTGCGCCTGTCCGATCATCTCTTCCGCCTTGGCCATAATGTTTTCATAGCCCTCGATGTTCCAGACGTACTCCAGATTGGGCGACGAATCTAGGTGAGTCAGAGCACGCTTGAGTGAATCCACACGCTCCTCGTGCTCGCGGTGCAGCGTGTCCAGGAACTCGTCTGCCGGCACCGGCGCGTACTGAATACCCCCTTCCTTGCGTAGCGTCATCGCCGCGCCGCGCGCCACGAGTTTCCCCAGCACCTCATAGATCATCGAGCGAGGTACGCCGGAAATCTTGGACAGTTGGTACCCCGTGACCGGGCTCTCGGTGAGCAGGGCAAGGTAGGCTTTGGCCTCGTACTCGGAGAAACCCAGTTCCACCAGTTGGTCTACCAGTGCGTCATCCATCGTCCTCCTCCCGGGGCATCGGGCCATTGGCCGGCGATAGGCGTTAGTATCCTGCCTGAGACGTTGGTATCCTAACTACGTATGTAGTATACACCAATGATCGTGGCCTGTCAAGCGCTTGATAGTTTGACATGTCCCCCGAATAGTGTTATGATGCACGCAGGACCGAGACATCCGAAAATCCGACGGCCCGCGTTTCCCCGGGCCGTTTGTGTGCCAGGAGGTGAGCGATGCCTTACGTCAGCGACCTGCTAGGAAGACCTGTGACAGACATCAACGGCGAGCGCGTCGGTCAATTGCAGGATTTGATCGCCTGCGTCCGTTGCGAGATGCCCCATCCCCAGATCGTCGCCTTGCAGGTGAAGCGGAAGGACGGCGAGCTGCTGATCCCCTTCGCCGACGTGGCCGTGCTCGTCGCCCCGGCCATCCCGCTCACGCGTCCCATCCAGAACATCGCCCCGTACGAACCGGGCGAGCACGACCTGTACCTGGCGCGGGATGTGCTCGACAAGCAGATCATTGACACCGACGGTGTGCGCGTGGTGCGCGTCAACGATCTGGAACTGGCGCGCGTCAACGGCCGCTTCTACGTCGCCAACGTGGACATCGGCGGGATGGGACTGCTGCGGAGGCTCGGCCTGGCGCGGTTGGCGCAAAAGGTGTTCGGCCATCGCCTGCCGTCCAACATCGTCTCGTGGGACGCCGTCGAACTCTTGCCCGGCGACCAGCCGATGCGCTTGCGGGTGCCGGGCGACAAGATCAGCGAGTTGCACCCCGCGGATCTGGCCGAGATCATCAGCGATCTCAGCCGCGTCGAGAGCAGCCGCCTGCTGGAGACGCTCGACGTGCAGACCGTGGCCGACACGCTGGAGGAGGTCGAGCCCGAGTTCCAGGCCAGCCTGATCGAGACGATGCCCGACGAGCGGGTGGCCGACGTGCTGGAGGAGATGGCGCCGGACGAGGCAGCAGACCTCCTGGCCGAACTGCCCCAAGAGCGCAGCCAGGAACTCCTCAAACTGATGGAGGCCGAGGAGGCCAGAGATGTACGCAAACTGCTCGCCTACCCGGTGGATACGGCAGGCGGGTTGATGACCACCGAGTTCGTCGCCGTCCGCCCCCATCTCACCGCCGAGCAGGCCATCGCCGCCCTACGGCAGACGGCCCAGGAGGCCGAGACGATCTTTTACGTCTACGTGACCGACGACGCAGGGCGTTTGATCGGCGTGTTCTCGCTGAGCGACCTGGTGTTGGCCCGGCCAGAGACTCCCGTGACCGAATTCATGCATCGTCGCGTCCACAAGGTCAACCTGCGCGCCAGCCAGGACGAGGTGGCGCAGGTCGTCGCCAAGTACAACATCCTGGCGGTGCCAGTCGTGGATGACGAAGGGCGCCTCCACGGCATCGTCACTGCCGACGATGCGCTCGACAAGATCATCCCCACTGCCTGGAAGAAGCGGCTGCCCCGTATGTATCGTTGAGGTGAACAATGGCGTTGCGGCAACGGCTCAAGCCCCTATGGGTGCGACTGGCGGTGCTGATGGCCGTTTTGGGGCCAGGGCTGATCACCGCCAGCGCCGACAACGATGCTCCCGGAATTGCGACCTATTCGATGGCCGGCTCTACCTACGGCTACCGCTTCCTCTGGGTCATCCTGGCCGTTACGTTGGGAGAGATCATCGTGATGGAGATGGCGGGCCGGATGGGGGCCGTGACCGGCCAGGGGACGGCGGATCTGATCCGCGAGCAGTTCGGCGTCCGTGTCACGACGTTTGCGATGGTCTGTCTGCTGATCGCCAATTTCGGGACGACGGTGGGCGAATTTGCCGGCGTAGCGGCCGGCGCCGAGTTATTTGGGCTTTCGCGCTACATTGCCGTACCCATCGCCGCCGTCCTGGTCGGCTTTCTGGTGATCCGCGGGGCGTACCGACACGTCGAAAAAGTCCTTTTGGCCTTGAGCCTGGCGGCGCTGAGTTACATCCTCGCGGCCTTTATCGAGGAGCCGGACTGGGGCGAAGTGCTGCGCCAGGCGCTCACCCCCTCTTTCCAGGGAGGCACCGAGTACCTGCTCACGTTGCTGGCCGTCGTGGGGACGACGATTACCCCCTGGGGCATCGTCTACATGCAAGCCTCCGTGGCCGATAAGGGCGTGCCCATGGCGGAGTACAGGTACACCCGCCTGGACGTCGTCGTGGGGTCGGCGTGGGGCAACATCGTCTCCGGTTTTATCGTGATCTGCACGGCGGCGACGTTGTTTGTAGTAGGCATCCGCGTCGAGACCGCCGAGCAGGCCGCCATGGCGTTGGAACCGCTGGCCGGCGTGTGGGCCAAAGGACTGTTCGCAGTCGGCTTACTGGCGGCGTCGCTGCTGGCGGCGGCGGTGCTGCCGCTCGCCACGGCCTACGCCGTTTCGGAGGCTTTTGGGTGGGAGCGCGGCCTGGATCGCTCCATGCGCGTGGCGCGCACATTCTACGGTCTCTACGTCGGTATTATCGTGCTCAGCGTCGCCATCGTGCTGATTCCCGGCGTCCCCCTCTTCCCGCTGATGTGGTTCTCGCAATCGGTGAACGCCATCCTGCTGCCGGTGCTGTTGATCCTGGTACTGAAACTGGCAAACGACCGGCGGCTCATGGGGCGCTGGACGAATCCCCCCTGGCAGAACGTGCTGGCCTGGGTCCTGACAGGACTGATCATTCTGGCGACGGCATGGCTGTTTGTATCCCCCTTGCTCTCGTAGGACGGTTTGGCTTAGGGGCGAGGCGAGCCTTGCCCGTGCCCTTTTGGGCCTGCGGCAAGTGCTCGGCTTTGCCGACCTGTCCGCCGCCGGCTCTATGAGGTGGTGTCGGCGCAGGGGCGATCCGGCAATCGCCCCAATCGGCGCGTAGCGTTCAAAGCGGGCGATTTCAATCGGGCTGAACAATGACCTGAACGGTTACATTATCAAATCATCACTGTAAGGAGGCCGGCCATGGAACGACTAAAACGCTTCTGGAAAGGGTTCAAGGATATCGCTATCGTTTTCTCCTTCGTCGTCAATTTCGTGATGGTTGCTGCCCTGCTCATATTCAGCGTGCCAGCCCTGAAGATGCTGGATAATCTGGATGCCGCCTTCGTCGGGTTGGGCGATTCCACGATTAATACCACGATTCGCATAGACCAGCCCGCTGCCATCCGCTTCGACCTGCCGCTCGATCAGCCACTCCCGATTGATTTCCCACTATCCATCGAGCAGGACACCGTCGTTGTATTGACCGCACCCGTGCCCCTGGTCCTTCCTGCCACGTTCAATCTGCCCGGCGGCGGGGGCTCGATCAACGGGACTGTAAATCTCTCCTTGCCGGCCGGCACGCAACTCCCCATCCACCTGAGTATGGTTGTACCGGTCCAGGCCACCATCCCCGTGCAGATGCTCGTTCCGGTTGACCAGAACGTGCCTATTCAGATGGACGTGCCAGTGAGCATCCGGTTGGGTGAAGCGGGTCTGGATCCGGCAGTCGAGCGACTGCGCGCTGTCTTTCGCCCGTTGAGGCCATAGTTGGACCGGTGGCCGGATGGAGCCAAATTGGGTGATGTCCGAGTCAAGGCCCATCTGCAACTATGAAGGTTCCGCCTACTGCAGCGAGTTCTGGGGACAGGGGCGCGAGTACGAAGACAGGGTCGAGCGTATCGCGCTGCGCCACCTGCTGCCGCCCTCAGGCCGCCGTCTGGTTGAGATCGGCGCGGGTTATGGACGGCTGGCGCCGCTGTACGCTGGATATGAGGAGGTGGTATTCTTCGATTACGCCCACTCGCAGTTGCAGCAGGCCCGCGAATTGTGGGACGAATGTGGCCCCGGCGGCAGGCCGCGCTACGTCTACGTGGCAGGAGACTTTTACGACATGCCCTTCGCGCCGGGGCTGTTCGACACAGTGACGATGGTGCGCGTGTTGCACCACGCCGCCGACGCGCCGGCAGTGCTGCGCGGGATCGAGCAAATTCTGGCGCCCGGTGGGACATTTGTGCTCGAATTCGCCAACAAGCGCAACCTGAAAGCGATCCTGCGCTACCTGGCGCGGCGGCAAGAGTGGTCTCCTTTCAACCGCGAGCCGGTCGAGTTCGCCGAACTGAACTTGAATTTCCATCCGGTCTGGATACGTCAGCGGTTGGCCGAGGCGGGGTTGCGGGTGCAGCGACAGCGCACGGTATCGCACTTCCGGCTGGGGCTCCTCAAGCGTGCGCTGCCCACGGGTTTGCTCGTGGCGCTAGACCGGCTGTTGCAGCCGACGGGAGGGCTGGTACAACTCTCGCCGAGTGTCTTTGTGTGCTCCGAGGCTGGCGCGGACAAGGCGCCCGCGCCGGAGGGGGCCTTCTTCCGCTGCACTGCCTGCGGCTCGACCGAGTTGGCCGACCTGGGAGAGGCGCTATCATGTGTCGCCTGTGGTGCACGCTTCGCCGTGCGCGCGGGGGTGTATGATTTCAAAGCGCCGGTTGAAGGAAGTGTAGGATGATCCAGAATCCTACCCGTGCGTTATTCGCTGACCTGGTCTTCAACGAAGAAAGCCAACCCACCAAGGAGGTGTCCATTGGCGGGGTGCCGCACTATGCGATCCCCGACGGTGACTTTTTGCGCCACGTCGAGGCTGAGCACGTGGATCGCCAGATCGTGGCGCGACTGCGTGACATGCTCGCGCCCATGCGCGACGCCATCGTCGAGGGGGTGATCCAGATGATGGGCGAAGAGGGCCTGTTCGCGCGGGCCGCTGTCGAACAGGCAATTGACAACATTGACCGTATCCTGGAACCGGGCGCCGTGGATGTGGACGAGTTCCGCACCGCACTGTGGATGGCCAAGTTCCGCGCCGTCGTGAATGTGCACGGCGACGTGGTGCGGCTAGAGATCCCCGGCTGGGAGGATGGTGCCGGGTAGGGACGAGGCATTCTGTAGCGGGACCGCTTTTGAGGAGCGACGCGAGTTGTGTGGAGGACGTTCAGGATGGTTCATTTTCGAGCCAAAATTGGTTTACACTTCGGGCTGTCTTGAAAAATCGGCTGCCCGTGTTTGCGGCTGCCACCTGGCGATTTATCGCCAGGCTCAGAAGGCTCAAGCCCGCTAAAGCAGGCTATAAGGGCGGTTCACTGCCCTTCGGCTGTTAGCCCGACGATTTATCGTCGGGCGCGGCAAGGTGCAAAGCGTCAACCAATTATGAACCATCCCGGAGGTTCTGGTGAAAAAGGCTGAGGAAATGCCTCGTCCCTGCTTGTGCAGCCTGTCGAGTTGGTGTATACTGATTTCAATCAGACCGTCAGACATTGAGGAGGACTGCACCGATGAAAGTTTCTTGTCTTCAGGAAAACCTGGCGAAAGGTCTGGGCATCGTCGGGCGGGCAGTCTCGCCGCGCTCGACGTTGCCGGTGCTGGGCAACGTGCTCCTGGCGACCGATGCTGGACGGCTCAAACTCTCGGCCACTAACCTGGAGGTGGGCATCACCTGCTGGATCGGCGCCAGGGTGGAGGAGGAGGGCGCCGTTACCGTCCCGGCTCGCACGTTTATTGACCTGGTCAATGCGTTGCCGCCGGAGCGGGTGGACATGGAGTTGGTCGCGCGCACGCAGACGCTCAACCTGCATGCCGGTCGCAGCGAGGCCAACATCAAGGGCATTGACGCGTCAGAGTTCCCCATCCTCCCGCTGCCCGAAGGTAGCGGCGGCATCTCCATCGAGCCGGACGTGCTGCGCACGGCGATCGACCAGGTTGCCTTCGCCGCTGCGACCGACGAGAGCCGTCCCATCCTCACCGGCGCGCTCGCCAAGTTCGAGGGTGCACAACTCACGCTCGCCGCTGCCGATGGCTTCCGCCTCTCGGTGCGCACGCTCGATCTGCCCAACGCTGTGCCCGATCCCTTCAGCATCATCATTCCCGCGCGGGCGCTCACCGAACTGGGGCGCATCAGCGGCGAGCAACAAAAGCCGGTCGTCATCACTGTCACCCCTACGCGCAATCAGGTACTCTTCCAGTTGACCGACGTCGTGCTGGTCTCGCAGTTGATTGACGGCAACTTTCCCGACTATAAGCAGATTATCCCGCGCGAGCGGATTACGCATACGGTGGTGGATACCGCGGCGTTCCTCAAGGCGTGCAAGACGGCGCACATCTTTGCCCGCGATGCTGCGCACATCGCTCGCTTGCACGTCAAGCCTGCCTCCGAATTGGCGCCAGGTCAGGTGGTCGTTTCCGCCACCTCGGCCGAGACCGGCGACGACGTGAGTGAGTTGGATGCCAGCGTCGAGGGCCAGGAGATCGAAATCGCCTTCAACGTCAAGTATCTGATTGATGTGCTCTCGGTGGTCGGCACCCCCCAGGTTACGCTCGACACGACCACCGCTTCCAGCCCCGGCGTGATCCGGCCCGTGGGCGATGCCGACTTTACCCACGTGATCATGCCGATGCATCTGGGTCGCTAGTTTCCAATGCGTCATCCCGGCGCCCCCAGAGTTACGTGGGTTTCTGGGGGCATTTCACTTTTGTGGACGTGTTTCGTGCTGTGTGAGGAGGCAGATGAAAGCAGCGGTAGTCGAGGGCCCAGGAAGAATCGTCGTCAAGGAGGTGGCTGATCCACGCCCGGCCCCCGATGAGGTGGTCGTCGAGGTGGCACTGGCGGGCTTGTGTGGCACCGACGTACACATCTGCGAGGGGGAGGTCAATTACGGCTACCCCGTCATCCCAGGCCACGAGGTTGTTGGAAGTATTTCCGAAGTGGGCGAAGGTGTAAGCGACCTCGTGCCGGGAATGCGCGTGGCCTTCGACCCTAACATCCCCTGCGGCCACTGCCACTTCTGCCGGCGGCTGCGCTTCAACCATTGTCTCAACTGGCAGGCGGTGGGCGTGACGCGTGACGGGGGCTTTGCCGAGCGGGTGGCGGTGCCGGCCAGGGTGGTCTACCCCATCGGCGAGATGCCGTTCGAGCGGGCCGTCTTTATTGAGCCGCTCGCGTGTGTGGTCTACGGCCTGCAGCGGGCTGCGCCTGCTTTGGGTGACTGCGTGCTGATGTTCGGCGCAGGGCCGATCGGGCTCTTGATGCTGCAGGCGCTCCGCCACGCCGGCGCCGCTCAGGTGGTGGTGAGCGAACTGCAGCAGGAGCGGTTGGAGTTGGCCGCACGGCTGGGCGCCGATGCAATTGTCCCGGCAGACGCTGCCCAGGAGCAGGTGTTGCGCGACCTGACGCCATATGGTTATGACATGGTGGTTGACGTGACGGGGGTGCCGGAAGTGGTCGCCCGCTGCTTCGACTATGTCACGCCAGGCGGCAAAGTACTGCTCTTCGGCGTTTGCCCGGAGCGTGCGACCATTCCCTTCAGCCCGTTCCACCTCTACCGACGCGACATTTCGGTCTATGGCTCCTTCGCGCTCAACGTGACCTTCGGGCCGGCGATCGAGTTGTTGCATGCCGGCACCGTGCAGGTCGAGCCGCTGATCTCGCACCGCCTGCCGCTGGCGCAGGTTCCCCGCGCACTGGAGACCGCCTGCACCCGTACAGAACCGGCCATCAAGATCGTGATCGAGCCGGGCAGGTGAACGAATTTGTCATTTGCACCGGTTCGTGTAAAATAGATAGTGAAAACGCTGCCCGTCGCCCCTGTTCGATAACGGAAAGGATAGACTCATGGCCCGATTTCTCGTGATTCACGGCACCCCTCCAGAGGCCACTCAGGAACAACTGCTCACGAGCGTCAGGGAGTGTGCCGCCTCATTGCCAGGGGAAATGCAATGGCTCAACTCCTGGGCAGTTCCAGCGGTGGTGAAACTCTTCTGCGAGTGAGAGGCCTCCAGCGCCGATGCACTGCGAGCCGCGCTTGAGCCGATCCAAGACCTCTTTTGAAGCGCTCTATGAGGTGGAGTGGCTCGATCCGAGGTGGTACAGGTAGTTTCCGGGACAGAACGGCGTAGGAGGGTTCTGCAGAGCGGAAGATGGCCGGGCGATTTGCGCTGGTGATCGAGGATAATAAAGACGAGGCTTTCGTCTTTTCGCGGGCATTGCAGGCGGCTGGATTCGAGGCCGAGGTCGTCCGTAGCGGTGATGCCGCACTCGTGCGGCTGGCAAGCGTCGTGCCGGACGTGGTCGTGCTGGACCTGCACCTCCCCCGCGTGGACGGGCGCGACGTTGTGCGCCAAATCCGTCAAGATGCTCGCCTGGCACGGACGCGGGTCATCGTCGTCACCGGTGATCCGCAGTGGGCCGAGTCTGTACACGGGGAGGCTGACCTCGTGCTGATCAAGCCCATTGGCTTTGAGCAACTGGGCGATCTGGCTGCACGCCTGGTTGCCACTCCGTAGTCGAGCGAGTAGACCTCTCCCTCTTTATGCAGCCAGCGCCGCCCCGATCTGTGAGGTCGGGGCGGTTTGCATGTACTGGGAGTGTGTGCTGATAGCCGAAGGAACAGGCATCAGGGGCATCGCAGAATCACCTTGACCGGCTTCGTCCTGCCATCTATAATGAGGGTGGATCTCGAACTTGAATGGAGGTACGCGGAAATGACCAAGTCCATCTTGGTGTCTGAGCCTGAGTTGCGCATCTCTCCGAAGCCGATATTTGTTGTGCTTCTGGTTTTGGGATGTCTGATCTTCTTGGGAGTGGAAGCCCTATCCTATCCGTGGCAGACGGTGAACCGGGTTATTTCGCTCTCCTTGCTGCTCTCGGGCTTGGCATTTGTTGGCACTTTGCTCGTGGATTGGAAGCCAGCGGTAGGCCGGTGGTTTGCCGTTCTGACGCTGGTAACGATAGTTCACCTCGCAGATTCGTGGCTGGGGATTCCCGGTTCACTCTTCTGGGCAACGATCCCCATTGCACTGGCTGTCCCCCTCGTCGGACTCGTAGCAGCGATCGTCGTCGCCGCTGGCGAGACGGCGTTCATCGTGTTTCTCGCAGGGCTCCTGGGCATGAAACCGGATGTTTCCGCTGCTGCCGCCCTGGTGGCCATTTGGGGCGTATTGGGTACTATGGTTGCCGTGTATCATCCCATACACCAGCGCAGCACGTGGTTGGAGGAGTATTTCGAACTTGCCCAGCGCCGCCTCGAGGAGGCTCGCGGACTCAGAAGCGAACTGAAGCAGACATTGGACAATCTCGCCAATGCGAACCGGCAACTGGCGCTCGCCAATGAGAGGATGGCCTCGCTGCGGGCCATAGCCGAAGAGGCTCAGAGGGCCAAGACGGCTTTTGTCGCCAGCGTCAGCCACGAGTTCCGCACGCCCCTGAATATGATCATCGGGTTGGTTGACCTGATGTTCGAGAGCCCCGAGATCTATGATGTGGCATTGTCTCCAAAGATGCGGGAGGACCTCGAGGTGGTCCGTCGCAACTGCGAGCATCTTTCCAATATGATAAACGATGTGCTGGACCTCACGCAGACGGAGGCGGGGCAACTGGCACTTCACAGGGAACAGGTTGATCTGAGGGAAATCATCGAGAGCGGCATAGAAGCAGTGCGCCCGCTGCTGGAGAAGAAGCGCCTGACCCTGCAAGTGACGATCCCCGACGTTCTGCCGGAGGTCTACTGTGACCGCACGCGCATTCGCCAGGTCATCCTCAACCTGATGAGCAACGCGGTCCGGTTCACCGAGGTGGGTGGGATCAAGATTACAGTTGCCTGCCGGGATCAAGTCCTGGTCAGCGTGGCCGACACCGGGCCGGGTATCGCTCCGGAGGATGCCGGGCGCATCTTCGAACCGTTCTGGCAAGGCACGAAACCGCTCTGGCGCGATAAGGGAGGAAGTGGCCTGGGGCTGAGCATCAGCAAGCGGTTTGTGGAACTCCACGGTGGGCGCATGTGGTTCGAGAGTGAGCCGGGGATCGGGACCTCCTTCTTCTTCACCCTGCCGATTTCCATGCCCGTGGAGCATATTGTGAGGCCAGGCCATCAATTGAGAGAGGAGTGGGTATGGCGGGAGCAGGCATTCAAGGCAGGCCAGCCGAGTTCTACAGACCAACTCGTCAAACCCCGCGTCGTCGTTTGCGACGCGAGTGGGACGCTCTATCCCCGGTTCACGCGCTGCCTCGAGGAAGTAGAGTTCGTGAACGTCGCAGATCTGGTTCAGGCTGAACATCGTCTGCAAGAATGTCCGGCAAGCGCTGTGGTGCTGAACACGATGGAGGCGGACGCCCCCTGGGCGCTGGTCGAGGCCGTGCGGAAGCGGATGCCAGGGACGCCGATCATCGGCTGTTCTGTGCCGCGATTGACGGAGCGAGCCATAAATGCTGGGGCGTTGGGCTACCTCATCAAGCCCATCACGCGCGCCGACCTGGAAGACACACTTGCGGCAGTCGGCAGGCCGGTGAGACGGGTCATGGTGGTGGATGATGACCCTGAATTCCTACAGCTCATCAGTCGCCTGTTGTATACCTGTGATAGTACGCTGGAAGTTGTGACGGCCGCTGGTGGTGAAGAGGCGTTGGCTGCACTGCGTGGCGCCCTGCCCGATCTGATGCTGCTCGACATCGTGATGCCCGGTATGGACGGCTGGCAGGTGTTGGAAGCCATGCGACGAGATGGGAAGTTGAAGGACATCCCCACCTTTTTCGTGTCGGCTCAGGACCCGGCGGAGCAGCCGTTGGTGAGCGAGTTCCTATTGGCGACGATGAGCGGAGGGCTATCGCTCAGCAAGTTGCTGCGTTGCTCGTTAGAGATTTCGGCGCTCTTGTTGGCGCCTGAACGAGGACTCGATCTAGCGCCTGGATGAACTCGCGGCTCCGTACAGGTTTGGACAGATAGCAGGCGGCGCCGAGAGAGAGCGCCAGTTCCTCTTCTCTGACGACGGAGCAAACGATGACAGGTATGCGCCGCATGGCCGGATCCTGATGCAGGCGCGTCAATAATTCCCAGCCGTCAACGTCTGGAAGCATGACGTCCAGCACGATGATGTCAGGCGCAGTCGCTATGATCTTCTCAAACAGGCCTCGTCCCTCAGTGGCATGGACGATGTGATAACTGGTCTTTTCCGCGGAACGCCGGTAAAAGCGTGCCATGTCGGGATTATCGTCCACGACCAACACGGTGACCCTGCCTACGGATGGGAGTCCTACCCACAGAAAAGCGCGCTCGCCGTCAACGTGGGCCTCGACGTGTACGTCGCGCGGTACCCACAGGTCACGGATAAGGTCGTCTTTGCTAGGCCATTTATCCCCTATGGTGACCGGCCCCGTTAAAGTGATCCTGACGTTTCCGTCCTCGAGCCGGGCAAAGATCGTGATCGGACCGGTGGATGTGTACCGGGCCATGCGCCTTATGGCCGCGATCAGTATCTGGCGCAGGATCGAGGGGTGAACCGCTGCCACCAGGCCGGGCTGCACAGATTCGACCTCCACGCGAGTCTCGTGCTGCGAGGCCAGAACATCCCCCAACTTCAGCACGCTGTTTATCGTCTCCCCTACATCAGAGACGGCGTTGGGAGCGCTTGCCTGTAGTGCCGCCAACTCACGCTTCATCTGCGCATGCCAGTCTGTCGCCTGAGCGTTCGAGACCTCGGTTATTTGCTTCCCCTTAACACGGCCTCGTGCTGCCTGTTGCGCTGCGCTGCCTTCCCAAAGCGCTCGTGCCAGTACGTGCACAGCCGTGCGCTGGGCGCGGTGGACGCTGGTGCGGCTGATGTGCATCCGGTCGGCGGTTTCTTCCTGAGTGAGCCTGAGCACAAACCGGTTATGGAGCAGATCGTAGGCCTGTCTGGTAGAGGCTGTGGGCGGTGTATCAGAGGGCGGTTCCAAATCCTTGATGGCACGGAGTATGGCCGTCTGGACGGCGAGCGCACCGTCTTGAACGCGACACTCCAATATCGCGCAGAACGCCTCAGAGGGCCGGTAGTCGGGGTCGTACAGGTGATTCAGCGCCTCTTGCAGTTGTCGTTCGAACTCTTCACAGGTGATCATGTTCGCCAGAGGGTGAAACAAAACTGAAACAATCGCGGTATGGACACTGGATATATGGTGTGGTAAGATAGATATGCTCGTAGGCTCGGCTCGCTAAAATCCATCATATCACATCGCCACCAGGTCGTCAAGGAGGTATCCCTTTCCTCCTTTGTTCCCCCCTCTCCTCTCACTCGTGGGCGGGGAGGGGAAAAGGAAGGATGGGAGAAAACGCTCTCTGGGTTCTCGATGCAAAGCGTTCCGGTAATTCTTCTACAGTGACTCTGAGCAAGGGGAGAGGAGGTGATGAAAGGCTTGAGGCAATACTTCGAGAAGGGTCGGTTTTAGGGGAGTACAGGCCACCGTCCACGAACGTGGCAGAGGTGACCTGTACCATGGGTCGGGGGTTTCCCCCAAAATAAGTATATCACATTTCTGACAAAATTTAAAAGGAGGACGGTCATGAGTCAGAAGAATCTCAGTCGGCGTGATTTCCTGCGCCTGGGTGCCCTGACGGCGGCAGGTGCGGCGCTGGCCGGATGTAAGCAAGTCGTCAGGGAGACGGTCGAGGTGGAGGTGACACGGGCAGTTGAGGTCGAGAAGACCGTCGTCGTGGGGGCTACTGTACCCCCCGAAGAAGTCGTCGAAATCACCTTCATGGGATGGGGCGCCACCGAAGAGGATGAGGGCGTTCGCTCCGCCATCACGGTTTTCCAGGGCGCGGAGCCCAACATCAAGGTGACCTGGCTGCACACGCCGGAGGGCTATACGCAGAAGATGCTGGCCATGGTAGCCGCCGGCACGCCACCCGACACTGCCTTCGTAGACTTTGGTAACTATAGAACCTATTGCCGCGAGGGCCTGTTGCTCGACATCACCGACATGCTCAAGGCCGACCCGGTCGTGGGCGCGCCGGGTTACTTTATCGAGCCCCAGGAAACGGAACGCTGCACGTACAAGGGGAAATGGTACGGCATCGGTTCCTGCTGGGTTGCTCCGCACATCTACTATAATGCCGACATCTTTGAGGAGGAGGGCATCGAGCCGCCAAGCAACGATCCTGACGAGGCCTGGGATTGGGACCATTTCCTCGAGGTGTGTCGGCAGTTGACGGTAGACGTCAACGGCAGACATCCAGGGGATAGCGGCTTCGACGTGAACAACGTGGACCGCTGGGCCGTCCAGTGGCCGACCTGGTCCATCCCACTGCACGCAGCAATTGCCTCTAATGGGGGATACTGGCTCGATCCGGACACCGGTTTGCTGGCACTCGATAAGCCGGAAGCCACCGCGGCTCTCCAGGCCATTGCTGACCTGATGTTGGTCCATCAGGTGATGCCCCAAAGCGCGGTTTTCCAGGCTCTGGGCATGACCAACACCCAGATGTTGGAGACTGGCAAACTGGCGATGGCCGTGGATGGCTCCTGGGCGCTGGCCTGGATCAACAAGATTCAGGCCACCTTGGGGACGGCCGTGTTGCCCAAGTTCAAGGAGCCCGCTACCGACATGCAGGCCCACCTGCACTCGGCCTTTGCGGGGACCAAGCACCCGGAGGCGGCGTGGCGCTGGCTGCGCTTCCTGGCCACCGAGTACTACCAGTTGCTGTTCCTGCGCATCGGCCTCTGGCTGCCCAGCCAGACCGCG